>JAOARG010000045.1 GCA_025210655.1 Bacillota bacterium
GTAAAGTCCGATTTTTGTATTTAGGTCTTAGTTCTTCCCTTTCACCTTATCTTATTTATAAGATAAATTCCCCTAGTACAAGCAAAGCTATGTACGATTCCCCTCTTCACCCAACCACCTATAATACTTGGTGGTGTTTTTCAGCTGTTGGCTGAAAAGGTAGTGTACGCGCCGAGGGCTTGTGGTGGTGAGCTTGCTTATGCAAGCGGTGGTTTGGAAGTGATTTAGGGGACATGAGGAATCGCACAATTGATTGTGCTAGGGGAATTAATCTTATAAATAAGATTAGGGGAATGGGAAAAACTTAAGACCTTAAAAACTCCTTTAATAAAGATTTTATCTTTTCCTTTTCACCTTATTTTGCATGCAAAATTAATTCTCCTAGCACAAACAAAGTATTCGTGCGATTCCCCTCTTCCCCTTTCCCCTAACCCAACCACCCAACAGCCAACCACCTATAATACAAAGGATGCTTTTTGCTAAGGCAAAACCATAAATATTAACTGAACAGTAACATTTCAATTAATATTTATTAGCTCAAGGATGAAAAAAACCACCCAGCAAAAGCTAGATGGTTAAAATCAAATAAAAACTATATTAAATTACATATTAAAAAGACTCTCCGAAGCATAAACCGGATCACTTGTTACATCGATTCCTAACTTTCTGAATGTCTGCTCGTCTACTGTATTTAAGATTGTAGTACAGTGAGCTTGAGCTCCGTTTAGTTCTGATAACTTGTTCATTACTGCTTGTGCTACTGGGTTTGTAGCTGCACAAATACTTAATGCAATTAGGATTTCTTCACTGTTTAGTGAAGTGCTCTTGCTTCCAAGAGTATTCTTCTTAAGATTCTTGATTGGCTCAAGGATAACTGGTGAAATTAAGTGAATATCATCATCAATCTTAGCAATGTGCTTAACTGCATTTAAGATAACAGCTGCTGCTGCATCCATTGTATCTGAGCTTTTACCAGTAAGGATTGTACCATCATTTAACTCAAGTGCAATTGCTGTACACTGCTCATTACTACAACGTTCGTCTTTCATAGAAGAAGCTTTTGCTCTAGCAGGCTCTACTATAACTCTATCTTCTTCCTTAAGATTAAGTTCTTCCATGATTAATCTAGCTCTGTTGTAAGTCTCAAGATCTACATAACCCTTCTTGTACTCACATCCAGTTTTGAAATATCTTCTGATAATTTCTTGTTGAGATGCATCCTTAACAGCATCATCATCTATAATTCCAAATCCAACCCTGTTTACACCCATATCAGTTGGTGACTTGTAAACAGACTCTTCTCCAGTGATTTTTTCAATAATTCTCTTAAGTACCGGGAAAGTTTCAATATCTCTATTGTAGTTAACAGTTACTTCATTGTAAGCATCAAAATGGAATGAATCAATCATGTTAACATCCTTAAGATCAACAGTAGCTGACTCATAAGCAATATTTAAAGGATGCTTTAAAGGAACATTCCATACTGGGAAAGTCTCAAACTTAGAGTATCCAACAGCATTTCCTCTGATATTCTCATGGTACATCTGGCTAAGACAAGTAGCTAGCTTTCCACTTCCAGGGCCAGGAGCTGTAACAACAACAATTGGCTTAGTCGTTTCAATATAAGGGTTTTGTCCGTATCCCTCTTCACTAACGATAACATCGACATCAGTAGGATATCCCTTAGTTGCCCTATGTGTATAAACCTTGATTCCTCTTCTTTCAAGTTTGTTCATAAATACAGTAGCCGATGGCTGATCTTCATATCTAGTAATAACAACACTGTTTACATCAAGATCATAAGATCTAAACTCATCAATAAGTCTGAAAACATCAAGATCATAAGTAATACCAAAGTCACCTCTCATCTTGTTTCTTTCAATATCACCAGCATAGATACAAATAACAACCTCAACATTTTCCTTTAGCTTGTGTAAAAGCTGAATCTTAGCATCAGCATCAAAACCAGGAAGAACCCTCTTAGCATGTAAATCACAAAGAAGCTTACCACCAAACTCAAGATATAACTTATCATAATTGTTTACCCTCTCAAGGATGAACTTCGACTGCTCCTCAAGATACTTTTTCGAATCAAAACCTATTTTTCTCATAATTAAACCCCCTACTTAAATCCTATTTGTCCTTTACCCATTACCTTCACAAAAAGTCGAAAAACTTAATAGAATAAAAATCTATTAAGTTTTAAAATAACTCCCTGTATTATCAAACTTATACATCAAAAATGTAATTTGGATTTTGACAAAAATCAAAATCCTCTATATAAATGTTTTGCAAAACAAAATACAAATTTAAAAACTACTTAAACAATATTATCATTATTTTTTTATTTTTCAAGGGTTTTTTTGAAAAAAAAACAAAAAAAAATAATCCCTTCAACATCTAGAGGTCACTAAATTAGCCACACCTAGAGGTTTGGAATTTTTTAACATTCTAACCAGTAAGATACTTGGTCTTATTTAATTCATATATTATTATACAGTAAAAAAAATATTTTTCAATATTTTTTTTCGTGGGTCGTAGGTCGTTGGTCGTGGGTCGGGAGGGGCGAATTTTCTTGGGAGAAAATTATTTTAGGTGGTGTACTTCGTCTTTTGGACTCGTGGTTGTTTGTTTGATAAATCAAACGGTTGTTGGGTGGTTGGGGAAGAGATTAAGGGATTAGGGCATTTAGGGGAAATGGGGAATCGCACAATTGATTGTGCTGGGGGAATCGATTTTGATTTTCAAAATCTAGGGAAAGGGGAAGAGATTTTTAGCAGTAGCTTTGCTACTTAAGATACTTAACTACTAATAAGGTTCTCTAGTGACCCAAATTCAAGTGAATTCTTCCTTATAGAATTGACCTCGTATGAATTTACTTTCTCCATAAAGTGATTTCTATAATACAAACAAAACCGGTCGATTGCTCATCGTCCGATTTTTATACAATCAAGCATTTATAGGGCTTTGCTTTTTCGAAATCCTTGTATTACATATAAATCGACCGTTATCGTCCGGTTTTACCGATCGTTAGCGGTCGATAAGAATATACATGTTATTTTAGGTGGTGTACTTGTCCATTGGACTCGTGGTGGTTTGTTTGATAAATCAAACGGTGGTTGGCTGTTAGGAAAAAGATTAAAGGATTTAGGGAAAAAGGGGAATCGCACAAATTGATTGTGCTGGGGGAATCAGTTTTGTTTACAAAACTTTGGGGAAGGGGAAGAGATTAGTGCCAGTAGTTTCGCTGGTACTATCATACTTGTGTTGTAAGTATTGGTGCCAATAGCTTCGCTAGTACCATCATACTTTTATTGCAAGTATTAGTGCCATCGCTTCGCTAGTACCATCATACTTGTTTTACAAGTATTAGTGCCAGTAGCTTCGCAACGTAAAAGACTTAGGTGCTAAAAAAGATTTTATTAAGACCCGAGTTTCAAGTGAATTCTTCCGTATAGAATTGACCTAGTATGAATTTACTTTATCCATATAGTTATTTCTATAATACGAATAAAACCGGACGATTCTTTATCGTCCGATTTTTATATACTAAATATATATGATTTGTTTGTTCAATACTCTTGTATCCTATAAAAATTGACTGTTATAGCTACATAATAGTATATAAGCTGTTTTTATAAGTCCAGTGTTTATTTTTTTGTGCTCACATTACTTAGTCTGTTTTCAACACTCAATAAATTAAAATATATTTGACCCCAATAATTAGGTTCTTTTGACTTTTCAACTAACTTCGAATCAGTTTCTTTATACAATTTCTTCAACATATCAATCGACTTTTCTTCAATTATGAGATCTTTATTCCCGTGAATATCCTTACACAAACTTGCGAAATATTCAAATATATCATCATCGGTTTTTATCTTATCCATATTATTAATCTTATTTTTAATATACTCAATCTCATCATTCAAACTATTTACTTCAACATTCTCATAACCACTTGATTTTATACTATTTCTATATTTATTTCTATCAGAAGTAATCCTAAAAGACTCATTAGTATAACTCTCTAAAAATTCAATAACTTTTAATTGATTAATCAACTTATCATAATAAATAGTTATTAACGACTTGGCATTACTATCAAAAGATGTGCTTTCATATGTTTTTTCTATAAATTTGATTATTCTTTCAATATCACTGTTCCCCTCTACAGATTCATAATCATCTTTATAATATTTATAGCATATTTCCTTTAAGTCCAACACAGTATCTGAAAATTGCTTGAATTGCAAAGTTCTTTCTTCATTTTTAATTATTGATAAATTTTCTAAATAATTCTTTAATATTCCGCCTGTTCCAAAAACATAATTATGGATTATATTTTCAATATACTTTGATAACTTATTTTTATTTGTCAAACTAATTTCTTTTATTAGAGCATCACATTTTTCAATTGTGTATTGAAAAATTTCCAATTCAATCTCTCTATAGTTCGATGATTTTTTATCCAAAGAACTAATAAAATCTATAAAAACTTCATTTCTTCCTTCCTTAATATCAATTGAACAAATAGAATCTATTAATACTTTTGTACCTATTAGCCTCTTTGATTCATCCCAAACTATAGATTCAAAAGCTGGAATAATATTTTCTTCTTTTACTCTTCCATTTTTCAATTGCTCTGATATTGATTGATTTATAGACTTTTTTTCCCTATTAAATATTATAAAACCCATTATTGCTTCTTTTTCTCTATTAGTACTATTCCCTAACATACTCATACTAAAAGTATCTAAACCTAACACATATTCACTATATCTACTTAACTCTTCGCTTTTCAATATTTCCTTAATACTACCCAGTTTTAATACCTCATCATATTTATCAATAAAAAATACTTTCAACGTTACAATTGATAAAATACACTCCAACCAATCACCTTTTGAATAGTCATTTGATAGTCTGTATTGATTATTAAACCATTTTTCATTTACAGACATTAAAATTCTCTTTACTTCTCTGTAATAGTTCTTTATGTATCTCGGATTAACTATTTTATTAGATAAGTTTTTAATTACTTCTTCAAGCTCTAGTTCTTCATTCTTCTTAAATTTTTCGTATTTTTCTATCAAATTATCAAGTTTATTTTTCAAAAAATATCTATCACTTTGACAATATTTATTTATTAGCACCTTTAAATGGTCATGTAAGCTACTAATAAATTTAGAATCAAAATATATTTCATTATCTTCAATATAATCCACTATCTCTTCATGTTCTAAAGAACATACATCTATTAATGTATCGAAATACTTATTAATAAATACATCAGAAATTTCTTTTTTTCTTAATTGATTATTATCAAATAAAAACAAAGTATTAATTCCTTGCAAAGATAAGACTATATTAAAAAACTGAAGTACCTCTTTCAAATCATTTTCGAAGGATCTATCCATATCATCGAATATTATCAGTATATCCTTTTTCTCAGTTTTTCTAATTTGTTGTATATCATTCTCTAAATCATTTAATAACTCATAAAACTCAACGGATTCATTTTCAAACAACATACCACTAACTATGCCTATTAAGTTAGTTTTATCAATCGAAACTAACGATAAAATGTATTTCGTATACTTATCAAGATTACTACCTCTTCCAGTGTAAATTCCGTTTTTCTCAAAAATTTCCTCTAGCCTTCTAGTCAATTGAATAAACATCGATTTTTTACTTGAATCAATACTAGGAATGATATGTATAGTTTCTGACTTAATTGAACTTTTCAATGCATTTACAAAACTTGTTTTTCCATATCCCCATGCACCTCTTATAGCAATGGACTTTTTATCATTCTCATCCATACTATAATACTCTATAAAATTATCCAGTTGGCGCCTTCTCGAAGGATACAAATCTTTTATCTCATGTATTGGCATTTCACTTCTAAGTGACACACGCTTTCTATTTTTATCAATTATACTCGAACTACACTCATTAATTAAGAAAACTGTATATGATAGTAAATATATGTACATCAAAGATATTAACAACTCGTTATAACCAAAATTATTTTTTGATACCGTAAATCCCACTATAGATAATAATATTATTCTCAAATATTTTACTATCTCTAAATGTAACTTTGGAAATGATGATTTTAATAAAACGCCCATACAAATAAATCTGAGTATCAATAATATACTTATTGTCACTACAAAATTTATAAAAATATTAAATCCAATATTCTTTGTAAATTGAGTAAAAATAAATACTAATCCTATTAATACAGCAATTACATATTGAGTACATCCTTCCAAAACTATCTTGACTAAATTCTTAACATTATTCTTTTTATCAAGATGATAATAGTTATACGTTATTCTTACAGAAATAATAACTAGCAATGCAAGTATCATTATTAAAACTCTAAGATTTAAGTACAAGTTAACTATTCGGTCTGATGACATTATATTAAACAAATCCATAAATTTCCCTCACATAATTTTTATTTTTTACTTAAATTCCAGTTTAAATACCATACACATACATTTTACTTCTATTTTTTTACATTTTCAACAAGTACTTTCATCATAAAATGATATATTTATCATTCCAAATCTCTTCTATAAATATAGTTTTACGTTGGTAAAACCACATTGAACGCGTTGCCAACAGCAACACACTAGACGAAAAATCAGGCTTCGCCGCAGATTTTTCACTAGACAGGAATCTAAAGATTCCGATTAGACGCAAGATTTTCGAAGAAAATCAGCACTAGACGACTGTAGCTGTATAACTCAATACAGCTATAGTCCAAATTATGATATAATTTCCCTAACAAGCAAAAGGAGATTAATAAAATGACTCTTTTACAAATGGAATACCTATACGAAATATATAATTGTGGATCAATAAATAAGGCATCACAAAAACTTTTCTTGACCCAAGCGGGCCTTTCTCATGCTATTAAGAAGCTGGAGAAGGAAATGGGGATTGAGATTTTTATTCGTACCAATAAGGGGATTGATCTTACTGAAGATGGTAGGGAACTTCTTACTTTAATAAGACCTATACTTGAACAGCATAAAAAGATATCAAAATTATATGGTAAAAATAAATCTTCTGATATAACTAGCTTACATATTTCTTCCCAAAGATATCCTTTTTGTACCAAGGCTTTTGTTTCTATCTTAAATGAACATTCTTTTGATAAGCTAGAGTGTTCTCTGATTGAAACTGATATAGAAGAAGTGATTAATAATGTGGCAAGTGAGAAAAGTGATTTGGGTGTAATTTTTATTTCTGATTTAACTGAACAATTTATGAGGAAGCTTTTTGTTTCAAACAAGCTTGAGTTTACTGAACTTAAAAAAATTCGTCCCCATGTCTTTATAGGAAACCATCATCCACTTGCTAATAAGAATGAATTATCCATAAATGAGCTAGCTGAATATACATATATATTATTTAACCGAAGTAGTGATAGTTCTTGTAATTATTCCGAGGAAGTTGTCTACCTTGGTTCAAATGTCTTTAAGAAAACTATAACTGTTACAGATAGGGGTACTGTCAATGATTTTCTAAAAAATTCCCTTAGTTTTACAATAGGAAGTGGAATAAGGACAGAAGGTTATAGCTCAAACAAAATAAATTCTATCCCCCTTTCTGATAATCTAGACGATATGCGACTTGGGTATATAAGACTTAAAAACAGTCCGTATAATCCTTTGGTGAATGAGTTTATTGGGAATTTAAAAGAAATAACAAAATAATTATTTCTTTTGACAAGTCGTAACGAAAGTTACTCGACAAGCCCCACTAAGCGTGGTCGACAAGTCAGAAGTTATTATATTACTTCTTCGACAAGTCGTTGCTCAGCAACTCGAGCATGGAAATTTTTCATAGAAAAATAAATTTATAAATTATAAAAACCAAAATCAAAAGATTTTGGTTTTAGACTGTAGACAAACTACAGTCTGCCTAAAATGGCCTAATGTAGCCTAAGGTGGCCTAATATTGTAAAAAAAAAGATAAATCCTGTAACCAGCTCTATTTTCAACGATTACAGGATTTTTTTAAAACAATTTTAGGCCGTTCACAAAGTGATCAATAGGCGCGAATGAATATAGCTTTAGGCTATATTAGGCTAAGTGTAGACATTGTCTACACTCTGAAGAGAAATATCCTTGTACTAACTTGTTTACAAGTGCCTTGTCGAGGGCCAATGGAATATGGCCCAACTTGTCAAATGAAATGACTTGTCGAGTTACACAGTAACGCCTTGTCAAATCACTTTACTCCTTACACTCTCCCAATAGCCTGTCTCAAATCAGCTATAATATCTTCAGGTGCTTCTAGACCTATTGATAGTCTTACTAGTCCTTCTGCTATGCCTGCTTCTGCTAGTTCTTCTGAATTGTATGTAGCATGGGTCATTGATGCTGGGTGTTGTAGTAGTGTTTCAGCATCTCCTAAACTAACTGCTATTGTAAGTAAGTCAACTGAGTTAACTAACTTAGCTCCCGCAGCTTTTCCACCTTTTACTTCAAAGGCGATCATACCACCAAAGTCTCGCATTTGCTCTTTTGCAATTTCATGACCTGGATGGTGTTCTAATCCTGGATAGTAAACCTTTTCTATCTCTTCACATGAGTCTAGGAATTTAGCAACTTCCATTGCTGTAGAACAGTGCTGCTTCATTCTTACTTCAAGAGTTTTTAATCCCCTAAGGATTAGGAATGAATCCATTGGTGATAAAACCGAACCAGTCATATCCTTGATACCGAAGTTTCTAACCTCTGTAATAAAGTCTTCTTTTCCAATAACAAGTCCAGCAATAACATCACCGTGACCGTTTATATATTTAGTAGCTGAATGAACAACAACATCTGCACCAAGTTCAAGTGGTCTTTGTAAATAAGGTGATGCAAATGTATTATCACAAACTACCTTGATATCCTTATTATATTCATGGGCAACCTTTGCGATTGTCTTAATATCAGTAATCTTAAGATTTGGGTTAGCAGGTGTTTCAAGATATACTGCAACAGTATTTTCTTTTAAGTTTGCTTTTACTTCTTCTATATTTGAAGTATCTACAAAAGTAACCTCAACACCGTATCTAGTAAAACCATGATTTAAAAGTGAAAATGTACAACCATAAAGAGTACCATCGGCAATTATGTGTTTTCCAGCACCAGCGATTGTCCATAAAGTAGCAGAAATAGCTCCCATACCACTAGCCGCAGTACAAGCTGCTTCTCCACCTTCAAGATTAGCAATCTTTGCCTCTAAAACTGTTCTTGTTGGATTAGCAGTACGTGAGTAAACATAACCTTCCTCTTCACCTGCACAAAGTGCAGCACCCTGCTCACAAGAGTCAAAATAAAAAGTTGAAGTTTGGTAAATTGGCATTGTAAGTGCATGATTTTGCTTATCCTTAATATTCCCTGCATGAATAGCTCGAGTTCCAAAACTTGCATTCTTTGAGTCCATTTTCATTCTCCCTTCAAAATCATCTTCATAATATTAAACATTCTTCATTCATTGACTTTCACTAAATTTAATATATCACGAAGTATTTTGATGGTGATAACAAGTAAAAATTATATTTGGTTATAAATTATTGTAATAGCTAAAAAAATAACCTCCTATCACTTGATAAGAGGTTAAAATTTTAAATAATATTTAACTTAGAAAGGTCAACACAATTATTATCATCTGTTGCTCCCTCTTCCACATGAACCTTCTCAATCTTTCCTACAAACATTTCATGGGATCCAGTCATAATAGAATCAACAACAGTACACTCAATAGCTACAGGACAATCCTTCATAATAGCTGCATTAACAATATCTGCATCAATAAGATTCACATTATGAGCCTTAAGTTTGTCACCATCTTTACCAGACTCACTTCCACAACATTCATACAAATCAGCCTGTGATTCATCCAAAAGATGAGCTACAAAACTTCCATTTTCCTTAATCATATGATAAGAAAACCTCGATGGAACAAGCCCAACCATAATCATAGGAGGATCATAACTACAATGACCACAATATCCTACAATAAGAGCATTATCCCTACCATCCTTATCCCTTACAGTTACAGCAAGCTTAGGCATAGTACCCAAAGCATTACGCTTATTAGCTTCAACCTTCATTTTACTAACATCTCCTTGTCTGATATTCATTTTATTGGATTGATTATTATCAGAACAAAAGAATCACTATGTATTTTCCCGTTAATTATAGTTAAACACTATTGATGGGAGATGTCAAATGGATGGGGGTTAGGTGGTTTACTCGCCTTTTAAAGGCTTGTGGTGGTTTTTTCACTTTAGTGAAAGGTGGATGGGTGGTTTGGAAAAGATTCTAGGGGAAATGAGGAATCGCACTAGACTAGTTTAGTGCTGGGGGAATCAATCTTATAAATAAGATTTCGGTGAAAAGAAAGAACTCAAAGAATTAATTGAAACTATGCTCTTTCTTCAAATCATAGTTTTACCTATGTAAAACATCAATGGACGTGTTGCCAACAGCAACACACTTGACGAAGAATCAGGCCAAGCCGCAGATTCTACACTAGACCGGAATCTAAAGATTCCGACTAGACGATACATTTTCCAAAGAAAATGAGCATTAGACAAGGCTAGCTGTATAACACAATACAGCTAGCCTTAAAGCTACTCAGTAAAATAAGCATCAATTCCCTCAACAATACCCTCTACAATTTTATACTGGTACTCCTCAGTTGATAAAAGCTTATCCTCTCTTTTATTTGTCATAAAACCCATTTCAATAAGAGCTACAGGCACCGTTGACCAGTTGAAACCGCTGATATCATCCCTATAGGATATACCTCTGTTTCTTGCTCCTGTTGACTGTACTAATTTTTCAAGTATAGTTCTTGATAAAATATTAGATTCTTCATATATATCCACAGTAAACTTATCTGTCTCCCCTGGGCAAAGTACATGTATTCCATTTACACTTTCTTTTCCTGCCCCATCTGCGTGGATTCTTAAGAATATATCTGAATTACTTTCTGTAGCTATACTTGCCCTTTGTCTATTACTTAGGTCTACTTCATTCTTATCCCTTGTAAGAACAACATCATAACCTTTTTCTATTAATGCATCCCTCAACTTCAGGGAAACTTCTAGATTTATCTGGTATTCAGGGATTTTAGTAGCTACTCCCCTTGTCCCAGATGAAACCTTTGGTTTTGTCTTATCTGAGCCAGGTCCAATAGGCTCATGGTCTGAATTCCCCTTTAGCTGGTGACCGGGGTCTATACATATCTTATATTTTACTATTTCTTCTTCTACCTCGATGACTTCTTCCTTTTCAGCTTCCTTTAGTGACTCTTTCTCTTCCCCCATATCTTCTTCAACAGCTTGGACTTCACTAGCTAAAACTTCTTCATTACTTATTATAGCTTCTGCCTTTTTTCCATTAGAGAAAGAAGGTATTGCAATAACCGTAATTACTGCAATACCGATAATCATAAACATCATCAAGGCGATAATTGATTTTTTATTCAACTTATCTACCCTCTTTCAAATCTACTTACTAATACTTAATATCAGCCTTATTGTAAATTTCCTCAATCATTTCTAAGTTGTCAGTTAAGATTTTATTATTTGGATCTGGTGTCGTATTATTTAATACCGATTTTAATACATTCTTTTTAAGCATTAAATCATATGGAGTCAGTCTTCTTCTTTCAATATTAGGGAATATTATTCCTTGATTGATTAAAGAATTTTCCACTTCTAAAATCTTATTTACGTTACTAATTTCAACCCTTGAAAGTGGTGATGGTGATAACTTACCAAACTCTTTAGGCTCATACTTTCTACGAATTCTTAAATACCAGTTTTTAGAATAGAACCACTTGTTAAGCATGGCATCATTGAATTTACGTCCATGTCTTGCGAAAATTTCATTTCTTGCAATTCTTAATTCCGCTAAACTAAGTCCATTTAAATCACTATTTGATATCTCCATTTGGTCAGAACCCGGAACCATATATGCCTTATTTGCATAGGCATTTGAGAAATCGTTCATCATAACTGGCTTCGGTATATAAACTCTTTTACCTTGACCAACATAAGTGCTATTATCGTTCATTTTTAAAAGTATATTTCTTTCAACATCAGTTAAATCTTCACTAGAGGAAACAAAGCTAATTTGATGCAGAGCTTGTTTCTCCCTATAAATACTACTATAAATATCTCCTAATGTAGCTGCAAGATTGTTTACATCAGCTTTGAAGAACTGACCAGAGCAATTGGCTGCAATACTTCTAAGAGTATTTTCGTCACAATCATTACCAATTCCAATGATATATACAGGTATACCTGTGTCCTTAGATAATTCAATTACATCATGCATAGAATAAGAACTTGAATTCTCAATTCCATCAGTAAATGCAATAACACATTTAGCCCCACTTTGAGAATATGTTTCCCAAATAGAAGAATAAAGAGCATCATAAAGGGCTGTTCTTCCCCCTGTGTTTATATATGCCACAGCATTTCTTATATCAGAATAAGAGTCATCAAATCCAGTCCAAGTAACAACTTGATCATCAAAAGACATAAGCTGTACTTGATCTCCCTTAGAAAAATCAATTTGATCAATCAACTGATAAGCCGCATCCTTAGCCTGATTCATCTTATTGTTTTCATCCATACTTCCACTACTGTCAAGGACAAGATTAATACTAACCTTATCGCTATCAAGAACCTTCTTTACATCATCAATAACAGCCTTTCCTTGCATATTAGAAATAGATTCAAAAACCTCTAAATCACCAATATTAGTAATATCAACAAGATTCCCATCAGCATCCCTAAAGATAGCATAAAGCTTCACATTAGGAAAATCTGAATTATCAATCTGCTGAATTTCAACAGTTACAGGTATACTAGGTATCACTATAGCATCACCTATTTCCTTCAACTGTTTTGCTACAATATCAGCCTTTATATCATCTTCAGAAAGACCCATAAGAGAATTATCAATAAACTCCTTAGCCTCCCTATTACGGTCTTGACCCATCAAGAGCTCAACAAGCATAACATGAGCCTTAGTAAGCTCACTTCTACTATCAATCAAATCCTTAAGCATCATTTCCGCCATATCCAACTTACCATCTTCAATATAACCCTCAACAACAGAAATCTTCTCCGCAAACTCCTTATCCTCCGGCGAAGCACAGCCCACCATCGTGACAGCCATCATCAAGATAAGCAGAACACTTACAACAATCCTTTTCATTTAATTTCCCCCTAGTTTATGTAGTTGTCGCACCTAATATTTTAAACTATTTTTACATAAATTTGAATACCAAATTAATCTCTAGCATACTTACTATTAACAATCAAATATTATTAAGGGGAAAGGGGGAATCGCACTAGACTAGTTTAGTGCTGGAGGAATCAATCTTATAGATAAGATTTCGGTGAAGAGGAAAACTAAAAGAAGCATTTAAAACTATGATCTTTTCCAATTACAGTTTTACCCAAGTAAAACATCAATGGACGTGTTGCCAACAGCAACACACTAGACGAAAAATCAGGCCCCGCCTCAGATTTTGCACTAGACCTGAGTCTATAGATTCAGACTAGACGATACATTTTCCAAAGAAAATGAACACTAGACAAGGCTAGCTGTACAATCCAGTACAGCTAGCCTTAATATTTTTATGGTGGAGGCGGTGGGAATCGAACCCACGTCCAAAAATCCTTTACAGATCCTTTCTCCGAGCGCAGTCATTTTAAAAGGTTTCGCCTTTCTGCAAATAAAATGACAAATGAACAGAAAGACTAGTCCTTAAAACCATAGTAAGCTAGGACGAGCTTACTAATCGACCATTGCAAAGGTTACCGTTTCAAGAAGCGGCAATGATGAAAGGCCTCTTGATGGTGGCTGCTATATTAGGCAGCTAAAACGTAATCGTTTTTTGCGTTTATATTTAGTAGCCCAGTTCTTTTACGTGTACCCCAGGCTGAAGAAACACGGCTCGCTTAAATCTGCGCCAAATCCCTGTCGAAACCTGTACGCCCCCATATTTAATTGTTTATTACCTTTGGTTGTTCCTAAGCTCCCTTTGGATTCTTCTTTGGGAATCCTTCTTAGCTATATCTTGACGCTTATCGTAGTTTTTCTTTCCTCTTCCAACTCCAATAAGAATCTTAACTAGGCCTTTTTCATTAAGATAAATCTTAAGAGGTACCAAGGTAAAACCTTTTTGTTTTGTGTATCCTATGAGTTTATTTATCTGCTTTCTATGAAGAAGTAACTTTCTAACCCTTATTGGATCAACATTGTAGATGTTTCCCTTTTCATAGGGACTTATATTCATTCCATGAATGAAAAGTTCTCCATCCTTAATTTGAGCGTATGATTCCTTAATGTTTGCCTTTCCCATTCTAACTGATTTAACCTCAGTTCCCTTTAGGACTATTCCAGCCTCCATTTGATCCTCGATAAAATACTCATAGTATGCTTTTTTATTGTTTGCCACTAAATTATAATATCCCATACACTCACCTTCTTACATAATTACTACTTTCATTCTGGATACAGAACTAATGATAGCATAGCATTAGCAATGTGTCAAACCCTCTAGAACTCTTGTAACAAAAGATTAATAGACTTGGCAAAACCCTGACTGGAATTATCTTCCCCTACATAGTCCCCATGAACTTTAACATGTGCTTCAGAACTTCCCATAACTATACCATAACCAGCCTTTTGAACCATCTCTATATCATTCTCATTGTCGCCTATTGCAACAACCTGACTAAGGGGAACTCCGTAGTACTGGCATACTTTTTCTAGAGCAAGTCCCTTATTCACTCCCGGATACATAACATCAGCCATGGAAGAAAGGGATTTTGAAAGTTTAACACAATCAAGAGCTTCTATTCTTCTAATAAGCTCATCAGAATTAACACAATCAAGGGAAATACCCAGCTTATATATCTTATCTTTCAAAGATTTTATTTCACTACTTTCATTCAAAAACACAGTATTTATCCTATGCTCCTCTTTAAAAGCCTTAGTCCACTGACCATAATATTTGATAGATTTCTCCTGCTTAAAACTGTAAATTGTGTTTTTAGAATACATATGACAATATACATCCAGCTCCATAGCAGACTCAAATATTTCCTGGGCAATACCCATATCAATAGTCTGTTCAAAAATAACCTCATCCTCAATAGGATCAATTACAAAGGCCCCATTACAAGCTATTATAGGAGTCCTTAAATTAAGCTCCCTATGGTAATACCAGGCAGCAGGATATATACGTCCCGTAGATATTACAACCTTAGTTCCCTTATCCACAAGCTTCTCAATAACTTCCTTTGACATATCAGTAACTTTCTTTTCAGGTGTGAGAAGGGTACCGTCTAGGTCTGTTGCTAGTATTTTGTACATGGGTATCATCCTTTCGTGATTTTTTGACTAGTGTAAAAAACTATGCTTGTTTTTTACGACTAGTGGCTAAGTTTCTTAGCCGACTAGTATCATACATGGCTAAGCCGTATGATGACTAGTGCTATTGCCTTGCAATAGCGACCTACGATATTTTTTGCTCACAGAGCAAATAAATTTCCTTTTGAAAAGGGCCCATTTAGTAATAAAATCTATAGATTTTATTACTAAATGAAAGATCTTCTTAAAATGTTATTTTACGTTGGTAAAATTACCTTGGTCATACTGCCAAAGGTAGTATACTAGTCGATATATGGTGGAACACACATATGACACTAGTCGTTCAAAAAATTTGAACACTAGTCGCCTCTTTCATAGAAAGGGCACTAGTCTAAAGCAAGAGCACTAGTCAAATTATAAGACTATTCTACAAGTGCAAAATCAATTTCCCTATTATCAATATCTATCCCCTTAACAACAATCTCAACTGGATCTCCAATTGAATAGATTTTTCTGTGTCTTTCTCCGATGAATCTTAGGTTTTCTTCGTCGTAGATGTAGTAATCATCATCCATATCCATGACTCTGATTAGGCCTTCTACTGTGTTTGGAAGTTCTACGAACATACCGAATTTTGTTACTGATGATATGATTCCGCTGAACTGTTCTCCTATGAAGTTACCCATGTACTCTGTCATTTTAAGATCATCTGTTTCTCTTTCGGCATCTTCTGCTATTCTTTCTCTTTCTGAACTTTGTTCAGCTGCGTATACTACAATTGCCTCAAGTGCCTTTGATCTGGCTTCATCTATGTTACCTGCTAAGAACTCCTTGATTATTCTGTGTATCTGTAAATCAGGATATCTTCTTATTGGTGATGTAAAGTGACTGTAGTACTGGGCTGAAAGTCCAAAGTGTCCTGAGTTTTCTGGGCTGTATTTAGCCTGCTTAAGACTTCTAAGCATAAGTTTTGAAATAATATGCTCTTCTTTCTTTCCTGTTACAGCATCTAATATCTCCTGGATAGCCTTTGGATGAACTCCATTTGCGTCTCCCTTAATTCTATAACCAAAGTTATAAAGGAATTTATTAAATGTCTCGATTTTTTCATCATCTGGATTTTCATGTATTCTATATACGAAAGGAATGTTTAGCCAGTAGAAGTTTTCTGCTATGGTTTCATTTGCCTTTAGCATGAACTCCTCTATTATTCTGTTGGCTATTCTTCTTTCTGCCTTTACTATATCTGTTACTTCACCATTTTCATCTACTAAAATCTTAGCTTCTGCAAAGTTGAAGTCGATACTTCCCCTATCTTCTCTATACTTCCTTAGTATAAGGGCAAGTTCTTCCATATTTTTAAATAGGTCTTTTATATAGTCGTACTTTTTAAGTCTATCATCTTCAACCCCCTCAAGGATATCCGATACATCTGTATAAGTCATTCTTTCCTTGGAATTGATAACCGCTTCAAAGATATTATGATCTACAACTTTACCCTTTGGATCAATTTCCATTTCTATTGAAAGTGTAAGTCTATCCACATGGGGATTAAGACTACAAATACCATTTGAAAGTCTCTTTGGAAGCATTGGAATTACCCTATCTACGAGATAAACACTTGTACCCCTCTTAAGGGCTTCCTTATCAAGCTTTGAACCCTCTGTTACATAGTGGGTAACATCTGCAATGTATACTCCTAAAAGGAAGTTTCCATTATCAAGTTTTTTTACAGATACTGCATCATCAAGGTCCTTTGCATCTGCACCATCTATTGTAATAATCATTTCTTTTGTAAGGTCTCTTCTTCCCTCAATTTCTTTTCTTGATATATCTTGAGGTACTTTCTCAGCTTCTCTAAGTATCTTTGTGGAGAAGGCTTCTGGAAGCTTGTGTTTCCTGATAATCGATATAATATCGATACCCGGATCACCTTTCTTACCTAATACTTCAAGTATTCTTCCTTCCGGTTTTCTTCCCTCTTTAGGCCACTTAATAATTTCAACAATTACTATGTCACCATCCTTAGCAGATCCTGAAAACTTTTTAGGTATAAATACGTCTTTATTAAACTTTTTATCATCAATTACAACAAATCCAAAACTTTGTGACTGCTGATATACACCAATCACTTCAGAATTAGCCCTAGTGATTACATCTACAATTTCACCTTCATTTTTTTGTGTCTCAGTAGCCTTACGAACTAATTTTACAAGTACTATGTCATTGTTTAGGGCGCCAGCCATTTTTGAAGGTGGGATAAAAATATCTTCTTCCCCTTCTTCTTCTAGTCTGACAAAACCAAAACCTTTTTGATGTGTCATAAGCTTTCCAGTATAGAAGCCCATTTTGATTGGATGTATCAATTTATTTTTTTTAGTTTTCATTACTTTTCCACTTTCAAGTAAATCCTCTATATAATCATAAAATTCTGCCATATCTTCTGTATCTATGTCAAATATTCTAACCAGTTCTTTAACTTCAACTGCACCGGAACCTTCGTCTTTCAGAAAGTCATATATTTCATCTCTATTAAGCATATTTTCTTCCTCCTGAGTATATTATACCTTCTATATATAATAAAAACTAGGCTAAGATGATAGCCTAGTTAATATAATCTTTTACTTATTTTTTAGTGCGTACTGACCTCTAAAATGGATTATATCCTCAAGGGCAAGTCCAGCTTGAATAACCCCTTTTTCACCCTTCTTAGAAATAGCCACAAACTTAAAGTATCTTCCATCAATATCTCTAATCTGCATTGATTGTGAAACCTTAAGACTTGAATCACCAAGTATTCTATAGAACTCATATGACTGATCCTCTGGATTTGAACTTAATGTAAATCCAATACCAGCTGGATTGTTTGAAAGATTAGTCACACCACTTGAATCTGTAATATAGAATTCTGATATTCCAGTGTCCTTAGAAAACTTCTCTAAGAAAGAGTTTGTAACCTTACCATCTTTGATTAAATCCGCTAGATTATCACATGTAGCGTAAAGTTCATTGTCAATTTCTTTTTCAAAAGAAGAAATAAATTCATTGAACTTCTTAGATATACCAATTACATCTTCAGTAATAAGAACGTTTTCGTCAGTATTTCTAACCTGTCTATCAATATTATCACGTAGTTCTCTTGTTGTTTTATCAGTTCTAGAAGTAAACTCTGCTACTTTTTCAACATTCACTGCTAGAGATTCAGAAGCCTTTGTCTGCTGATCTACCGTTGAGTTAATGTTGTTGATAAAATCTAACATCTCTTTTATCTTTTCATTAATTTTAATTAAGTTGTCGCTTGATTCACTAGATTTATTCTTGATTTCTATAGAAGTATCCACTCCTGCATCAATCTGTACAATTACTTCCTCAATGTTATCTTTAACTTGGGAAATATTAGATCCTATTTCTTCAGCTGTATTTGCACTTTGTTCTGCAAGTTTTTTAATTTCTTCAGCAACTACTGCAAATCCCCTACCAGCTTCACCAGCCCTTGCTGATTCAATAGATGCATTTAGGGCAAGTAGATTTGTCTGATTTGAAATATCTGATATTGCATTAGCCATTAATGAAACTGAATCTAGGAAATTTCTCAACGTGTTGATATGAGAAGAAGTTTCCTTCATTTGCTTCTCAATTTTCCCCATATCCTCTAAAGTAGCTTCAATGATTTTACTATCTTCTTCAATCATTTTAACTGACTCTAAAGTAAATTCTTTGAACTGGTTACTATATGATGACATTTCAATATTTGATCCAAGTAGTTCCTCAGCAATTGCTGCATTTTCTGCAGAATCGGAAGCTGCCTTACCAGAACCATTAGTAATCTCTGAAATTTCATCAGAAACCTTGTTCATAACGTCAATGGACATGTGGGAGTTATCCTTCAACTTACCCGCATAATCCTTAAGATATACCTCAGCGGAAACCGTATTAAAAAGCCACTGTCTCATCTGAAGTCTAAGCTTGTCGATAATCCTACCAAGATTCTCAAAGTCCTTGGAATCGAAATCACTGTCTATTTCAGCAAGAAAATTACCATCTGCATATTTTTCCAGAACATCTTCTAAAAGTGAAATAGATCTCTTATTTCTCCTATCTCTTAAATACAATGCTATTAGAACAATCGCTACAATAACTACAGTAGAAATCAGTCCCTGAACATATGAAGAATTAAACATCGGCAAAACCATACTGACAATAAAAAAGTTGGCGATAAGCAGTATGATTGTAATCAAGTAATTAAGTGTTTTCATTTAAATTCTTCCTCCTTAAAATGTTCAACCATGGAGTAAATCATAAATAGACTTATATTATATTTATTCCACAATTCAATGAATTTTAATCTTAATTATGTAAAAAACACGCCCTATTTTGTCCCCAATATAATATTCTTCAAATTTTTCCAATTCCCTTTGTTGATATGTTATAAAAAACATCTTATCAAATTGTATTAGTTTTGTAAAGATTTCTTTACTTTGTATACAAGCCACTTAGTGGCTTGGTTTCGTAGGTGGTGGGTCGTGGGTCGTAGGTCGGATATTTTTGTACTGCTTTTCAAAAGAAAAGCAGCACAAAAAATAAAAAAACACTGAAGACTAAATGATTAACCATTTAGCTTCAGTGTATATTTTTATTTTAAGCAATTATTACTTAATTAATCCACCAAACTGTAAGAATAATGGTGCGAATACTAACGCAACGATAGTCATAAGTTTGATAAGGATGTTGATTGATGGTCCAGAAGTATCTTTGAATGGGTCACCTACAGTGTCACCAACAACAGCTGCCTTGTGAGCCTCACTACCTTTACCACCTTGATGTCCTTCTTCGATGTACTTCTTAGCGTTATCCCATGCTCCACCTGCGTTTGACATGAAGATAGCCATAAGAACACCTGTTACTAGAGCTCCAGCTAACATACCACCAAGAGCTTCAGGTCCAAGAATAAGACCAACAGCGATTGGAGAAAGTACAGCCATAACTCCAGGGATTAACATTTCTCTTAGAGCAGCAGCTGTTGAAATATCAACACACTTAGCGTACTCAGGAGTTCCTTTTCCTTCCATGATTCCAGGAATGTCTCTGAACTGTCTTCTAACTTCTTCGATCATTTCGAATGCAGCTTTACCAACAGACTCCATAGTCATAGCTGAGAATAGGAATGGTAACATACCACCAATGAATAATCCAACAACAACTAATGGATTAAGGATATCAATATTTGTTAACTTAACAGCTTGTGAGTAAGAAGCAAATAGTCCAAGTGCTGTAAGAGCAGCAGAACCGATTGCAAATCCTTTACCGATAGCAGCTGTAGTATTACCTACTGCATCAAGCTTGTCAGTAATTTCTCTAACTTCTCCTGGAAGTTCACACATCTCAGCGATACCACCAGCATTATCAGCGATAGGACCGTAAGCATCAACTGCAACTGTGATACCAGCTGTAGAAAGCATTCCTACTGCAGCAAGTGCAATTCCGTAAAGACCAGCAAATTTAAATGCTGCTAATGTTGCAATACAAATGAATATAATTGGTGCAGCTGTAGAATACATACCTACTGCTAAACCAGAAATTATAGTAGTCGCAGGACCAGTAGCAGACTGATCAGCGATCTTTTTAACTGATTTGAAATCTCCTGAAGTGTAGATTTCAGTAACTTGTCCAATAAGGATACCACAGATAAGACCAGCAACAATTGCGTAAGCAGGTGCATAAGTACCAAGAATTTGGTTAGAAAGCATAAATGCAGCGATAACTGTTAATATACCTGATACATAAGTACTGTTCTTAAGTGCTTTATGTGGATCTGAATTCTCATTACCTTTAACGAAGAAAGTTCCTATAATAGAAGCAACAATACCTACTGATGCTAAAGCTAATGGGAACATAGCTCCTGCTGTACCAAATACAGCTAATCCTAATGTAATTGACGCAATGATTGAACCAACATATGATTCGAAAAGGTCAGCTCCCATACCAGCAACGTCACCTACGTTGTCTCCAACGTTATCAGCGATAACTGCAGGGTTTCTTGGGTCATCCTCTGGAATACCAGCTTCAACCTTACCAACAAGGTCAGCACCAACGTCTGCTGCTTTAGTGTAGATACCACCACCAACACGACCAAATAATGCGATAGAAGAAGCTCCAAGACCAAATCCTGTAATGATCTCTGGCTGATTTCCGAATACTAGGTAAAGTCCGCCAATACCAATTATTCCTAATCCAACAACTGACATACCCATAACTGCTCCACCTGAAAATGCTACAGATAAAGCCTTGTTCATTCCTGACTCTTTTGCAGCATTGGCAGTTCTTACGTTTGCCTTAGTTGCAACTTGCATTCCGAAGAATCCTGCAAGAGCTGAGAATAATGCTCCTATTAAGAAACAAATAGCTGTTTGCCAGTTAAGTCCTACTGCAATAACTACAGCAAGAATTGCTGCGAAAACAACTAACATTTTGTACTCTCTTGATAAAAAGGCCATAGCCCCTTCATGAATGTAAGATGAAATCTCTTCCATTCTTGGAGTACCAACATCAACTTTGTTGACTTTTGATACATTTAGGTAGTAAGCAAAGAAAAGTGCTACAACCCCAACCACTGGTGCAATAACTGAAAAGTTCATAGTTACCGTATATCCTCCCTTGTTTTAATTAAAAAATTTTATTGTACTGCAACTAAAGTAATAGTACTTATAATGAATGCAATAGCTGCAATTTTAGTCACTTTATCCAACATATCGTCATATGTCCTTGCTTTTGTTTTACCCCAGATTTGCTCAGCTCCACCGCCGATAGTTCCAGAAAGACCTGCTGTTTTTCCAGAGTGAAGTAAAATTGAACCGATTAATACTAATGATGCCAATACTAAAATAATAGTCATAATTGTAGGTAGCATGTGTACTCCTCCTTTAAAGTTCTTTAACAAAACAATTTTAACACATGGGTATTTATAAATCAACTTAATAATTCATTTTAACCCTGTGAAAACCTTTGCCTGATGCTTTTTTAGAACACAAAACTATCCCCAGTTTTTAGGGGATAGTTTTGTTGGATTTATTAATAATTAATAATTATATTTATTGATATGATTATTTAATGTTGTAGAAAGTATCCATTCCTGGGTACTTAGCTGACTTATCAAGCATATCTTCAATTCTTAATAACTGGTTGTACTTAGCAACTCTATCAGTTCTTGCAGGAGCACCTGTCTTAATCTGACCTGAGTTAACAGCTACAGCAAGGTCTGCGATGATGTGATCAGCAGTCTCACCAGATCTATGAGAAATAACTGTAGTGTATCCAGCTCTCTTAGCAGTCTCAATAGCATCTAATGTTTCAGTGATACTACCAATCTGGTTAAGCTTGATAAGGATTGAGTTAGCTGTATCATTCTCGATACCTCTTACTAATCTCTCAGTGTTTGTAACGAATAAGTCATCACCAACGATCTGAATCTTATCACCAAGCTTCTCAGTCATTAGCTTCCATCCATCCCAGTCTTCTTCATCAAGACCATCTTCTATAGAGATGATTGGGTACTTCTCAACTAAATCAGCGTAGAAATCAACCATTTCTGCTGAAGTCTTAACAACACCTTCACCAGCTAAGTTGTAGTTTCCAGTTGCCTTATCAAAGATTTCAGTAGCAGCTACATCAAGAGCAAGCTTAACTTCTTCTCCTGGCTTGTAACCAGCTTTTTCGATAGCTTCAACGATTACCTTAAGAGCATCTTCGTTTGATGCAAGGTTTGGAGCAAATCCACCCTCATCACCAACACCTGTTGCTAAGTTCTTAGACTTAAGAACTGCTTTTAGGTTATGATAAATCTCAGCACCCATTCTTAAAGCTTCTTTGAAAGTCTTAGCTCCAACAGGCATTACCATGAACTCTTGGATATCAACATTGTTATCTGCATGAGATCCACCATTTAAGATGTTCATCATTGGTACTGGTAAAGTCTTAGCATTAACTCCACCGATGTACTGGTATAAAGGAAGTCCTATTGACTCAGCAGCAGCTCTAGCTACAGCAATTGAAACACCAAGGATTGCATTAGCACCTAATTTACCTTTGTTTGGAGTTCCATCTAATTCAATAAGCTTAGTATCAATAGCTACTTGATCAAAGATATCATCTCCAACTAACTCAGGAGCGATAATCTCATTAATGTTGTTAACAGCAGTAAGAACACCTTTACCAACATATCTTGACTTATCTCCATCTCTTAATTCAACAGCTTCAAAAGCTCCAGTAGAAGCTCCTGATGGTACTGCAGCTCTTCCTACAACACCGTTATCTAAATATACTTCAACTTCAACAGTTGGGTTACCCCTTGAATCTAATATTTCTCTTCCGTAAACACTTAAAATTTGAGCCATTTTAAAACCCTCCATTTTTTAATTTAATAGTTTTTACTTATTTATTAAAGATATTCCTTCCATTTCCTTTGGCATAGGAACATCCATCATTTCCAGTAAAGTTGGGGCAAGATCACTTAATCTTCCACCATCCCTTAAATCAGCACCATCCATACCTACTAAAAGTACAGGTACATGGTTAGTTGTATGAGCAGTCATCGGCTTTCCAGTTTCTTCGTCAAGCATCTGCTCAGCATTACCATGGTCAGCTGTAATAATTGCAGCTCCACCCTTAGCAATGATTTTATCTATTACTCTAGCAAGACATGTATCCACTGTCTCAACAGCTTTTACTGCCGCCTCATAAACCCCAGTATGACCAACCATATCAGGATTTGCGTAGTTTAAAACAATAAGATCATAATCTTCTTCATCAAGCTTTGCTACTAATCTATCAGTAACTTCATAAGCTGACATTTCCGGCTTAAGATCATATGTCGCAACCTTTGGAGACGGTATTAATTCCCTGTCTTCTCCTACTTCTGGCTCTTCTACACCGCCATTGAAGAAGAAAGTAACATGGGCATACTTTTCTGTCTCTGCTATTCTTAACTGCTTTTTACCTAGCCCACTTAGATATTTACCTAGGGTATTTTCGATTTTTTGAGGTTTAAATGCAACTTTTACATTTTTAATAGTAGCATCATACTGTGTCATACAAACATAAGTTGTTTCAAACACATCCCTTTCAAAACCGTCAAATTCCTTATCTACTAAGGCTCTAGTCATTTGTCTAGCTCTATCAGGTCTGAAGTTGAAGAATATTATAGAATCCTTCTCAGAAATTTTTGCTGTAGGCACTCCATCCTTTAGTACTACTGCTGGTTCTACAAATTCATCATCAAGTCCATTCTCGTAAGAATTATTAACAACTTCTTCTGCCGACTCTGCAGTCTTACCCTCACCCTTAACAAGGGCGTCATAAGCTAGCTCTATTCTTTCCCATCTCTTATCCCTGTCCATTGCATAGTATCTACCAGATACTGTAGCTATTTCACCAACACCAATTTGGCCAAAGGCTTCCTCAAGCTCCTTAATGTAAGTAAGTGCACTCCTTGGAGGAGTATCTCTTCCATCTAGGAAACAATGAACATATACCTTTTTAAGATCATTTTTCTTAGCAAGCTGCAGAATCCCCTTCACATGATTAATATGTGAGTGAACTCCACCATCAGAAAGAAGTCCTAACAGATGTAGTGCAGAATCATTTGACTTTGCATTATTTACTGCCTCTAGTAATTCTTCTTTCTCAAAAAAATCACCGTCTTTAATAGACTTTGTGATTCTTGTAAGCTCCTGATAAACAACCCTACCAGCTCCGATATTAAGATGTCCTACCTCTGAGTTACCCATTTGTCCCTCAGGAAGTCCTACATCCATACCACTTGCTGCAATTTCAGTACTTGGATAATTTTTTATTAAAGTATCATAGTTAGGTGTTTTAGCACCAACTATGGCATTATTAGTTTTTGCATTTCTAAGTCCCCAACCGTCAAGTATTATAAGAGCAACTGGCTTTTTCATAAAATCCACTCCTTAAAAATTAACAAGTTCAACAAAGCTGTCTTCTTTCAGGCTTGCTCCACCAACTAGGGCACCATCAATATCAGATTGATTCATAATTTCTTCAACATTTGCTGGCTTAACACTTCCGCCGTATTGAATTCTTACTTCCTCTGATACTTCTCCATTGTAAAGGTCAGCAATTACACTTCTAATGTAAGCAATTACGTCGTTTGCATCTTCGCTACTAGCTGTTTTTCCTGTTCCAATTGCCCAGATTGGCTCATAAGCAATTACAACCTTAGAAAGTTCTTCAGCTGAAATTCCCTCAAGAGCTTTTTCAACCTGTACTTTTACAACTTCTTTAGTTTCTCCACTTTCTCTTTGCTCAAGAGTTTCTCCACAACAGATTATTGGTAAAATACCAACTTCAAGAGCTTTAAGAGCTTTTTTATTTACTGTTTCATCAGTCTCATTGAAATATTGTCTTCTCTCAGAGTGTCCAAGAACAACATAATCAATGTCAATTTCTTTTAACATTAAAGGTGAAATTTCACCAGTGAAAGCTCCGCTTTCCTCGTAGTGCATGTTTTGTGCACCGATTTTAATATTAGTTCCCTTAGTGCTTTCCTTAAGGTCTTTAAGGATTGTGAAAGGTGCGCAGATTACTACCTCTACGTCTGTTCCCTTTACACCTTCTTTTATTCCATCAACAAACTGTAATGCTTCCTTAATTGTTTTATGCATTTTCCAGTTTCCTGCTATTATAGGCAATCTCATTGACTTTTCCTCCTATTTGTCATTTAATGCGTCGATTCCTGGTAGTACTTTACCCTCTAAGAACTCTAGGGAAGCTCCTCCACCAGTAGAAATGTGAGTCATCTTGTCACCAAATCCAAGAATGTTTACAGCAGCAGCACTATCTCCACCACCGATAATAGTTACAGCATCAGAATCAGCTAAAGCTTTAGCAACATTTTTTGTTCCTGCTGCAAACTTTTCAAATTCGAATACACCCATTGGGCCATTCCAAACAACTGTCTTAGCATTAACTATTTCATCACTGTATATTTTTTGAGTTTTAGGACCAATATCAAGTCCCATGAAATCTGCAGAAATGTTTTGATCTTCTGTAACAACTGCATCAGCATCCTTAGAGAACTCAGCAGCAGTAATATTATCTACTGGAAGTAGGATTTTAACACCCTTTGCTTCAGCTTTATCTAACATTTCCTTAGCATAATCAATTTTGTCACTTTCAACAAGTGATTTACCAATTTCAAATCCTTGTGCCTTAAGGAATGTATATGCCATTCCACCACCGATGATTAGTGAATCAACCTTATCAATAAGGTTGTTGATTACATTAATCTTATCAGATACTTTAGCACCACCAAGGATTGAAACAAATGGCTTCTGTGAGTTTTCTACTGCGTCTCCAAGGAACTTAAGTTCCTTCTCAATTAGAAAACCACACACAGCAGTATCAAGATACTCAGTAACACCTACTGTTGAACAGTGAGCTCTATGAGCTGTACCGAAAGCATCATTTACAAATACTTCTGCTAATGAAGATAATTCTTTAGAGAATTCTTCTGCATTTTTAGTTTCTTCTTTTCTATATCTAGTATTCTCAAGGATAACTATTTCTCCGTCCTTTAGGGCTTCTACTTCTCTTCTAGCATTTTCCCCAACTACATTGTCATCCTTTGCGAATGTAACTTTTGTATCAACTAATTCTGCAATTCTGTCAGCAACAGGCTTTAATGAAAGCTCTGGCTTTGGCTCTCCCTTTGGTTTACCCATATGAGAGCAAAGTATAATTTTAGCTCCGTTTTCAATCAAATAGTTTATTGTTGGAAGTGCTCCAATGATTCTATTTTCATCAGTAATTCTTCCATCTTCTAAAGGTACATTAAAGTCACATCTTACAAGGACTTTTTTTCCTTTTACATCAATGTCCTTAATAGATTTTTTATTATACATAGGGTTTCCTCCTGTTTTCCGATAATAAGCTTACTAACTTTTTTCTGTTACAAAGAAATGTCCGGTATCCATCTAATGTGGATACACGGACTTTTTTTAATAATTACATTCTCTCAGCAACGTACTCAACTAAGTCAACAACTCTTGCAGAATATCCCCACTCATTATCATACCAAGAAACAACCTTTATTAAGTTTTCTCCTACAGACATAGTAGATAATCCATCAACGATTGAAGATCTAACGTCTTTTCTGTAGTCAATTGATACAAGTGGCTCTTCAGAGAATCCTAAGATTCCTTTAAGCTCGTTCTCAGAAGCAGCTTTAAGAGCTTTGTTTACGTCTTCAGCTGTACAGTTTTTCTCAGTCTTAACAACTAAGTCAACTAATGAAACTGTTGGAGTAGGAACTCTCATAGCCATTCCGTTTACTTTACCCTTAAGTTGTGGAAGTACTAAAGCAACTGCCTTTGCAGCTCCAGTAGTAGTTGGAATAATTGACTCAGCAGCAGCTCTTGCTCTTCTTAAATCCTTGTGATCAGTATCTAGGATTCTTTGATCGTTAGTGTATGCATGAACTGTAGTCATAAGTGCTGAATCGATTCCGAAGTTCTCATCTATAACCTTAGCAAATGGTGCTAAGCAGTTAGTAGTACAAGATGCGTTAGAGATGATGTGATGATTAGCAGCATCGTATTCACCTTCATTAACACCCATAACTACTGTAACGTCTTCATTTGAAGCAGGAGCAGTAATGATAACTTTCTTAGCTCCAGCATTGATGTGCTTTTGAGCACCTTCTCTATCTCTGAATACTCCTGTAGCTTCAACTACGATATCCACTCCAAGCTCTCCCCATGGAAGACTTTCTGGATCTCTTTCAGAGAATACTTTAATTTCTTTTCCGTTAACAATAATTGCATCTTCTTTTACTTCAACAGTTCCATCAAACTTTCCGTATAAAGTATCATACTTTAGTAAGTGAGCTGTTTGCTTAAGTGGTGAAGTGTTGTTAATAGCAACTACTTCAACATTTCTTTCCTTCTCCATAAGGATTCTGAATGAATCCCTTCCGATTCTTCCGAATCCATTAATAGCAATTTTGATTGACATAAAAACATCCTCCTAAAAACCTATTTGATTATTAATATATTTTATCAGGCCCTATACCTGACTATATCCTTTGACACAGTTTATTGATACCTGTTTTTGCTTATTTTAATCATTAACTTTGCTTAATATCTTCATACCAGTTGACTTGTCAGTTACCAGTATAAGATTTTCATTTATCTTACTTATGGACCTTATTGCATCAGCCTTATCTTCACCAGCTGCAACCGCAACAATGTTTTTCATGGACTTGAATTTTTCAAGCTCAATTCCTATTGTGCTTATCTCGTAAACAACTTCCCCATCCTCGTTAAAGTAATATCCAAAAGCTTCCGAAACAGCGCCTTGACCAATCATATAGTCAATTCTTTCACTGTTAATATTTCTTCTTGAAGCCATTACATCAGCCTTACCTATTCCAAAGACAAGTGTATCAATATTGTCTACAAGTTCTAAAATTTCTTTTATAGATGGTTCATTTTTAAGTGTTTCTATCGAGGATTTAGAAAGAAAATCAGGTGTATATAATATCTTATACTTTGCACCGAGTTTTCCAGCTAACTTTTCAACAAGGGTATTTGCCTGATATGAAATCTGACTTCCTACACCACCTCTTGCTGGTATAACAATCATGTCTTCATAATTCCCCTTACCTTTTTTGAACTCCTTCACAAGGTTGTATACCGTAGATCCCCCTGTTAGACCAAGAACACTTGAAGATTTTATTATCTTCTTTAGTTCCTCCGAAGCTCTTCTTCCCAACTCTTTTCTATATAACTCATCATCTTCTGATTCTACAAGAACAACTTTTTTAATCTTTAGTATTCTAGCAAGTTCTTCTTCAATAACACTTATTCCCTTAAGATCATGTATGATTTCCTTAAGAGTAAGTAAACACTCTTCGCCCTTTTGGCTTGTAACCATACCTTCCAAAGTGAAATCCACAAGATTTTTTTCCTTAAGTACATTGGCCTCTTTCCTAGCTACCCTCTCAGTAATTTCAAGTTTAGTGGAAAGTGTTCTTCTTCCTATTGGACCAAAGTAACTAATCAGTCTTAATATCCTGTACCTGTCTATAAGGGTTTCAATAGACTCTGGAACCACACTTTTCAATATTTCAATAAATTCTTTTCTATCTGAAAGATTCATAAATACCACCTGGGACATTTTTTGTCCATGTGTCGTTTTTAAGTCCCAACCCTTCCAAAAAAATATTTCTTACAAATTCATTATACTATAAAGACTATTTTAATCAAGGAGTTTTTTCGAAATTTTAATCTCAAGGGAGTTAAAATTTTACCTAGACGCATCTTTAGATGCTTGCCCAGCAACATTGAAAATGTTAGCCCAGCAGTTACTTCAGCAACTAGAGCAATGATATTTTTCGCTTTTGCGAAGAAATCTATTTAAATTGTTTTACCACAGTAAAACTACCTTGTACTAGAAGTCATATATGACTTCGCTGGGCTGAAAGTAAGAATTATCTTTTGCTGGGCTAAGAATTTTAAATTCTTGCTGGGCTCGAATCAAAGATTCGGCTCAACTAAAAAATGCCCCATATCAAAGATATGGAACATTTTTTTATTAATACGCTTTTCTCTTAGACGAGGATGGTATACCCAGCTCATCTCTGTATTTTGCAACTGTTCTTCTAGATACCTTTACTCCAATATCTTTTAGTCTAGTTGATATTATTTGATCACTTAATGGCTTTTTAGTATTTTCTTCTGCTATCATCTCACTTATAATATCTTTTATACTTTGGGATGATACTCCTTCTCCGGAAGCGCTTGATACTCCACTTTGGAAGAAATACTTTATTTCGTATAGTCCACTGGAGCACTGCATATACTTTCCATTAACAGCTCTACTTACTGTAGATTCATGGACTCCTATTTCATTAGCTATATCTTTTAGATTTAATGTCTTTAGATACATCTTTCCTTTTTCAAAAAACTCATATTGATAATCAAGTATAGCTTCTACCACCCTAAATATTGTATTTCTTCTTTGTTCTATGCTCTTAATAAGTTTTAGGGCTTGATTTAACTTTGTATTTATATACTCTGATGTGTCCTTTGTTGTATCAACATCATTAAGTAACTTTCTATAGTAATTACTTATATTTAACTTAGGTGCAGTGAAATCGTTTACTAATATTACATACTCTCCATCGATTTTCTCCACAACAACGTCAGGCTTTATATATCTAATATCCCTCATACTTGAAAACTCTCTACCTGGTTTAGGTTCAAGTGTTCTAATATAAAGTGCAGCACTTTTAACTGCTTCAATATCCACTTTTAATTTTTTTGCAATGTTATTAAGTCTATTGTTTCCAAGGTCATCTAGGAAATTTTCTATAATTTCAAAAACCAAAATATCCGCCACACCTTTTTTACAGGCTTGGATAAGTAGACATTCCTTAAGGCTTCTTGCTACAACTCCAGCAGGTTCAAAATTTTGAAGAACATCAATTATTGATTCAATTTCTTCAGACTCTTTATTGTACTTTATGCCGATTTCATCATTTGATAAATCTAAGAATCCATTTTCATCAAGATTCTCAATAATGTATAGGGCTACTTCCATCTGTTCATCACTTAAAAGTGTAAATTTAAGTTGATCCTTAAGAAAGTCATTTAAGGTATCTTCCCCAGCAACGAAATTATCGTAATTTACGTCTTCTGCAGCCTGAACATTGTTGTAAGTCTTTCTATCTCTGTCCATTTCATTACTTAGACTTTTCCAATCTATTTCATCATGGCTTTTCTCTTCAGTAGTTGGCTTCTCAATTATAGGATTGTTAAGCAACTCCTCATTGATAAACTCATTCAATTCAATGGAATTATATTGTAGAATTTCAATTGCTTGTTTAAGTTCATGAGTCATGACTAGCTTTTGGGTCTGTGATAAATTTAAATTGAAATTCATTTTCATGATACCTAACTCCTTCCCATTACATATGTATTATACCAGTAAAATAAAAAAAATGCCATGAGAATAAATTCTCATGGCATATTGTATTAATTATAATACTTTAGTATCTTTTAATTCTTTAATCTCTTCTTCACTTAGTCCTAACATTGAAGATAATACTTCATTTGTATGTTGTCCTAATAGTGGAGCGTGAGTTCTGATTGAACCAGGAGTTTCACTCATTTTGATTGGAACACCAGGCATTTTTAATTTACCAGCGATTGGATGCTCAACTTCTTGAATCATCTCTCTAGCATTTACTTGCTCATTAGAGATTACTTTATCAACTGTGTTGATAGGTCCATTTGGAACACCAGCATCGTCCATAATTGTTTGCCACTCTTCAGTAGTTTTAGCTTTCATAGCTTCTCCTAAGATTGGTCTTAACTCTGCATAGTTATCTGATCTTAATGGATTAGTAACAAATCTCTCATCTTCAGCAAGCTCTGGTCTACCCATAGCAGCACAGTACTTCTTGTAAAGGTTATCGTTACCAGCAGCAATCATGATTTCTCCGTTTGCAGTTTCGAATGGCTCGAAAGGTACGATTGAAGAGTGTCTGTTTCCAGCTGGAGCAGGAACGTCTCCTGAAACAACGTATCTTGCGATAGCGTTCTCAAGGATAGCTACCTGACAGTCAAGCATAGCTACGTCAACTTTTTGTCCAACACCTTGAGTATTTCTAGTTTGAAGTGCAGCTAGGATACCGATTGCTGTGAAAAGTCCAGCAGTGATATCTCCAACAGATGGACCAACTCTTGTTGGCTTTCCACCCTTTTGTCCAGTGATAGACATGATTCCACCCATTGCCTGAACAACACCATCATATGCAGGTCTCTTAGAGTAAGGACCAGTATGTCCAAATCCTGAAGAAGCAGCATAGATAATCTTAGGGTTGATTTCTTTTAATACATCATAACCTAAACCTAATTTTTCCATAGTTCCAGGTCTGTAGTTTTCTACGATTACATCAACTTGCTTAACAAGTTCTTTTAAGATATCCTTACCTTTTTGCTCTTTAAGGTTAAGAGTCATAGACTTCTTATTTCTGTTGATTGACATGAAATAAGCACTCTCATCACCAATGTATGGTCCGAAGTGTCTTGAATCATCACCTTTTCCTGGCATTTCTACTTTAATTACATCTGCACCCATATCTGCTAATATCATAGTAGCGTAAGGTCCAGCAAGTACTCTAGTAAGGTCTAGTACCTTAATACCTTCTAATGCTAAAGCCATCTTTTTTCCTCCTAATTACAGTTGCAAAGCAACCTATTTATATATAATCCTTAATCAAAGCATAAAACTTTTTTTAAACTTTGATTAAAAAAGTAATTATTCCAACTAGAAAATTATTCCACAATATCAAAGATTTGATAAACTTTTAACTAATTTTGCTAAAAGCAGACCCGCCATTTAGGCGGGCTGCAAATTTTATATCAATTATTATTATTCAGCGTCGAATGCTACAACTCTAGCGATTGAAGACTCTCCACCTTGGAATCTCCATGGGAAACAACCAACAACTAATCTCTTGTTAACGATCTTAGCGATGTCTCCACCTAAGTTCTCAGCATGAATGATATCATGTGGGAATAGATCGTAGTGCATTAGCTGGTAATCTTCTTCTGGCCAGAAATCATCTAAGCCTTTACCGTATTTCTCTTGTAGGTACTTCTCAGCTTTAACAGCTTCCTTAGGGCACCACTCTCTGATCTTAGTGTTCATTGGGTGATCTGCAGAACCTGCATCAACTCCGATCCACTTGATCTTCTTCTCGATAGCCCACTCAGAGAACTCTTTAGTTGGACCAGGGTGTCTTAACATGTATCTTTCTTCGTCAGCTTCTGGCTGATCCCATCCGTATTTGCTGTATCCAGTGTAAATGATAAGGATATCTCCCTCTTTTACTTCTACTCTTTCTTCGATATCTTTTGAAGTGTAGATACCGTAATCTTCAGCTATATCAGATAAGTCAACTACTACAGCTTCGTTACATAACTCTTCTAGAGGAATCTCAGAGATATCTCTTCCGTGAGTAATGAAGTGCATAGATCCATCTAAGTGAGTACCAACGTGGTTAGAAGTAGTGATAACCTGTCCGTTAGCTCCGTTAGAAGATAATCTCTTGAAGAATTTAATTTGTAATGGCTCGTAAGTTGGCCATGGTGGTGTTAAATGCGATAAATTTTGAGTTAAATCGTACATTTTTACATTTTTCCAAAAATCGATAATGTTCATTTAAAGAACCTCCTTAAAGTTTATAACCGTTATAATTTTATAACGAATACATTATATCATATTTTATGCCTTCTGGCATTAGATATCATTTAATTAATACTATTAAAATTTCTTATAATCAAGTTAAGATTACTTGATAACGCCTTCTTTTTCTAACATTTCTACGTATGCTTCTAAAGCATCTTCGAAACACTTCATTGGAGGGTTAACAAGTCCAGCTCCTACCTGTCCAACACCTGGATCTTTATGAGCGATACCAGTGTTGATGATTGGAAGGATTCCAGTCTCGATTACCTTTTGAATATCAACACCTGTAGCAGATCCTCTGAAGTTTAGTGCAGGAATCTTGTAAGTGTTGTTCTCAGCTAATGTAATTTCATACATTGACTTAGAGTAGTTAACAGCATCTTGTGGAGTACCACCAACGAACTGAACGATCGCAGGAGCAGCACCCATACAGAATCCACCGATTCCAGTAGTCTCAGTGATTACAGAGTCACCGATATCTGGGTTAGCATCTGCTGGAGAGTATCCTGGGAAGTATAATCCGTCGATAATCTCAGCTGGAGCTGTAAACCATCTATCTGGCATAGATGAAACTCTGATTCCGAACTCAGTACCATTTCTAGCCATAGTGTAAACCATAGTAGAGTATTTAACTCCGCCAGCTGGATCTAATGAACACTTACAAGCAGGCATTGTTAAGTTTAAGAAGAAATGGTCATTACTATGCATGAAAGCAAATACTTTAGAAATTGTTTCAATATCATAGTTAACTCTTACTAAATGTGGAGCTAATTCTCTGATTAATAGAGAAGTACCAGCTTTATTTCTGTTGTGACCCTCATCACCCATTTGAGTAACCTGAGCGATCATTGTCTTAAGATCAATCTCTCCAACTAAAGCTAAAGTTTCTTTAAGAACTGGACCTAAAACTTCTTCCATCCACTTAAGTCTCTCAACAACTTCTTCTTGGTAAGCACCAAATCTTAATACTTTTCCAAGACCTTCGTTAAGTGTACAATAAGCTTTGTTTCCGAAAGTTTTGTTTTCAACAATCCATACAGGCATGCTGTAAGTAACAACACCAGCCATAGGACCTACTGCATCATGGTGATGACAAGAATCAAAAGTGATCTCGCCAGAAGCAGCTAAAGCGCTAGCTGAATCAAAATCATCTGCTAAACCTTCATAGATAAGTCCACCGATTACAGCACCTCTTAATGGACCACTCATGTCTTCCCACTTAACTGGAGGACCAGCGTGAAGGATAGTTTTCTTAGTCATATTTGGAATATCTGCACCTGCAGTTCCAATTCCTACAAGAGTTGGTTGAGCTTTAAGAAGTCTACCAACTGCTTCTTCATTAGCCTTTTTAATAAGTTCTTGCACTTAATTCATCTCCTTATGATTAAATTTAAAATTTAATTATATTTAAAATTTATTAATAACTTATACTATTATCTACCAAGCTTAGCTAGTAAACCGATAAGCTTTTGATTTCCACCTGCTGGAGGTCTCCAACTTACGTGGATTGTTTTAACGTCTTGACTCTTTAATTCTCTAGCGAAAGACTCAAGTCCAACGTTAGCAATTACTAAGTCTTTACCGAATAATTCATTAATCTTAGACATTCTATTCACTCCTTAATCAAATTATTTGTTTGCTTTTAAGATTCTTGCAGCTAATCTGATAGCTTGAGCGTTAGAAGGCATGATAATACAACCAATTTCTTCAAGAACTCTTTGAGATTCTTCAGCATCCTGGTAATCTGCATCTGTACCACAGATAGAACCAACAAATACCATTTCTTTGCCCATAGCAGCCATCTTCTCTTTTGCTTCCTTAATGTAAGGAACCATAGCTCCAGCTGGATCTTCGTTTGAACCGTAACCTAATACTACGTCAAACAGGATAACTCCAACATCACCTTCACACTCTTGAACCATTCTATCAGTTCTTGTAGTTGGGTCGATCATTGGGTGAGGTCTACCTACTGTAAACTCATCATCTCCAAGGTCAATACAAGTGTGCTCTAATGATCTAGAAGTATCAACTAACTTGTACTCTGGGTGTAATGGAATGTTTGACCATACATCTTCGCCTAATTCGTTAGTGATAAGCTTGATTGCTTCCTCAGCTAACGTTCCACCAGTGTAAAGACCTCTGATATAAACCTGATCTTCTTTTAACTTAGCAGACTCTTCAGCGATAATCTTGTTAGCAGCTTCTTCTCCCATTTGGAAGCTATCGAAGTCTACAACTTCTTTCTTCTCAAGTAATGCAACAGCTTTGTAAGCAGTATCTTCTAGAGATAATGCAGCGTAAGCACCAGCATTAACAGCATCTTCAGGATTTCCACCGATGAAGTTAACAACGAAAGGCTTGTCAGTAGTCTTAACTAACTCAAGAACCTTGATTGCTACTTCTGGAGCTGGTGGCTTAGAGATAAGAACGATAACTTCTGTAGCAGGATCGTTGATTAATGCTTTGATTCCATGAATCATCATTAATCCGCCAACTTCTGACTTAAGATCTCTACCACCAGTACCGATTACCTGAGATACACCGTGTCCTAGTTTATGGATTAAACAAGAAACTTCCTGAGTACCAGTTCCTGATGCAGCAACGATACCAATAGGTCCCTTGTTTATTACGTTTGCGAATGCTAAAGGAACATTGTTGATTATTGCAGTACCACAGTCAGGTCCCATTAATAATAAATCGTTCGCTACAGCGTATTCTTTTAATTCTTTTTCTTCTTCTACTGGCATGTTATCTGAGAATAACATTACGTGAAGATCTTTCTTAAGAGCTTTCATAGCTTCAGCCTTAGCATATTTTCCTGGAACAGAAATAATAACCATGTTTGTTTCAGGCTGATACTTAACAGCTGAATCTAATGTAGCTGGTGAGAAATCATCATCCCCATCATCAGACTTAGTATTTGATAATAACTCATCAACAGTTGTTTCAACTGTATCAATGATTCCATCAACATCTGAATCAATAACTATAAAAAAGTCATTTCCAGATAAAGCTCTGATATCATCAGTAGCTAGGTTAAGGTTTTCCACTAGTTCCTTATTAAGGTCTGTTCCCATTCCAATAAGGCACTCGTTAACTCCGTCAATGTTCTTAATATCTTTCGATATAAGCATCAATGTAACTGAGTCATAGTAAGTATTCTTTCTAATTACCGTTTGTACTCTCATTTGCTAATAACCTCCTGCTTTTTTCATTAAACATAATTCTGAACCCAACATAAATACCTGATGTTATGTCAGTTCCCGAAGTATCACCAAAACTTAATACTGCATCAATTGCCTCATCAAGTTCCCCAAAACCTGAGCCACGTAAAATAGTGAGAACTAAGTTTCTAACTTTTCCGGAACATTGACCAATTGAAGCGAATTTTAGCATTTCTTCACTTATTCTGGTTGTTTTATTTGATATCTCGCCAATAACGTTCCTGTTAAATTCCAGAATACTATCGGTATCGAGCTCAAAATACCTTGAATTATAATACAGCGAAACCATAAGACCAGTAATAAAATCATCAACTGATGGTGTTAGACCTGGTCCAAAGCCTATAATCTGCTTTGTGTATTCACCGATATTATCTCTATTACCGCTAACAACGTTTTCTAAGAAAGTAACAAATCTCGATTCTATAAAACTAGTATAGTGATTTGCCGGAATCTCTCTTTTAGTATAACTTGCTAACTCTGGTAAATAAGAACCTATCCTATAAACAATAGGTGCTATTCCTTCGTGCTTACCTCTGTAGAATATCCCGTCTTCAAGATATTCAACTAGAGATTTGATATTTTCTAGTTCTGTCTTCTTAAAATCGTTTACAGGTTGAGGGTTCCATTTTTTTGCTTTACTGATTTCAATGTCAATGCTCATTTCAGTGACACTGATCACATCTTTCTTGAATGTGACGCTCATTCCTTGCTTGAATCCAAGTTGTTGTAAATTGCTAGCTTTCACAACGATTCCCATAGGACTTATGTCTTTCTTATCTACAAGAATTGCTACTAGGTCATTATCTTCAGTAACTATATTTACTGTTTTCTTGAATACGGAATGAATTTGACCACTTATACTTTTTTTATCTAGGATTTTCGTATAAAGGTCGTTACAAATTTCTATTGCAACCATCAAATCAATCCCTCAAACTATTATTTTTTTCTACACTAAAAGTATATAATAAATATTCTACTTTTACATTAGTTTGCCTTTAGAAAAAGACCCCAAATATAATCTGGGGTCTTTGTTAGTTGTTACTATATTAAACTATAATTGTTCCGTTTTTAGAATATCATAGATTTTTAAGGATATTTCTAGGTTCAATCTTTCGTTAGGATCCTCAAGATTTATTCCTGTTATTTCCTTTATTCTTTGCATTCTATATATAATCGTATTGTAATGAGTATACATTTCTTCTGATACCTTTTTTAAATTACTTCTACATTCGAAGTACTTTTTAAGGGTCTTGACAAGGTCTGAATCTTTTTCCCTGTCATACTTAACAAGTGGCTCAAGTATCTCTTTGTAGAAATGGAAAAGTTCTGGTTTTAATTCTTCATAAGATAGTATTCTGTATATACCTAAATCATCATAATGAATAGGATGACCTTCTCTTGATCCAATTAGATTTTCAACAGCTCTTTGAGCTTCTCTATTGGACATCCACAGCTTGCCTACCTCTGAGTAATTTCTACCAATTCCAATTGAGATATTTTCTTTGATAGATTCAATTTCTGCATAAGCAAATACTTCTTCACAGAACTTAAATATCTCATTCTTAAGCTCTAGTTTATTCTTTCCAAGTTCAGAACTATAAAGTATAATCATACGGTCTGATTTGTTACCGTAAATAATCTTTTCTTTCCTTGACTTGGACAGTCTCTCTACGATACTCATTAGTTTATTGTTTAGATGATGTAGATAGTTGGTATTGTTCGGCGTAAGCTTCATCAAACTATCTATATCCCTTATTGTAATTATTATTACAGAATAGCTAAGGTTCTTATCGAAGTTAAAGAATGTTGATCTTTCAAGTGCTTTTCTTTGTCTTCCTTCATCACTTGATAACAAATCATCAAAGAATTCAATCTTATGCTTATTTTCAATTTCATATATTGAAAGTTTCTTTAATAAATCAAGTGCAATAAGAGGAGCTGCTGATTCCATTACTGATAACTCAACAGGACTAAGTTCTTTCTGATCCTGCCAGATAAATATGTTTCCATAGTTTCTATCTTCAGTACAAATTGGAATCATAATTCTTTCTACACTTTTACCACCTAGCATATCCCTAGTTCTTATATAAGAGTTTTTACCAGTATCCTTGTAATTCATAACTCTTTTTCTATTGCTTTCAGCAACTATTATGCTTTCTATCTCTTCTTTCTGATCATCTGGACATATTATTTCGTAAGACTTGAAGATATTTTCATATATTGCAAGGGATATTCCCAGTCCACCATGGATTGCATTTGCAATTTCCTTAAGACTTCCACCCTTAAGCATAACATTCATCAGTCTAGAGTTGAAACCATCTATCTGTTTAAGGATAGTTGTCTGCGAATTTACTATGTCCGTAAGTACAGGCATTATAATGTCTGCATATGAAACGTCATATGGTATCTCGATTAATGGGAAGTCCAAATCCCTAGCAGTTTTAAGAACAATCTCCGGTATTTCTTTAATATACCTTTTCGTCTTAATTCCCAGTCCGGCTAATCCCCTTTTATTAAGTTCAGGAATCAATTCATTTAACTTAATTATGTCATCTTTGATAGAATATGCAGTTGTAAGTAGAAATTCCCCTGGTTGTACCCAATCAAGTATATCGGGAACCTCCATAACATTTACCTTTGTAATTTTCCTATCCATTCCTGCGCTTCCAGACAAGTTCTTAGCGTCCTTTAGAATACCCAGTTTTAATAGATCTCTTATCGTAATACCAACAGAACGATACATAAACACACCACCTACTACTTATTGATAAAATACATTATAGCCTCAAGAACAGATCCGCCAATTGCCCTTGCTTTATCAGATATTGTATAGCAATAATCAACAATACCCCTTGGATCAACGTCTCCTATCTTAAATCCTTCAGTTACATTAGTACCTTCATTTATCAGACCTCTTAAGCAACCATCTAGGGGTGAAAGAACTTCTGTGTCCCCTACATACATTACCACTTGGCCTTTTTTAACAATATCCCCTAATTTTGAAGCATGTTTTACTTCACCTTCACAAGAGGATCTAATTACCCTTTCCCAAGAATAACCTGCAATATTTCCAGGTACACCTGAGTCAGGTTTCGTTTTACCTTCTAGTATAACCCTACCTAAGTCATGGCCTCTACTAGTTTCAATAACGGCATTTACATCAACACCCGCTTCAAAACCAGGTCCAAGTCCAACTACTACAGGAGCCATATCTATTTTTGTTCCTAAATTCTTTTTAGCAAGTATTCCATCTACAACTGCTATTGGTTTTAGTTCCTTAATAGATTCTCCTTTAGGGTCAATTATAACAGGTATATTACTATTCTCCAATATTTCTTTCGCATTTTCAACATTTTTTGCCAATTGCCCCTTAACACCCTCTATTGTTATTTCACCGTCAAACACAGCCTGGGCAAAGGATACAGTCCTTCTGATCACAGTTGGCTTTTCAATTTCTAATACTACAACTTTGAATCCTGCTTTGTGAAGTCTATATATAGAACCAGTGGCAACATCTCCGCCACCCCTAAATACTACAGTCTTATTTTCCACTTATAACATCTCCTTCAGTGACTTACCAGTGGTAAAGCTTAAATCCTTCATTATTTCTCCAATGATTGAAATAGCAATTTCTTCTGGAGTTTCAGATCCTATATCAAGACCTATTGGCATATATAACTGATTAAGTCTTTCCTCAGTATAACCATCCTTTAATAGGTTTTGCTTAACTATTGTAATCTTTCTCTTACTTCCAATTACACCAATATACTTGGCATTAGAATCTATTACTGCTCTTAAAGCTTTTTCATCACTGTCTTTTGTTGCAATTACCACACAAGTAAACTCATCAACTTTTACTTCTCCTATACACTTATCGTAATCTGGATCAGCATATACCTCTGTAGCGAATGGGAATCTTTCTGGATTAGCAAATTCCTCTCTGTCGTCTACTACCTTTACTTCATAGCCCATTTGATTTGCAAATTTAGCAACAGCATAGTTAACATGACCTCCTCCTACTAAGAAGATCTTTGGTCTGGGAGTATGAACTTCAATATAAACGTCCATATTTCCACCACAATTCATTTTGATACCATCTTTAGCATCTGAATTCAGCTTATAATAAGCAACCCTTGACTTTTTTTCTTTCATAGCCTCAAGTGCTTCATCTATAGCATATCTCTCCGCTAGGCCGCCACCTATCGTTCCGAATATGCTTCCATCAGGAAGTACAATCATTTTTCCAACATTTCTTGGAGTTGATCCTTCCGCTCTAATTATTGAAACCATAGCAAAATCAATATTTTGCTCTTCTAATTGTGCTGCTTTTTTAAATATACTCATATTCTACACCCCTTGTTTTTGTAATAATTCATTTTTGTTTTCATTACACATTTGATTTATTCCCAAAACAACTCATTTGTAAACTATTATTTTACTTTCCTAAAGGACAAATTGGATACATACAAGTTTCACATTTCATGCATAATCCACCATGACCAAGTCCTGAAATTTCTTCCCTAGTGATTTCATCATCAGCAAGCATTCTTGGATATACTAAATCAAATACTGTAGTGCTGTGATACATACCACATCCTGGTATTCCAAGTATAGATACATTGTCCCTATATCCAACCATAACCATGGCCCCAGGAAGAACTGGCGCTCCATATGTTACAACTTTCTTTGCAACTTCTTTTATCGATGAGGGAGTAACATCATCTGGATCTACTGACATGCCTCCTGATGTTAATACTATCTCACATCCTGAATCTATATGTTTCATAATTGCTTCACTTATTTTCTCTTTACTATCAGGTGCGTATATAGTTTCCATATACTGACCACCATAGTGCTTAATCTTATTTTCAAGTATGGGACCAAACTTATCTTTAATCCTACCTTCAAAAACTTCAGTACCGGTTACTACAATACCAACTTTTTTGTTTTTAAATTCTTTTACACTTATTATCTTTTTGTCACAGTATTCAGACATTTTTTCAAGTGCATTCTTTTCAATTGTTAGTGGTATTATTCTTGTAGCAGCAACTGCCTGTTCTTTTTTCACAATAGTATTATTGTGTAGTGTAGCTACTATAACATTGTCAACAGAGTTAACTTTCTTTAATCTTTCTACATCGATTTTAAGTAATCCTTCAACGGTTGATGAAAATGTTATTTTACCTTCTGATGGTTCATTAATACTAATGTTTTTGCCCATAGTATTTTTCGCTATATATTTAGAGGCATCATCTTCATGAAGTGTGTTTTCATCTAGTTCTAAAACATATACATTGTACTTGCCCATGTCTTTAAACTTATCTATATCTTCTTCCTTGATTATGTGCCCTTTTTTAAACTTTACACCCTTAAATTCACCTGGAACAATTTTCGTCATATCATGGGCAAGAACATGACCAACTGCTTTTTCTATATCTAGAATTTTCATCTTACCCCTCCTTTTAGTTACTTTCTATAATCATTTATTACTAAATCACAAGTCCTTATTTTTCTATTATACACTTTATTTTAGTAACAAACCATAATAACTGATAATATTTATCAGCGGAAAACCCTTTTTTACCCTCTACAAATCTATTATACAATAACTTATACCATAAAATCTATTTCTTCTTTGTTATTTATACACAAAAAAAAAGAATCCAAATTGTAATGGATTCTTTTTGAAGCGAGGGATTATTTTATTTTTTATTAACAATGATATGATATTAAAAACAAATTAAACAATAATATAAAAAAACGATTTCATTAAAACTATTAATTAGTCTGGTAATACGATATTTAATACGATACCAACTAATGCTGCTAATGCCATTCCGTCAAGTGTGAAAGAAATTGGACCAAGTACTACTGGTAATTCTGCTCCACCAAGACCTAAGATAAGAATAACTGCTGCAATAATAAGGTTTCTTTGAGCAGTGAAATCAACTTCGTGCTCAACTAAAGTTCTAGCTCCAACAGAAGCGATAGAACCGAATAAGATGATTGATATACCACCAATGATTGGGTTAGGTATAGTTTGGATTAAAGCACCAAGCTTTGGTGAGAATCCAAGGATCATAGCAAATACTGCTGCAATTCTCATGATTCTTGGGTCCCAAGCTCTTGTAAGAGCAAGAACACCAATGTTCTCTGAGTAAGTAGTATTAGCAGGTCCACCAACCATAGCAGAGATAGAAGTTGCTAAACCGTCTCCAAGAAGAGTTCTGTGAAGACCTGGCTCAGTCATGAAGTCTTGCTCAACAGTAGAACCGATAGCAAGAACGTCACCAACGTGCTCAACCATAGTAGCAAGAGCGATTGGTCCAATCATCATTACAGCACTAAGATCAAACTTAGCAATAGTAAAGTGTGGTAAACCAATTAAAGCTGCTTCTTTTACAGGTGTAAAATCAACTAGTCCCATAACTACACAAATAAGGTAAGTAGAAACTAGAGCAACTACAACAGGGATAACCTTTAAGAATCCCTTAGCAAAGATAGCAACACCTGCCATGATAGCAAATGCAATAATCGCAACTAACCAGTTCTCACTCGCACTACCGATAGCAACTGGAGCAAGCTTAGTACCGATTACAATGATAATCGGTCCTGTTACAACTGGTGGGAAAAACTTAACAACTTTTTCAGCTCCAAATACATACATTAAAGCTGAAAGTATTAAATAAATAAGACCGGCAACAACAATACCACCCTGTGCGTAAGCAATGTCTCCAGTAATTTCAGTAACTGTTAACATAGGTGCGATAAATGCAAATGAAGAACCAAGGAATGCAGGAACCTTTCCTTTTGTAACTGCATGGAATAACAGTGTTCCGATACCCGCCATTAATAATGTTACAGATACATTAAGTCCTGTAATTAGTGGAACTAAAACTGTAGCTCCAAACATAGTGAACGCATGCTGACAACCTAGAAGTATCATCTTTGGAACCCCTAACTGTCTTACGTCTCTTATAGCATCATGATTTACGTTATTTGCTGTACTCATAAGCCAACTCCCTTCAATTATTAAGAAAAATCCCCCGCTTATTTATACAGTTATCCTGCCATAAGGCAGGTATATAAATCTAAATATTGTTTGTACAAGGGCCCTGGCCCTTGTACAAACTAAATTATTTTAAATTATAATGTTTGACCTTCTTTTTCCTTGATAGCTCTAAGAACTCTCTCAGGAGTGAAAGGCATTCTATCGATTCTAACTCCAAGAGCATCATATAATGCACTTGCAATTGCAGGAGCACCTGGTACCATTGCTGGCTCAGCTACACCTCTAGCTCCAAATGGACCAGTTTCTTCAGGATCTTCGATAAATCTTAAATCCATCTCTGGAATATCATCTGAAGTAGGAATCTTGTAATCTACGAAGTTAGGAGCCTTACAAACTCCATCTTCTAGAAGCATATCTTCCCATAAAGCAGTACCTAGTGCCTGAACAAGAGCTCCCTCGAACTGACCTTCAATAAGCTGTGGGTTGATTACTCTACCAACATCGAAACAAGATACCATCTTAGTAACTTTAACATGTCCTGTCTCTTTGTCAACTTCAATCTCTGCTCCGTTAGCTCCGTAAGTCCAGAATGTAACGGGCTTCTCACCAAGACCAGTCTTCTTATCAGCGTCTCTGATGTTTGGAGGAATGAATGTTCCTCTACCAATTACAGGACCGAATAGACCAGATCCATCAGGCATGTTAAGACCTAATGCAAGATCAGCGATTGATACTTTTCTATCTGGGTAAATCTTAGAAACAACATAACCATCTCTAAGCTCAAGATCTCTCTTGTAGATACCTAATTTAATTTGAGCCATTTCAAGTAATTGCTCTTTTGCATCATCACATGCAGCCATAACAGATCTACCGTTACAGTAAGTGATTCTTGATGCAACTGTCTGCCACTCGTATGGAGTGTGCTCAGTATCACCAGTTCTGATAGAAATTTTTGAAGGATCTATTGAAAGAACCTCAGAAGCGATCTGTACCATAACAGTATCAGAACCCTGTCCGATATCCTGACCACTAACTAATAGTGCAGCAGTTCCGTCTTCATTCAGCTTGATAATTGAAGCTGATTGAGCGTTAGCTGGCATTGATGGGGCTTTGAATCCACATGCAAGACCAACACCGATTGCTTTAGTAGGATCATCAGAAACTCTTTTTCTATCATACTCGATACCTTCAGCAGCTTGCTGAATACAATCAAACATGTTAGCTTGATCGATTGGAGCGTTTGTAGCAGTACGTCCGCCAACCTTGTGACAGTTGATTTCTCTGATTTGCTTACCAGTGATACCAATCTTCTCAGCAAGGATGTCAAGATTTTGCTCGATTCCGAAGTGAATCTCACACATACCAAATCCTCTGTATGGTCCACCAACAGGGTTGTTAGTGTATACACAGTAAGAATCTGTCCAAACGTTAGGAATATCGTAAGGACCAGTTGAAGCGTAACCAGACGCCTTAGCGATGTTTACACCATACTCAGTGTAAGCTCCACCATCCCAAACGAATTCGTTCTTAACAGCAACGATGTTACCATCATTGTTGATACCAGTTTTTATTTTTAAGTTAAGACCTTGTCTTACGAAAGAACAAGTCATCTCTTCTTCTCTTGAATAAGTAAGTTTTACCTGTGAACCAACACACTTCTGAGCTAATGCGATAACAACACCCTCAAGTGTAGTACCTGCTTTAGCACCAAATCCACCACCAACAGCTGGAGAAATAACTCTAACTTTGTTAAGTGGCTTGTCAAAAGCAACAGCAAGTGCGCCTCTAACAGCGTATGGTGACTGTGAAGATGACCAAACAGTTAATTGTCCATCTGGATCTTCCTGAGCCATAGCAGTATGTGGCTCGATAGGACAGTGCTGTACGTGTGGTACGTAGAAAGTATTTTCTACTACGTGATCAGCTTCTTCAAATCCTTTTTCAACATCACCTTTTCTTAATTTGTAGTGATTTGAAATATTAGTTCCAGCTTTAGGGAAGAAAACTGGTGCACACTTGTACTCCATCAAATCAGGATGGATAATTGGTGCGTCTTCTTTCATAGCTTCAAGACCATTGAATACTCCTGGTAATTCTTCGTACTCAACCTTGATTAACTCTAAAGCTTCTTCAGCGATTTCTCTAGTTTTTGCTGCTACAGCAACAACAGCCTCGCCTATAAATTTAACAGTATCCTTAGCTAAGAAGTTTTTATCTTCTAAGTAAAGACCTGATTTTTTCTTTACATCGTCTCCAGTAGCAACTGCTTTAACTCCTTGAAGTTTTTCAGCTTCAGAAGTATCTATGCTTACGATTTTTGCGTGAGCATATGGACTTCTTAATACAGCAGCGTGAAGTAATTTTGAAGTATTCATATCATCAACGTACTTCAAACTACCAGTTGCTTTTTTAATACCGTCGACTCTCTTAACACTTGTGCCTACGTATTTCATCCGATAAACCCCCTATTTAACCTTATTATTATCTGCTACTTGCATTACAGCATCAACAATTTTTTTGTAACCAGTACATCTACAAAGGTTACCACTTAACGCTTTCTTTACCTCATCCTCTGATGGAGTTGGATTTTCATTTAATAATGCTTTACCTGACATGATCATTCCTGGAGTACAGAAACCACACTGTAGTGCTGCATTTTCAATGAAAGAAACTTGAAGTTCATCAAGCTCAGTTCCATTAGAAAGTCCTTCAATTGTAAGTACTTCCTTTCCGTCAGCTTCGATACCAAGCATTAAACAAGAGTTTACAGGCTTACCATCTACTATTATAGTACATGCTCCACACTCTCCAGCAGCACAACCTTCCTTAGCTCCTGTTAAATCGAAATCATCTCTTAACATTCTAAGTAATGTTCTACCTGGCTCAGTTAAATGAGTTACTTTTTCACCATTTAAAGTAAAATTAATAACTTGCTTCACCCTATTCTCCTCCTTACTTAAGCTCGTTAAGAGCTCTCTTAACAAGAACCTTAACCATCTCTATTCTGTATTCTCTTGATCCACGTGCGTCACCGATAGGAGAAATCTCACTAACAGCTAATTCTTGTGCTTCCTTTACTACATCCGCAGTAATTTCTTTTCCTTTTAAGAATTCTTCAGTCTTTCTTAATCTTAAAGGAGTTGGAGCAATAGAACCAAATGCTAATCTGAATTCTTCGCCATCTCTAACGATAGTTGAACATACTGTTGATAAGTCAACTTCTTTTCTTCTAGAAATCTTTTGGAATAAACCTTTCACTTCTTTAGCAGGAACCTTGATTCCTGTAACGATTTCCCCTTCTTTAAGGCAAGTTTGTCTTACCCATGTGAAGAAGTCGTGAATTGAGATTTCCTTCTCACCTTCTGGACCATATACTAATACAGTAGCATCTAATGCTAATAATGGAGTAGCTGTATCAGCTAGTGGTGATGCATTACAGATGTTACCTGCACAAGTTGCTCTATTTCTGATTGGTCTAGAACCAACACTGTGAGCAGCCTCCGCAAGGAATCTGAATTTGTTGTATACAACATCGTCTTCACCCATTTTGTTTAGAGGAACACATGCACCTACAAATAATCCTTCATTTTCGTCAAATTTTAATTCATGTAACTCTTTAATACCCTTAATGTCAACAACGGCCTCAGGCTTTGAATGCCCCTCATTTAATTGGATGACAACGTCAGTTCCACCATTTAAAATTCTTGCATTTTCGCCATATTTTACTAGAAGCTCGCTTGCCTCTCTAAGCGTTTCTGGTCTGAAATACTCAAAGTTTTTCACCCTTACACCCCCAAAAAACTTGTGTTATTTTGCTACAATATTCCTAAAGTAAAATTTATCACATATCTACGACTATATTTACGGATTTCATCTTACAGTAGCACCTACTCTATTATTCCATATATTAAGCAAATAGCCTTTAGCAATCGGAACTAAAAATAAACGCTTTCCCAAAGGGCCTCTTGGTAACATATTAACAAATACCATTTTACTGACAGAAAGTCATCATGCTACAAGTACTGATATTACTATCCTACAGCTATTATGAAAAAACATTTTCACTATATAAAATCTCTATATGTTTTTCATAATTATTGTTTAAATTTATAGGTAAAGGTATAATAATTAATATACTATTGATTTACTGTTGGTAAAAGAAGGTGATTATTATTTCAAAAAAAATAGTAAACAGGAATCTGTTAGACGAAGTATTTTTTGATGATGTTCTTCAAGACTCTAATGTTTTAAAAAACTCCATAAGATTCGGAGGTCAAATTTTTGAACATTATGATTCATTAACTGAAGAAGTTTTTTATTTACTCTATAAAATAGTTGTAGACGTGGATAATAAAGCTAGCTCTCACGAGAGTCCGGTTCTATATAATATTGTAAATGAATTCTACCGTTCAACGCAACTAGAAAAAGTAAGAAAAAGAACGGCTGGAGATCTACAGTTAACGGCTATATGCCTAAAGTATATTCTTGACGAAATATCATTAAAAATCAGGGGAAACAAACTTTTTAAGAAATCAAACAACACATACGGGGAACTTGAAAATCTTAAAAACTCACTTGAATCCCTTGAAATGGAAAAAAGTAATATTGAAAACATATTAGAAGACCTTAAATCTAATGACATTAAACCATATAGTGATAAGATTAAGGATTCTATTCAAAAGATTCTCGAGAATGCTGGTGATATTAACCTTGGATCTGAAATGGAGACCTTTGAAAAAGTACTTAAATTTGCAAAGGATTTCGTTGAAGGTTCATCTTATGAAGATATCTCTGCCGACCCTAATTTTGAAGACAAAGGGAATCTCGATAAATCCAAAGAAGAAACACTGAGAAAAGAAACCGAGGAAGCTATTAAAGATGCAAAAGCATCTTATGACAAGGAAGGATCCGATAAAGATGGTGACGATAGTCTCCTTGAGGAAATCTTTGACAAAATAGCTGACAATTATGAATCAGATGGTAATGAAAACACACCTGAATCCCAGGAAGAAAGTGATCAAGAGGCCAATGATATCCTTGATTCATCTAAGGAAGAGACTGATGAAACTCCTGATATAGATGGCCTTACTAGTGGGGATTTTGAAAGTGACCTAGACAAGGAAATAAAGGAAGCTGAAAAGGAATTTGAAAACTATAAGATAAAAAGTTTTGAACTGGTAGAAGGCAAGTTTAAAAACACTGGCAATCAGTTCTCATTTGATACGTCCTTTGATGATGACTTTGATAAAGCTTCAATCGAAGATGGTACCCCTTCTGAGGATGCTCAGGAAGTTGATAGGGATATTTCTAAGGTTGACCCCCAAGTTACAAACGAATATATGAGGGAAAACAACAATAAGACTTTTTCTCAAGAGAATGGCATAGAAATAGAAAGTCTAAAGGCATATTTAGAACACTTGAGGGAAAAAATAGCTCAGACTAAAGGCACTTTGTTAAACAAGGAACACGAGATAAAAGAACTGGTTGATAAACTTAAAATCGACAGGCTTCTTAATGAATCCATAGGTAAGGTAGCTTCATTCAAGGCAAACACTAAAAACTTAAGTATCACAGATAAGAGCATTAAGCAAATGAAGTTTGACGATGTAATTAAGTTTACAAGAAGGCTGAACTCTCCTGAAACTATGAACTTCCTTAACAAGGTCGGTAAAAAAAGAGAAACAGCCAGAAGAACTCAAAAGCATAAGAAGAAATCTAATGATCTTCCAACAGATAAGATTATGTTATCCGATGATCTTGACAATATGGTAGATGATGAACTAATGAATTTTTCTATTGAGGCTTTCGAGAATGACTTTATAGACCGTTTTCTCCATAAAAACATACTTTCACACGAAAGAATCAAAAAAACCGCTAGACACAAAGGTCCTATTATACTTTGCTATGACGGTTCAGGTTCTATGGAAGGTGAAAAAATCGAGGAAACTAAGGCTCATATAATATCATTTATTGAAGTTGCTAAGATCCAAAAAAGAAAAATGATAATTATCCAGTTTGCTTCTGAGAATGAACCACTTTACATCAAGGAAATTAACCCTTCTAGAGTTCATGTTCAAGATGTAATCGATATTATGGATACTTTCCTATGCGGAGGTACCGATTTCGAAAAACCTCTTAGAAAGGCAACTGAGTACATTTTATCTGACAAATATAAACAAGCTGATATTCTTTTCATTACTGATGGTATTTGCAGTATTAGTGATGAGTTTAAAAGTCACTTCAGGGCAGTAAAAAGAGAAATGGATTTCAAACTGTATGCCATCATAATGCATGCAAACACATACTCCGATTATGGAGACTTAGGTGACATATCTGATGAAGTAATGGAAATCAGACAGATGAATATAAGTAAATGGAATGAAAAAATAAGTGAAAAGATATTCTCAATTTAGGTTATTAACAGAAAGGAATGATTTATATGACTATACAAAAGTATGAATTAAAAGACCTGAGTGTCAAATTCAAAGATATACTTCACTATATCAATTCAAAGTATTATGAGATAGAGGATTTTTCCCTTTGTATTCTTCTTTCAATGATTTCAAGAACACATATGATTGCCCTTGGTCAACCTGGTATAGCTAAATCTGCTATACTAAGGGAAATCGTTGATTTAATAGATTTTTCAAACTATGAAGGTACTCCTTATTTCCAAATACAGATGGGGGCAGACATATCTCCAAACAATGTACTTGGATCACCGGATATCGAATTTTACAAAAAACACGGTATCATAAAAAGAAACTACACGGGCTTCCTTCCAGATGCAATCATAGCATTTTGTTCTGAGTTTTACAGAATTAATGATCAGGTTGCAAACTCAGGTATCCTTACAATAATGAATGAGGGTGAATTCAAGAATGGTACAGAAATTGTAAAAGCCAAACTTAGATTCCTTATGGCTGATACAAACTTCTTCCCTAAGCAACCAGACGATCTGGATGCCGAGGATGACGATTTAAGACTTCAAGCCCTTCATGATAGATTCCTAGCAAGAATACTAGTAAAACCTCTAAAAGACAAATCTAACAAGGTTAAAATGATTCTTATGGATGATCACAAACATTCAGATACTAGACTTCTTCTTGAGGAAGTAATATACATGCAGGAACTAATCGATCAGGTTAAACTTCCTGAAAAAATAGCTATGCATATGGTAGACATTTCAGAAAAACTACAAATAGATAAGGAGATTTTCATCTCACCAAGAAGACTTAAGAACAGTAGAAATCTTGTTAAGGCCCATGCCCTTTTAAACAATAGAATGTACTGTACAATAGATGATTTACTTGCACTTAAGTTCTCATTCTGGCAAAAAGAGGAAGACATCAACGTAGTAAATGATTTAATTTACGATACAATGAATCTTCCAATCAAAGATGCTGAGAAGTTCAACGATATGTTCTTCTCAATCACTAAGGAGATTGAAACTAATATAGAAAATACAAAGACCCTACCAAACTTTGATCCAGACAAGATATTCAAGCAAGGTCTTAAGGATTTAGAAAAGTTACTTGAAAGAATTTCACTTAAATACAGCCCAGTATCTGAGTATCCAGCTGTAGAAAAGATATACAATGCTGTTCAAGATGAGATTAAGGAGATTGCTGTTAGAAAGTATCTTGTTTAGGTGATGATTTCTGATTAATCAGAAATGGTAGTGTACGCGCACTATAAGTGCTTGTGGTAGTGAGTTTGCTTAAGCAAACGGTGTTGGGAAAACAAAAAGGGATAGAATTTTTCAAATTAAAAATTCTATCCCTTAAAATCTTTTTTGCCTAACCACCGTTTGCAATAGCAAACTCACTACCACAAGCACACCGTGCCCGTACACTACCATTTTTACTAGGTAAAAATACACCACCAAAAAACCCCCTGCTCTAATCAAAGAACAGGAGGTTTTATTATTACACCTATCAACTAACAGCTAACTAGTAACCACTAGAAATTATCTATTTCCTGGCTCATATGGCTCACCAGATGCTTTTGGTGCTACTGCCTTACCAATAACTCCGATTAGAGCAAGGATTGTAGCTACATATGGGATTGCCTGTAGGAATTCTGACGGTATAAAGTCTAGTCCTAGTGATGATGCCTGAATCTGGATTGCTTCTGCAAATCCGAAGAATAGACAAGCTAGGAATGCTCCTACTGGATGCCACTTACCGAAGATCATTGCTGCTAAGGCGATGAAACCTTTACCAGATGTCATACCCTCTCTAAACAGGTTAACTGTTCCTAGGGATAATGATGCACCTGCTATACCAGCTAATGCTCCAGAAATCATTACACAGATGTATCTGATTCTATATACATTAATACCAACTGTATCTGCAGCCTTTGGATGCTCACCTACTGCTCTGATTCTAAGTCCTAATGGAGTCTTGAATAGAACATAGTAAGAAACTGCAACTAATAGGAATGCAAGATATACAAATGGATTAAGTCCTTCGAAAAGATTTCCTACTACTGGTATACCCTCAAGGAACTTGAATGGGTTTCCAGTCAGTGCATTTTTTACAGGATCAGTTTGTCCAGATCTATGCCATACTAATTCAAGAAGGAAGGCTGTAAAACTGTCTGCAAGTAGGTTGATTGCAACTCCGGCAACAACCTGATTTGCCCTAAGGTTAATAGCAAGTACTGCAAGAATTAGTGAAGTAATTATACCCACTACCATCGCTACAAATACACCTAACCATGGACTATCAACATATTTCATTGACAGTATAGCAAAGAATGCACCATTGATCATGATACCCTCAAGGGCAATGTTTACTACACCGGATCTTTCACAGAAAACTCCACCAAGAGAAGCAAATACAAGTGGCGTAGCCAATCTTAGTGTAGATGCCAATACGGCTAATAAAACTATTAACATTACTCCGCCTCCTTAGTGTCTATTTCTTTTTTGAGTTCTTTCTTTTTCTTTCTTCTTTCTTGCCAAGCTGGAAGAACCTTAAGGATTGCTTCACCGGCAATAAAGATAATGATTATACCTTGGATAATTCCAACAACCTCTTTTGGTATACCAGCAATCTGCATAGATCTAGAACCATTTGACATGATACCGAATAATAATGCACTTGCTAATACCCCGATAGGATGATTCTTACCAACTAATGCAACTGAGATACCTGTAAATCCATATCCAGCTGAGGCAGAAGCCATATCAATCTTGTAAGTAAGACCTGCAACAATTGTTGATCCAGCAAGACCAGCTAAAGCTCCAGCAATAACCATTGAAAGAATGATATTTTTAGTAATACTAATTCCACCATATTCTGATGCAGTTGGATTGTGACCAACTGATCTTAATTCGTAACCCATAGTAGTCTTGAATAAAATAAACCAAACCCCTATAGCTACAAGTATCGCTACGAAAATCCCCGTATTTACACTTGAATAATCAAATGGTGGGAATATTTCTGTTAATTGCGTTAATCTCCCGTGTTCTGGGATTAATACAGAATAAGCCTTCTGCTCTGTTCCCATTAAAGTTTTTGGATTCATGATTGTTCTAATAAAGAAATTACTTACGAATAATGCCGTATAATTAAGCATAATTGTTACAATAACCTCATGAATACCCATTTTTGCTTTTAATACACCTGGTATGAAGGCCCAAATAGCTCCACCAAGGGCTCCAGATATTAGTATAGCTGGAACAAGAATGAATCCTGGCATTCCTCTAAATACATAACCGGCAATAACTGAGAAAAGTGCTCCCATTACATATTGACCTTCTGCACCGATATTAAATAGTCCTGTTCTAAATGCAAATGCTACCGATAGACCTGTAAAGATTAATGGAGTAGTCTTCAAAAGTGTTTGTCCAATCTTAGGAATATCACCTAAAGATCCTCCAAATAATGCTCCATATGCTATCAGTGGATTATTTCCCGTCCAAAGTATGAAGAATGTACCGATTATGAACGAAAGGACAATTGCGATTACAGGAAATTTCATATTATCAAGTACAAAAGATAATTTACTTTCTTTTTTATTTGACATTATTTAGTTTCGCTCCCTTCCTGCTCTTTTACTTCTTCTGCCTTACCACCGGCCATCATTATACCTAGATCTCTTTCAGTGGCATCTTTAGCATTTATTTCACCGACAATTTGACCGTCGTAAATTACACCAATTCTATCAGCAAGTCCCATAACTTCGTCAAGTTCTAGAGATACAAGCAGTACTGCCTTACCCTTATCTCTCTCCTCAACAAGTTTTCTATGAACAAACTCGATAGCTCCAACATCAAGACCCCTTGTAGGCTGTGCAGCAATAAGAAGTTCAGGACCAGTGTATAACTCTCTAGCGATAATTAACTTCTGCTGGTTACCTCCAGAAAGAGATTTCGCAGAAACATTTTCATTTGGAGTTCTAACATCAAACTCTTCAATTAAGTCAATTGCATGTTTGTGTATTATATCATAATCTAAAACACCCTTTTTAGCGAATGGTGAAATATAGTGATTTCCTAAAATCATATTTTCAGCTAAAGAATGCTCCAGTACAAGTCCTCTTTTGTGTCTATCTTCAGGAATAGTTCTAAGTCCTGACTCAATAATATCCTTAGTCTTTTTATTAGTAAGATCTTTACCTAATAGAGATACACTACCTTTTTGTGCTTTTCTTAGACCAGTAATTACTTCTATAAGTTCAGTCTGTCCATTACCGTCTACACCTGCAAGTGCATAGATTTCTCCACTTTTTACTTCAAAGCTAACTTTTTTCAACGCAGGTATATCTCTATTATCTAAAGCTTCAATACCATCAACCTTTAGTACTACGTCCCCTGCTGCCTTATCATTTTTATCTACTTCCAAATTAACTTTTCTACCAACCATAATTTCTGCTAGTTCATCCGTATTTGTATCAACCTTATTTAATGTATCTATAACCTTACCTCTTCTGATAACAGTTACCCTGTCACTCATAGCCATAACTTCCTTAAGCTTGTGAGTTATCAGAATTATAGACTTACCTTGCTCTGTAAGATTGTGTAGGATTACTCCAAGTTCATCAATCTCTTGTGGTGTAAGAACTGCAGTTGGCTCATCAAGGATTAGAATATCTGCTCCTCTATAAAGTGCCTTAAGGATTTCAACCCTTTGTTGCATTCCTACTGTAATATCTTGAATTTTTGCATTTGGATCTACAGCCAGACCAAATTCATTAGAAATCTTTGTAACGTTTGCAATAGCAGTTTCCATATCAAGAGTCATGGAACCTTTCTTTGGCTCAGTTCCAAGAACGATATTTTCCGCTACTGTAAACGGCTCAACAAGCATGAAGTGCTGATGCACCATTCCGATTCCAAGGCTAATCGCAACATTTGGATCAGATATGTCAACGTATTTTCCGTTTACATAAATCTCACCTGATGTCTGCTGATATAAACCATATAGAATATTCATAAGTGTTGTTTTTCCAGCACCATTCTCCCCTAACAATACATGAATTTCGCCCTTTTCTAATTCAAAGTTAATATTGTCATTGGCAATAACACCTGGAAATTCTTTAGTTATGTTTTTCATTTCTACTACTTTTGGCATTTTATACCCTCCGTAATCATTATAAATGGGGTCTTGCTAAGGGCAAGACCCCATAGTTTTTTATAAATAATTATAATTCAGGAGCTTCGAAAGCTTCGAATTCTTCCTTAGTACCAGGAACTACGAATTTACCTTCAGCGATTGCAGCTTTGTACTTATCTGCAGCAGCTTTTAATTCGTCAGTTAAGTTACCAGCGTTATCTGAGTATCCTACACCTTCGTTAGCAATGTTAAATACTTTAATTCCACCAGCAAATGTTCCTTCTTTAACAGCTTTTGATGTTTCATAAGTTGCAGTGTCAACTCTCTTGATCATAGAACATAATACTCTCTCTGGAGATAATGCAGATTGATCTTGGTCAACTCCGATTGCCCAGAAACCTTTTTCGTCAGCAGCCTTGATAAGACCAACACCAACTCCACCAGCAGCGTGGAAGATTACGTCAGCGCCTTTTTGGTTCTGAACGATAGCAATCTCTCTACCTTTTGCAGAATCTTCGAAAGAATCAGCATAGTTTACAAATACTTCAGCTTCTGGGTTAACAGCCTTAACACCAGCTCTGAATCCGTACTCGAATTTTTCAATTAATGGGAACTTCATACCACCAATAAATCCAACTTTATTAGTTTCAGTTTGAAGACCTGCAATAACACCTACAAGGAACGATCCTTCGTTTTCTGCGAAAGTTAATGATGCAACGTTATCAGCTTCAACAACTGAATCAACGATAGCAAATTTTTGCTCTGGGAATTTCTCAGCAGCTTGCATCATAGACTCGTTGAATAGGAATCCAACACCGATAGCTAAATCAACCTTAGCTTCAGAGAATGAAGTTAAGTTAGGGAAATAGTCATCTGCAGTTTCTGACTCAAGAACTTTGATATCTACTCCAAGATCTTCAGAAGCTCTCTCTAAACCAGCCCAAGCTGAATCATTGAAAGATTGATCTCCAAGTCCACCTGTATCAGTGATCATACCTACAGTAACCTTTTGCTCAGAAGATCCGCATCCTACGAACATTCCGCCTACTAACATTACTACTAATAATAGTGCTAGTGCTTTTCTCATTAAAATTTCCTCCTCTTATCTTATCAATAATTACCCGAATAGTATCTCAACATGACTATTCCTACAGACTTCCACAAATAACTAACGTTTTCCTATCTGTTTCTATAATAAACATCGGTTTCCATGGTAAATCATTGAAAATAAGACTAGATATATTAAGTTTTCTATTCAGGGCCACTGATTATTATACCACATAAGACCCTGTTTTACACAGTTTTTTTAAATGGTATAACCAGATTTCGCACAACTTAATTATAACTTAAATATGATTCTACTACAAATTGTCTTTTTTATTTATATAAACATTTCACAAATAAGTTATCGAACTTGTATATACCCAAACATCAGCAAGGGGAACCATCTTTTACTGGATATCCTTCTCTAGCCAGTATTTCTAAGGCTTTAGAGATTTTTTCTTCATTCACTAAGATTATTGGACCAGTGCAACCCATGCCACTTTCAGCATAGATTCCATTCTTCCATAAAACTTTGCTGGCCATTTCAAGTTCCATAATATCAATACCTGTAATGGTTCCAGTTGCTACTTCCTTCTCAGGCATCGGGATATCGATTTCCTCTTCTTGATTTCTTTTGTTAAAACTACTCAAAATTTTATTAAGACCACAGTTTTCTGCATTAGAATATTCATTTTTTTGAATTTTAAAGACATTGTTTTTATACAGTTCCGCTGCATACTTTATTGCATTTTCAACGACAGGAACTCCTGACGCCCTGGAAATTATAAGAATTAACCTATTATAATCCTTACCAATTCCAGGTCCATATCCATATCCACTAGACTCATATGTGCCTCCCGTTGTAAAGGAAGAAAACATCTTCATTAGTATGTTTCCAGTAAGTGTATCAGTCACCATAACATCCACAGAACCTGTTAGAAGATCATTTCCCCTCATTATATTTCCACCATCAGCACGCTCTGATTCACCAAAATCAATATCATAACCATTTTCTTTTAATGCCTTAAGTGATTTTTCTACATTTCTTGCATTATCTAGATTAAGCACCCCTACTGTAGGATTCTTAATACCGATGGACTTGGCTACTATTATTCCGTTTATAGCATTCTTTATCATAGCCTTTCTTCTTCCGGTGTCACTTGTACCAGTTGTAGTAGCAAGAATCATTTCTTTCCCCCTACCTGGAGTAATAACCCTTCCAACTGTCGAAACACCTACAGGAAAATTATAATGCATTGTTACACAAGCGTCTATTTCACCTTCATCCAATAGTCTTTCCATAGTTTTATGGACGTCGCCCTTTTCTGTCTTTACTACTTTACAATTATCTATATCAACATCACCTATAAGAACTACTTCTACATCTACATATCTCTCCATAGCTCTCAGGGCACCTTGAATTAGATTCTCATTACCATGTTCGCTTCCATCAAGTGTCAAGCCTATCTTAACTTTTTTAGTTAAATTTCCTGTTTGAAGTCCTTCTGCTATATCAAGAAGTGCATTACCTATCATCTTCTTTATCTTCACATTTTGAGACAAAGGCAATCCCTCCTTATTCTTCAAGCAAGTGGGCCGCAAAATCCTTTAGGGCCTTTGCTATCATCTGATTAATATCTTCCTTGCTAACACCAGTAACATTTTCACTCTCTCCGTCATTTCTCTCTACTATAATAGAAACTCCATCAAAAAGGTTTGTCATTCTACCTAAGAAAAGACTTCCCTTTCCAACTATCATTCCCCTATTAAGATTTCCACTTGTCAAATCATCTATACAAAATCCTAAATAGGGTACTCCAGAAGGTATATGGCCCTGAGTAGGAGCCCAACCAGGCATACCATGCTTATCAACAAATTCTTTAAGCTGACTTCTCTCGAGTTCACCACGTTTAACCCCTATGGCAGCTATCATTTTAAAGTTAGATTCTGGAACATCACCAGCACCTGCTGGCTTAGTTATATCAGGATTTTGCATTTCAACTGAATATCTATCTATATCAGTAACCTTAAGATTTGCCTTATCAAGGGGTGCTGATATAAGTGAAGTAATAACAGCCTGAGGCGAAGATCCTGTACCTACAGTATGTCTTCCTACCAAATCAGTCCTTAATATAGGACTATGTCCATCATTTTCTGAAATAAGTATTGCAAATCCCCCAAGAACATCTTCAAGTATTGGAATATCATTTTTAGCATGATCCTTTCCATTCATACCTAACTTAGCAGTTGCACCACCTGCAACAACTACTACATTCTTATATGTTCCGGCTTTAACAAGGGATGCACCTTGAATTAGCGAATGGGTAGGTGCCGCACAAAAGCCCCTAATGTCTGCTCCAGTAGCATTTATAGCACCAACAGATTCAGCAATAGACTTAGCGAAGTTTCCTCCACCCCTTTGATTCATATCCCCACAAGCCTCTTCAGAACACTCTATCACATAGTCAATTGACTCTATATCAATATCATTTCTTTCTATTAAGTTTAAGAATGATATTATTCCCGAAGCCTTCACAACCAAATTCTCATACATTACATGGGCTGAAAGATTTGGATCTATATCATGGGCTTTTTTAACACAACCAACTAAAACACCATGATTATATATTCCCTCTGCACCTTGGCCCTCGATAAATTTTTCAATACTATCCCTATCAACACCATTTTTAAAACTATTCATGTATCTTTTTAAAATTCTGTGATTTGAAAACACATCCTTAACAGTCTCCAAAAATTCACTTTCGATTAGAACTAGATCAAAAGCATCTGCTACCTTAATAAGACCAATAAATGCTTCTTGAGAAAGTATTTCACCGAATTTTCCGACATTTTGTCCTTGATTTACTTCCTTATCGTACCAAGGTTTTGTAATATCCTTCAATTCATCCGGTGTCATATTTCCGATATATACCTGATTTGGCGGATAAGAAACCACCTTGTCGTAACTCCTAAGATAATCATTAATGTTTTTCAAATACTCTGATTCAGGATTAGACATCCTTTCAAGAGTTTGAGTTGTTCCATTATTGATTACCATATCTGGAGTATGAATTAGCACATAACTTGCGGATTTAATAACTGCATAGCTCAATATATACACCCCCGTAAAGATAATTTTGTCAAACTTTTTCATTATTTTACCATAAAAAATAACATTAATAAATAAGGGACAGCCGTTCGGGACTGTCCCTTATAATACTTACTCTTCAAACACAGTTTGACCTTCCACATCAGTTGTTAAAGCACTTAAAGCTTTCTTAACTAGTCCATATCTCAACTTATACTCCTCTGACTTTTCAAGATCAGGATTGCCAAGAGGATGAGGTATAGCAACTGCTGGTACTATCCTATTGGCACCAACAGTAAGTGATATTGGCACTACTGTACACATATGAACTACAGGTATACCTGTTTTTTCTATTTCCTTAACCATCGTTGCACCGCAACGAGTACAAGTACCTCAGGTCGAAGTTAGAATTACAGCTTCTACCCCGTCATTAATTAGTTCTTTAGCAATTTCAGCAGCATATGCTTTAGAATTATTCACAGAAGTACCATTTCCTACAGTTGAATAATAGTATCTATGGAGTTGACCTATTTCATTACTTTTCTCCATATCCCTTAATACATCAACTGGAAGTACCCTGTTTGGATCATCATTTGCATATACTGGATCATAACCCCCATGGGCAGTTTCATATGTTTCCATAGATAGAGCTTCTACCTTATCAATATCGTACTTTCCAAACTTGGAAGCACTTGAAGATTCTATACGGTCTGGATTTCCCTTAGGAACAATCCCACCTGATGTAACTAAAGCGATTTTAGCTTTTTTAATATCAATTATTTTTTCCCCTGGGGAAACAGTATCAAATACCGGCATTGGATACTCAGTCTTAAACTGATCACCCTTTAATTTTTTAACCAACATATCTACCGCTCTTGAAGCACCATTTTCCTCAAGAAAAACATTTCTTCTAATACCCCTAGGTAAATATCCATCTTCTGAAGGAGATCCTATCTCTTCACCGGAATATAATTTTTTCCCCAGCTTACCTAATGCCGGAAGGGCATCCCTCATAGATGCAGCCGAATTTCCTGTGCTGATTATATACAGATCCTTTTTAAACATATCTGCACCAGGATTTTCAATGTACATACCAGTGAGTACTGGTATATTTAGTTTTTCATTAACTTCCTTACATATGGAACCACATGCAGTTCCATATCTCCCTGCATTAAATGCAGGTCCCGCTATGAACATATCTGGCTCATAAGCTTTTATCATATTTAAAATCTCTTCTTTAGCGGATTCTAAATTTTCATTAAAGTAGGAATCACCACATACTACTGTAGCGACTATTTCAGCATTTTCACCAAGAAAGTTTGCCAGTCCCATACCTGGTCCCACCTTGCCTTCTCTAATTTCCGGCTTATGATCAGCGAAATCCTCTCCACCGATTCCAGCAAAAAATTGATTTATATAATGAACTACTCTTATTTTATTCATATTATTTGCCCCTACTGAATCATTAATACTCGAGGGTTCCTCCCTTCGATAATAATTTTATATAACTCAACTGAGTTATTTTAACAATGAATTTGTTTTTTCAAAAAAGGTTTTAGTACTTAGAAAATTGCTTTCTTATTGTTTGCATTTCATTCATGATGTCATCAACATCTAGAACCATTTCCATAAGACTTATATGCTCTTCATATGCATCTTCTGGAACCGACTCCTTAAATTCTGGTTCTACAGCATGATATACTGCAAGTCCAAGTGAAACCCCAGCAAGTGCTCCTGCATAAGTAGGATCTCCATTTGTTACGGTTTCCGCTGCAAGTCCAGCAGCTTCACCTTCAGCAGCTCCAAATAGAACTACTATATTTTCCTTTCCATATTTTTCAGTTAAATCTTTCACCCTTTTTTGATTTTCCAAATCCATTGCTCCAGCAGCCGTTCAGACAAAGCACTCTGTTGCTGAAAATACCACTTCAACACCATCTATTGACTTTACACACTCTTCTATTGCCTGACCTGGGATACCATCCCTGTCACCAATAATTATTAGTTTCTTATTTTCTAATAATCCCATGCGCAACACTCCTTTAATATTCTTCAGCTGATAACTTATTAAAACCAAGTTCGTTAGTTGCTCCTGTTATAACTTGTATTTCAGCTTCTATACTGCCATCTTCCCTTAGACTGCCTTGGAAACCTCCAGCAATCTTATCGACATAATCTAGAAATCCAATAAGTCTGTCCATAGGTGGTAGTACAATTAATTCATTTGCATTTCCACCTGTAACTACAGCATCTGCCTTTTCATCAGCATCTGCCAAAGATTGAGACATTCCATCTCTACCTGCATACTCATCAGTTACTATAACAGTTTTAATTCCCTTATCTTCTATCTTCTTGCAGTTCATTATAAGGTCTGTGTCGGGGTTACCAAATCCCTCTTGGGAAATGATTACTCCATCTAGCCCCATATACTCTGCAAGTTTTGAAGCCCAATTTGATGATCTTTCCTTATCAGCAAGAAAGACATTCTCATTTGTGATTATGACTCCCATGAAGTTTATATCCTTACCATCCCTAGCATATAAGCTTTCTATTATTGGGTTGTTAAGGTGATGGTAGGTCGTATTCTTGTCACATGCAGATACGCAATTACCACTCAGTATAGCTCCATCCATGATTTCTGTTGGATATAGTATTGTTGGAACTATTTTCTTTCCATCTACACCATATACATAAGTATCATGTAATAAACCCTGAGTCTGGAGCATATATACATATCCTACCTTTGGTAATTCTGGATAGAGAGATGCCTGTTCAAACATAGGCTTTGTTTCAAAAACCTTTAGATTGTCCGGCTCAATTTCCCTAGCAGTTTCACCAATATAAGTAGCTGCCTTTAGACCTGCCATTCTGGCACTATGTTCATATTCGTGTTGCTGTAGTCCTTCCTTTGGATGAATAACAATACACAGGTTCATAAGCTTTGAAAATGGTGTATAATCAGCTCCAGGACCGCTCATATCTACAATCCCTTCCTGAAAACCAACAATCTTACCACAGGTTACAATGGCTGCCCCCTTTAACACATGGGTTCTGCCCTGACCTACAGTATCAACTTTACCTATGATACCTGGAAAAATACTTCCTCCTGAAACCTTTACCCTTGGTTCTATTACGTCTTTGACTGGTGTGATTCTTGTCTTTTCACCAGGCTTTGCTATCTCAATGTCAATTGCCTTTATGTGATCATCTTCAAGTATCAGGTCTTCTAACTCTTTCTTATTTACATGGAGGACATTATCCTTTACATAAGAACTATCCCCAAACTCAATATCTTTAATTAGTATCTCACCTATTTCCAATCGCAACGATTTCACCACCTAATTAATTTTTATAGGAACTGGTTTATCATTTTTTCAATATTTTCCTTAGTTGCATCATCATTAGTTACTTCTTGTAATTTCTCACCATCTTTATAAAGGACAATGGTAGGAAGACCAAGTACCTTCTGAGATATTGCAAGTCTTCTAGCCTTAGCTGTATTCAACTTACAAAACTTAACCTGTCCATATTCTTCTTCTAAATCTTCAACATGTGGCATAAGGGCCTTACATGGTTCACAACCCTCACTCCAAAAATCAACAAGTATTAGTCCATCTCCTTTAAGTACCTCATCTTCAAAAGTGTTCTTATCAACAGATAGCATCTTTTCCCTCCTTTACTCAAATTTTTCTTCTATATATTTCTCACAGTTCACTGCTGCCACAGCACCATCTGAAACTGCTGTTACAACCTGTCTTAAGGTTTTCTGTCTTACATCACCAGCAACAAATACACCTTCAACATCTGTTTTCATAGTTTCGTTACTAACAATGTAGCCCCTGTCGTCCATATCTATTTTTCCTTTAAAAATATCGGTCTGAGGAATATATCCTACAAAAACAAACATTCCAAAAGTCATATCTTCTTCACTGGCATTATATTCAGTCAACTGTCCAGTCTTTGTATTCTTAAATACTGCTGACTGTAAAATACCTTCTCCTTTTATCTCTTCAACTACCGTGTCCCACATAAAATCAATTTTAGGATTCTTCATAGCCTTTTCAACTATAGACTTGGCAGCTCTTAACTCATCCCTTCTATGAACTATAGTAACTTTTCTTGCAAACTTAGTAAGGAATATAGCTTCTTCTACAGCTGTGTCCCCTCCACCGATTGCAAATATCTCTAAATCAGTAAAGAAATCTCCATCACAAGTTGCACAATAAGAAACTCCCTTACCAGTAAACTTAGCTTCTCCTGGACAACCTAATTTTCTTGGAGAAGCCCCTGTAGCTATTATGATAGATCTGGCACTGTATTCCCCATCCTTAGTAATAACTTTTTTTATATCAGCTGAGAAATCAGTATCTACTATTTCATCAGTCTTTAACTCGGCTCCAAACTCCTTAGCCTGTTCAACCATTCTAGCTATTAAAGTTGGGCCCGTTGCATCCTCAACTGCTCCTGGATAGTTGGCAACTTCATCAGTTGTCACTATCTGTCCACCAGCTCTTTCTTTTTCAAGAATAAGTGTATCCATCTTAGCCCTTGCAGCATATAATCCGGCTGATAATCCAGCAGGACCTGCACCTATAATAATAACGTCATATATCTTATTCATTTGAATCCTCCATTCTTATATTTTCTTTATTACCATACTTTCTATACCACTACTTATTAGATTATAATCAATAACCCTAAAATCTAGCAAGATATTCTCATCCCATTTTTTCGGCTCTTTTGATAAATATAATTTTTCAGTTACTGAAATCGCATTTTCAATCATTGATAAAGACTCGAAATCTAATCCACTTCCCCTCCTTAGAAGAACTGACTTATATGGAGTTTCATTGGGTTTTACACTGCCACTTAAGGGATGTGTAAGTATTTTATAGTTTCTATGGACATGGTTTCTAACTTCTATTAAAACATCCATAAGCATAAGGGACTCCACCATTACAACATTGATTTTTTCATAATAACTTTCCTTGACATTAATGTTATTAGTAATAAGTATATCTTCCACTAAATCCCTCCAAAATAAAAAAGGACAACAGCAATTAAACCTGCCATTGTCCTCTGTTCACAACCTGAGAGTTTCTCCCTTTTCGGAATTGCCCCTTCGGTGCCCTAAGGCTCTTCAGAGTTTGTCCAACTAACGGTCCTTTTGCCTGAGAATTTCACTACAGCCAGCAAAAACTGCAATTTTTTCCTTCGGCCACCCAAACGGATTGTCTCCCGCTAATCATCATCCTAAACATATTAGTATTTCTTATAACTATTATATAAAAAATTTAGGCTTTGTACAATAAATAGTGTTTGAATTTTGTGAAAATTTTGTAATATGTTCGTAGGTCGTTGGTCGTGGGTGGTAGGTCGGAAGGGATTTTTGATAATGGGGGAAAAGGGGAATCGCACAATACTTAGTTTGTGCTGGGGGAATCACTTTTGTGAAACAAAAGTTAGGGGAAAAGGAAAATCTTTAATAGCACTTTTAAGAACTTAAGTTCTTCCCATTCCCCAAAATCTTGCTTGCAAGATTGATTCCCCTAGCACTAAAGCATTTTAGTGCGATTCCCCTTTTCCCCCTATCAACATACTCCCAAATCTGATAAAACAGGGCCTAAAAATCTCTTCCGAACCACAACCTACCAACTACGAACCACGGCCCCACTAAAAAACCCTATTTTATCACAAGTGATAAAATAGGGTTAAAAATCTCTTCCGAACCACGATCTACGAACTACGACCTACGGCCCTTTAAACTGCTTCTCTATTCTCTGCAGTGTCTAATACAGCTAATGCTATATTTGACGAGTGATCTCCAACTCTTTCTAGGTTTGAGATTATATCTAGGTAGATAACTCCTGAATCTGGAATACATTTACCTTCGTTAAGTCTTCTAATATGTTTCTTTCTAAGGTTCATTTCCATTGAATCGATTGTACCTTCTATTTCAAGTACGTCTCTTGAAGTAGCTACGTTACCTGTAGATAGGGCTTCGATTGACTGGTGGAATGCATCCTTAACCATTTCGATCATATCTTTTAGTTCATTGATTGCATTGTCTGAAAAAATAAGTTTGTTTTCTATTCTATAAACTGCAATTTCTGCAAGGTTATCTGCATGATCTCCAACTCTTTCAATATCGTTAATTGTAGAGAATAGACCATCGATCACAATCCTTTGATCATCTGAGATGTTTGCATTTGATAACTTGATCAGATATTCTGCAATTTCTTTTTCCATATCATTTATTGATTTTTCTAATTTAAATGCTTCTTTTGCTTTATCTTCATCTTTTTCAAGGAAAGCTTCAGCAGATAATTTAAGTGATTCCTGAGTAACATTTCCCATATGAAGTACTTCTTTGATTACCTGACCAACTGCTATATACGGTGTCTCAAGAAGTCTTTCATCAAGATATTTTATACCAACAACACTTGCCTTTTCCTCCTCAGTAACTGGGATAATTCTCTCAACTGCCTTAACAATAAGTCCAGCAAAAGGAATAAGAAGTAAAGTTGTAGCAATATTAAATAATGTATGAGCATTAGCAAGCTGTCTCTCTGGAAGAGTTGAAAACTCTGATACAAAATGGATTGTTGGACGAGCAAAGAATATAATAAATATAGTCGTTCCAAGTAAGTTGAAAAGAAGATGCATAAGTGCAGCTCTTTTAGCTGTCTTACTAGCTCCAATACTTGATATCATCGCCGTAACGCATGTACCGATATTTGTTCCAAGAAGTACTGGGAATGCTGACTCTATAGGTAGTAGTCCCGCACTTGCAAGGGCGATAAGGATTGATGTAGTAGCCGAAGAACTCTGTACAATTGCAGTAATAGCAAAACCAGTAAAAATCGCAAGTACAGTATCTTTAATACCACCATTACCGAAACTTTGAAGAAGTGTAGTAAAACCTTCAAACTCCCTAAGTGGTTTTACTGAATGCTTCATTACATCCATTCCCATGAAAAGAATACCAAAACCAAGAACTATATCCCCATATTTTTTAGTCTTAGAATTTTTTGAGAACAGCTTAAGGAATACACCAATAGCAATAGCAATTGGAGCAAGAGCTGTTAGGTTTATAGAAACAAGCTGCGCTGTGAAAGTTGTTCCTATGTTAGCCCCCATGATTATACCAATGGCCTGTGTAAGATTCATAATACCTGCATTAACAAAACCTACAACCATTACAGTTGTTGCTGAAGAACTTTGTACAACCATTGTAACTAAAGCTCCAATAAGAACTGCCATGATTCTATTCTTTGTTAATACCTCAATGATTTTTTTCATTTTGTTACCAGCTGACTTTTCAAGACCGTCGGCCATCATATTCATACCAAATAAGAATAAACCAAGTCCACCAAGTAACTCAATAATAATCTCAATTAATTGAGAACTATCCATTACGTATTTCCTCCCTAAAAATAAATAATTTATTACCTAGACCATAGTACTATAATTTTTAGGGCCTTGTGTTAAATCTATGTTAACAATGTTAACTTTATTATTCTTTTGTTAATATTCTACAAACGAAAAACACACTCCTAATGGAGTGCGTTCTTTATATTAATCCTTTAAAATTAAGTTGTCTCATTGCTTCATATGCAACAATAGCTGCTGAATTAGATAGATTTAAACTTCTAACCTTTTCAACATTTCTCATAGGAATCTTTATTAACTGATCCTTATAATCCACATATACATCCTTAGGAAGTCCTGATGTTTCTCTTCCAAATATTATATAACAGTCATCCGTATAGGTAACATCTGTATAAAGCTTTGTTGCCTTAGTTGATGAAAAGAATAAATCCCTTCCCTTTGAATATTCAAAGAATTCTTCAATATTTTCATGTACAACAACTTCCATGCTATCCCAATAGTCTAGACCAGCTCTCTTTAGGCTTTTATCATCAATTGAAAAACCTAGTGGCTTTATCAGATGAAGTCTAGCTCCAATAACAGCACATGTACGGGCTATATTACCTGTATTAGGTGGTATTTCTGGTTGAAACAAAACTAAATTTATTACCATTACTTCTACTCCTTTATTGATATATCTAATGTGATTAGTCCAAGCTCATTATTAAGAGGTATTGCAACTGTCTTCATTTCTCCTGAAGTCATAGATAGATTCTGACCCATAAACATTGATGGTGGTGTAATATCTACATTTATACCATCGTTAAATAATACTGTTGCAGCATTTCCCATAATCATATTACCAAGTTCTGAAAGTGCTGATTTTGCCATTTCGTTAAGTTCATCAACTGGCATTCCCATCATCATTTTAGAAGCAAGGCTCTTAGCAACATCCTCAGACATAGAAATAACAACTTGACCCCTAATTTCTCCTGTAATTCCTATTACAATAATCAAATTATCAGTAGAAAATGGACTTTCCTTTACATACGGCTTGCCTATATCTAATTTTAAAGCCGCAATTGTCATCAATACTTCTGAACAGGCTTTGATAAACGGATTTATATATTGTACATTCATAGTATTCCCTCCAATTTTTAGTGTCTCATGTTGTTATTTACCCATTAATTCTCATTATACTACATTTTTACGATTTTTCTAAGAATCCACGGTCTATAAATTTCAACCGCCTTAACAGGACATAACTCCTGACAACAATAACACCTTATACATTTCATTAAATCAACACTTGGAAAATTATCCTTCATTGTTATTGCATCTGGCGGACAAGCCCTATAACATTCCCCACATCCTATACACTTTTTCTCATCAAATTCAGGTCTAGGCCTTAAATTATAGTCAAGTATACGCTCAAGAAAAAGCGGAACCCTATTCTTAAAAAACTTTACATCTTGAATACTAGGATATTTAAACTCATCTAAGATATGGTCTTTAAGTTCTTCACCTACAAGTTCACATCCTTGAAGATTTTCCTCACATAGTCCTCTTTCATATGATGATTTTACTGTAGGTACATCATAAGGATCCATTCCTGCTATTCTTACCGCAATATCATCAAGATGATATGGACTTTCAGAAGATATTACAAGGCCCACATCTATAGGATTTCCTGCCGATGGTCCATTACCTTCCATACCAACAATTCCATCCATAAAAGATAATACTGGATCAGCATTTATACATACATCTAAAAGCATATTGGAAAAGTCGTCAACATTTGGCATTTTATAATGGTACTCTGCTTTCACAAGTCCTGGAATTGTTCCAAACATGTTCTTTACTGCTCCTGTAAATACCATCATACCATGGGTTTTAAACTTAGATACAGATATTACTTTATCAACACTTTTTAACACTCCTATGACTTCAAGTTTCTTAAGAAGCAAACCCTCAGGATTCGTATCTTCATAACTTGAAACATCATAATTCAGACTTATTGTATCATCATTAGAAATATCATCATACCCACAAAACTTATATATTCCCTTTAAAACTTTTTCATTAAAGGGTCCACCAGGACTATCCCCTATGACAACTAGTGCCCCATACTCAACCAAAAGATCTGCCAAAGTCTTTACAAATACAGGATGGGTTGTGGTTGCTTCTTCAGGCTTTTTCTTCATAAGAAGGTTAACCTTTAGTAGAACCTTATCTCCCTTTGATATGTATTTATCCCAGCCACCTAAATTATTAACTGACTGAGATATAGCATATTTCACTTTTTCATATTCATAATCTATACACTTTACAAGAGACACTTTCTTCATAATTCATCCCTACTTTACTAATAAAAATACAATAATTCCAAGGACTATTCTATATATAGCAAAAGGTGTAAGTGGCTTTTTCTTTATATAGTTCATAAATAAAGCTATTACCACATAAGCCACAATAAAGGACACTAATGTACCAATCCCCAGTAACATCCATTCCTGAGATGTAATAATAAAATCAGCTTTGATCAATTTAAGAAGTCCAGCACCGATTATTGTAGGCAGTGCTAAAAAGAATGAAAATTCTGCTGCTGTTTTTCTATCAAATCCCATAAAAAGTCCACCCATTATTGTTGAAGCTGATCTACTCATACCAGGTATTAGAGCCATACACTGAAAAACACCTACAGCAAATGCCTGTTTATAAGAAATTGCTCTTTCACTAGTAACAGAAATATTGTGTTTTCTCTTATCTGAGTACATAAGAAGAAATGCTCCAAATATTAAGGCACCAGCCACAACCTTAGGTGTAAATAGATATTTTTCAATTACTCCTTCAAGGGGAATTCCAATAAGGGCCGCAGGAATACATCCTACAACTACCCTCATCCATAAGGATGTAAAATCCCTTATACCATATTTATCTAAAGATCTAGGAAATATTTTTTCCCTGAAATATATTATTACCGCTAGTATTGCCCCTATCTGAATAAATACTGCAAATAAATTAGCAAACTCTCCGGTAAAATCAAGATATCCATTAGCCAATATTAAATGGCCTGTAGAAGATACCGGTAAAAACTCAGTTAGTCCTTCGATAATTCCAAGAATTATCGCCTTTATAGTCAAATCCATTATAATCCTCCAAATATTTCTCCAATACTTCTAAGAAGTATTTCATTTTCATTTCTAGATTTTATTGCAACCCTATAAAATTCACCATCAAGTCCAACATAATTATCACATGACCTAATAAGAATTTTTCGGTCAATTAATTCTTTTTTCAAATCTATTCCCATTGAACAAAAACCTTGATTTATCTTAAAGAATATATAGTTTACACTAGGTTCAAATACTCTTAAACATTTTATCTGCTTCATTTTATCATACATAAAAGCTTTTTCTATATTTAAATTTTCCTTTGACTTATTAATATACTCTTCATCATCAAGGGAACTTATAGCTGCTACTTCAGCTATCACATTTATTCTCCAAGGGGGAGAGGTTTTCTTTAATTCACCTATAACACCGCTATTACCAGAAAGAATATAACCTAATCTTAGTCCAGGCATTGCAAAGAATTTTGTCAAAGACCTTAAAATATACATATTATTATATTTTAAAAGCTCATCTATTAAGGAATGGTCAGATTCATCCATAAGAAAATCACAAAAAGCCTCATCTAGGAGTACATTTATCTTATGCTCTCTACAATAATCAAGTATAGTAAGAATATCCTCTTTATCTGTCATTTGACCAGTCGGATTGTTTGGATTACAAAGAGCAATAAAATCTATATCCTCTTCAATTTTTAATATATAATCCTCTAAATCTATTCTAAAACCATTCTTTTCCTTAAGAAAATAATATTTCACACTACAATCTACCCTATCAAGAGCCATTTCATATTCCCCAAATGTTGGGGCAAGTAAAAGTGCCTTTTTAGGTTTTAAATAGCTAATAAGATTATAAATACCATCTGCTGCACCATTGGAAAGATAAATATTTTCCTCTGTTATTTGGCACATTTCCCTATGGTAACCTACTATTTTATCCTTTAACCTCTTATAAGTATAATCAGGGTAATGTTTTATACTATCAATATTGTCGATTATTTCAGTTTTGACCTTTTCACTGATACCTAAAGGATTAATATTTGCACTAAAATCTATAATCTCATTAAGATCAGCAGAAATGTCCCTACTTATTTCATATACATTTCCTCCATGTTTATAAACCACTGTACCCATCCTTTCTATTTTTTATCTTATTAATATCCATTTTATCCATAGTGATATTAGCATTGCAGATATAGATGAAAGATATAGTATCCTATTTACTTTTATTATATCTTCAGCATCTACTTCTTTTTTATTGTCCCCTATTGTAGGCTTTTCAAAAATCTTGCCAAAATAGGGAACCCTACCTCCAAACTGAATACCAAGTGCACCGGCTACTGCTGCTTCAGACCAGGCGCTATTGGGACTAGAATGATTACTTTTATCCCTTAATAATATTCTGTATGAACTCTTATAATCATACCCCAGTATAAATGCGACTGCAACTATCAAGAATCCTGTAATTCTTGCTGGAATATAGTTTAATAAATCATCCATTTTTGCACTGGCATATCCAAAATCATAATACTTATCATTCTTATATCCCACCATTGAATCCAAAGTACTTACACCTTTAAATAAAAATCCCAAGGGAGCACCTCCAATTATTAGAAAAAATAAGGGAGATATTACCCCATCAACGATATTTTCACTAACGGTTTCTACTGCGGCTTTTGATATATCCGAAAATGACAGACTCTCAGTATCCCTACTTACAAGATAAGAAATAAACTTCCTAGCCCCATCAATATCATTAGCTTTTATCTTCCTATATACCTTCATAACTTCTGTTTTCAAACTCTTTGTAGCCATTATCTGAAAAACCATAATAGTCTCCACAACAATTCCTAAAAGAGGTGAAATAATTGAACACAATCTAAGAAAAGCATAAGGAATACTATATGATAAGACCATAACAATCCCCAATAATATGAATCCTTTTAGCTTATCATATTTTTTATTTTCAGCATTTCTAATTGATTTCTCTATAAAATTTATGAGTAAACCAATAAAACGTACTGGATGATATAACCATCTCGGATCTGCAATTAATAAATCTAATAAATATCCTAATGTAAGAGCTAACATCTTATTCACCCTTCATTATTTCATAAACTTTATCCATATCTATATTTTCCCTGATAAGTTTTGCCAACTTATCATATTCTCTTTCCTTAAAGTCTTTAAAAGATTTTACACTGGACTCTACTGAATCCATTCCTTTTCTTTCCCTGATTAAATTCAGCAAGCTCCTTGTAAATTCAAGGGAATCAAATACCCCATGCAGGTAGGTTCCAAATACATTACCTTCTTCATTTACAGCTCCATCAAGAATATCTATATTCTGACCAAGGCTGTTAGTAAATTTTAAAAATTCCTTAGCTGATTGACCATGCTTAGTTATTCCCATATGGATTTCATAACCTGATACTTTTAAACCTTCAAGTGACTTCATATTTTCACCTGCAAAAACTACCTCCCCTTCTACTTGAGTAGTAGTCTTTTCCTTTTCAAATACCGTATCTATATCTAAGATTCCCAAACCATTTATCTCATCTACAAGACTTTCAGTTTTATATGGATCCTTTATTGTATTTCCAAGTATCTGATATCCTCCACATACTCCAAATATAACAGTACCCTTTCTACACTGCCTTATAATCTCATCTGAAAGTCCAGAATTCTTAAGGTAAATTAGGTCTTCGATAGTATTCTTAGACCCTGGTATGATAATAATATCTGGATTATCGAAAGTTTCGCCCCTCATTACATATCTTACATTTACATCTTCTTGTGTCTCAAAAATATTAAAATCAGTAAAATTTGATACATGGGGAAGATATAGTATTTCCACATTAATTTTACCCTCTTGACTTACATTTTTCTTAAATCTTGAAGTAAGGGAATCTTCATCTTCAATTTGAAGATCACTATAAGGAACTACCCCAATAACAGGTACACCAGTCAAGTCCTCTAACATATCAAGACCCGATTGAAGAATTGATTTGTCTCCCCTAAACTTATTTATTACAACACCCTTGATTCTTGACCTTTCACTAGGATCTAGAAGCATAATAGTACCGTATATAGATGCAAAAACTCCACCCTTATCAATATCACCAACAAGTATTACTGGTGAATCAGAAAGTTCTGCCATCCCCATATTTACTATGTCCTTATCCCTAAGATTAATCTCTGCGGGGCTACCAGCCCCCTCTATAACAACAAAATCATTTTTGTCTTCTAAGGCTTTATAGGCATCTAATACCTTGTCCTTTAGTTGAACTTTAAAGTCATGGTATTCCACCGCAGACATATTTTTAAATACTTTACCCATAACAATTACCTGAGCCTTCTTATCCGTTGATGGCTTTAGAAGAACTGGATTCATTAGGACCTCAGGATCTTTTCCAGCTGCCTCAGCTTGAACAACCTGGGCTCTTCCCATTTCAAGTCCTTCTTTAGTAATGTAAGAGTTAAGTGCCATGTTTTGAGATTTGAAAGGAGCCACATTGTAACCGTCTTCCTTCAAAACCCTAAGTATTCCAGCTGTAATTATACTTTTTCCAACATTTGATGCTGTACCTTGTACCATTAGTGATTTACCCATTTAATTCCCTCCTGTAAGCAATGCAACTATTAATGAATTTTTCTCCAACAAAAGGAGCTGAGTAAAAGTGAACATGGGCGTATTGGGCTAGAGTATTATTTTTTATATAGCCCCCTTGCCAAGCCTTTATAACATCACCATTTCTAATCTTTTTTATTTCATATACATAATTGTTATAATCACTTTTTATTTCAGACCTATGAAACTCATGGGCTCTAAATCTTTGCCCTTTTTCCCCTATGATACAGTCATTTTGTATTTCAACATCCACATAGCCAAAACGCTTTAATCTTGGGGTCATTGTTACATCATTTGGAAAAATTCCAACCATATTGTAACTTTTACTTTCTAAATCCTTAAGATTATTAGAAAGATACATAAGACCTCCACACTCAGCGTATATTGGCATCCCTTTATCTGATGCATTTCTAATAGCTTCTTTCATTTTATTATTATTTTGTAGTTCTAATGGAAAGATTTCAGGAAACCCCCCACCTATATAAATACCATCTATATTTTCAGGTAGGCTCTCATCCTCCATAGGACTAAAGTATATTATTTCAGCACCCTTTTCCTCTAAGAAATCCAAATTATCATGATAATAAAAATTAAAAGCCTTATCATATGCTACAGCTAACCTAATTTTCTTCTCTTCTAGCTCTTCCTCTTCAAATATAATACTATTTTCTTCTAAAGAATTTATTAATAAATCCAAGTCTATTGTTTCTTCAATTTGCTTTGCTATAAGGTCTAATTTCTCATCAAGATCTTTTACCTCTACTGATGGAATAAGACCTAAATGTCTGCTTTTCAATGAAATATCTGGATTTTTTTTCATGTATCCAATGCACTTAACATCATTGAATTTCTCTATAGCATCCTTAATAATCTCATAATGATTCAGACTATTGACTTTATTTACAATGACATATTTTATATCCACATGACTGTCAAAGTTCATGTATCCTTGGACTAAGGCTCCAGCACTCATGGCCATGCCTGATGCATCAATAATCAAGACAACACTTGAATCGACTATCTTAGAAACATGGGCTGTAGAACCTATTCCATTATTACTGCTATGACCATCAAAAAGACCCATTACACCTTCAATAACAGATATATCTTTGTCCTTAGCATTTTTATTATAAAGATATTTTACCTTTTCTTCTTCCAGCATCCATGAATCAAGATTTCTGCATTTATTACCTGTAACATAAGTATGAAAAGCCGGATCTATGTAATCCGGACCAACTTTAAATGGTTGAACACTATATCCTCTTTTTACCAAAGCCTTCATTATACCCATAGATATTGTTGTTTTTCCTGCTCCAGAATGACTTGCCCCAAGTACAAACTTTTTTGACATATTAAGACTCCTTTTGCGAATTTTATCTTATAAAGAATTTAAACTCTTCAAATAACTAAAACCATCCCTATGTTCAATTACATTCATTTTACAATTTTCTACTTCAAATTTCCAACACCCATTGTTGTTACCATACATAAAATGAGAAAGAATTGATCTGATTACACCTCCATGGGTAAAAATCAAAACCCTTTTATAATCAGATTCCAAAATACTTTTCATTTCATCCATCACCCTATCATAAAGGTCTAGAGAACTTTCACCCCCTGGAAAAACATACTTGTCCCCCAGTTCAATCCATTTCTCAACTTCCTCAGGATATTTTAAAAGAATTTCATCATAGGTCATGTTTTCGAATTTTCCAAAATTTATTTCCCTAAGTTTCTTCTTCATAATAATATTTTTTTCTCCCATAACCCTATATGCAGTATCTATACTTCTTTTTAAATCACTTGAAAAAACAGCATCAAATTCAACTAGCTCAAGACTTGATTTTAACTTTTCACACTGATAATAAGCTTTTTCAGTTAAATCAACATCAGTCCATCCAACATACTTCTTTGTATAATTCCCTGTAGATTCCCCATGTCTAATTAAATAAATTTCCATATTACCACCTTATAGCCACAATTAGCAAATAAATAATTTCAGTAATCTCACATAGTGCTCCCAATGTGTCCCCTGTCATACCATCAATATATTTTTTACAATGACTTATATAAATAAATGGAATAAATAATAGTATCAATAATTCTGGTAAATACATAGCTGAAATAAAAACCGCAAATATAAGAATGGCAAAATTAATGAATATATCCAAATTACTAGTACTTCCGATAAAAAAAGCACCCATTCCATTATTGCGAGCATATCTACTAAACCTTGCCGCAAGTGCTATAGACAGCCGTCCAAACACAGGCATAAGTATCAGAAATTTCATGTCAGTCACTTGTATTATTGAGTAAATCAAAATAAATTTGATAAGTATATCAAATATTAAAACAAGAACTCCATTTGTTCCAACTCTTGAATCCTTCATAATCTCAAGAATCCTATCCTTATCCCTATAGGAATAAAGCCCATCAAAAGTATCTGCAATTCCATCTAAATGTATACCCCCTGTAATAATTACAGAAAAAATTAATATTACAAGAGATATAATCATATAATTTGTGGTCAATATATTTAAAATATTTCCTAAGGCATAGTATAAAAGTCCAAGTATCAAACCTACCAAAGAAAAGTACTTACTTCCTTTTTTAAAATCCTTCTCATCCACATCTAAATTCACCTTAATCGGTAGTCTTGTTAAAAATTGTATCATCAATATTAAGCGTTTCAAATCAGCCACCCCATACTATTTTAATTTTAACGGTATACCACTAATGCATACATAAGCTTCATCACTTTCTTTTGCAAGAAGCTGATTGACTTTGCCTGCAATATCCCTAAATATTCTGGAAAGCCTATTTTCAGGAACAATCCCCATACCAAGTTCATTACTTATAATAATAAAGGTAGCTGGGTATTTTCTTATCTCAGAAATCATATTTTTAAACATTGTAAGAATACTTTCCTGAAATTCATCTATATAATTTCTATCTATTTTCTCCCAATCAATACTTAGGTCTTTAAACATCATATTTGTTATAAGCACTGTCACACAGTCAAGAATAACCCCATCACTAGCTAACATAACATCACTTATTGAACTATCTATATCATGGTTTATCTCATATGTTTTCCAATCACTTGGTCTACTATCTACATGTTTTTTTATTCGATCCCTCATTCCTTCATCAAAGGGAATCGATGTAGCTATATAGGACTTCTCACCATTTATCTTAGACAAAAGATCTTCACCAAAAGAACTTTTGCCACTTCTTGCACCACCAGATATAAATACTATTTTGGACAAGTTATCTCCTCCTATCAAAAAAGAGGGGCATCCCCCCTCTTTAGTAGTTAGTGGTTGGTAGATAGTTGGTAGTCAATAGTTGGAATGCTTTTAAGCATTTCAACTATCTAACTACTACCTACTAACGACTAACTACTTACTTAATGTATATTCCCTTTTTGCTTCACTCCACTGGTCCCTAGCTTTTAATTCTATATGCCTTTTCTTTTTAATATCTTTATGTTCAAGGGTCTTTGAGAACCATTTTATGGCGTCATTATAATAACCTAATCTTCTATTTATTTCACCTAATGAAAAAAGAATTTGTATTTCATTATCTGGATTATCATCTAAATATTCTTCATTGTAAGCCTTCTCATAATATACTTTTGCAAGACTTAAATATCTTAACTCCTCATCACTATTTTTATCTCTATAAAGCCAAGCAAGTCTAAGGGATATTAGTCCCATCATAGAGAATTTCAGACTAGATGCTTGTCCAGAAACAAGGGCTAATTTATAAGTTTCTATAGCAATATCTGTATCCCTAACATCTCCAAAACTTCTCTTTATCCAGTTGCTTCTTATTTTCATTCTTACATTTGTTATACTTGATTTTTCTATATTATTGAATTCACTTTCCAGGGATGAGTATCCACAATTTGGACACACACACACCATATAATGAAGGGGATTTTCCCCAGAGTAATTAGGTTTAAAATCACTTTCTCTGCTTTCTAATCTTATTGCACTTCTACGTACTTTTTTTGTAGAGAATACATGGTCGCAAACCGGACATGCATACTCTCTATCATATAAATCTGTAATCAAAATATCCCTACGCTCCTATCTCATAAGCCACTATAAATATTTCTATTCTCTTACTTATCACTATAATACTTTCATATATTAATAATTAAAAAATATATTATAGTAATAAATAATTTTTTTATGCAGCTACTATCTCCAGCCAATTTCTATTACGTCACCATTTTTTAGTGCATCAGTGTAATTTGCTCTATTTCCGTTTAGTTTCAATTCAAGTATACCATTTGACTTACTTCTATCAAAATCAATATAATTGAAAATATCAACGAAAATCATTTTTTCCTGAGACTTAACATCAATCACGTCTCCATTAACTACAACTTGGTACACATAGGACTCCATTACTAGGTCTTCTACTATATCCATTTCTACATCGATTGAATCATTCTCCCTATTACTCCTGACAGTTTCTTTGGCTACAACAGTTTCAATAATATCTCCATGATTTAATTCATAATCCATAGTTTTATATTCACCATTTACTTTAAAGGTCATATAGTCAGTTTCAATCTGGTATAATTCAATAAGCTGATGGAGATTTTCTATCTTATCAATAAAAATTTTATCTCCCATATCAATATCGTAATCAAAATCTACCATTTCATCGTTAACCCTAATATCCTTGATAAGATCAACATCAGTTCCATTAAGACTTACTTTATTATTTTTCCTTACAACATCCTTTAGAACCGCTTTACCTGCTTTTCCCGGCATAGCTTGTTCTATATATATGGAATCTTTGTTTTTAAGTTTAGTATTTAAATTAGCTAAAACACCATTCACATATATTTGAGCAGCTTCCCCATATTCTCCGTAAACAGATTGCTTTTCTTCGTTTATATAAAATTCAAGTGCCTGCCCCCTACAAGAAATAAGATTTCTTGCATTATAACCAACTAAGACAAGGGCATCTGAAACATATAACTCCTTAGAATTAAATAATCTAATCGGCTTTTCATTCACTAATATCTGTAGAAAATCACTTTCCCTATTTTTTAGTGCTGTAAAGCCAATACCCACTGGTGTAATATACTCAGGACCATCTAGGGGAACTGTATCAAACTCAATGTTTTTCAAATCCCTGGTACTTTTCATTACAACCCTCTCACTAGGTAGCTCTAAATACTCAGATAATTTATCTGTAAAACCTGGTATCTGGGATCCCCCACCTATACAAAATACAGCACTTGGTGCTCTACCATTAAACTCGATTATTGTATCAGAAATACTCTTACAAAGCTTAGATATAGTCTCATCAATCCTAGATACAACTTCTTCAGATGGGATATTGTGCTGAATCCCAACAATATCACAAAAATCCACCGTATCATTTGCAGATAAATTCACCTTCATGTTTTCTGCTGTATCAAAATCAAGCAAGTACTCCCTAGATAGATTTTCTGTAATCATATCCCCTGCTTTGGATACCATTCCATAGGAAACAACAGTACCATCCTTTGTTAGGGCAATATCGGAAGTTCCTGCACCAACATCTACTAATGCAAGATTTAAAAGTCTTAAATTTTCAGGAATAGCAATATTTATAGCGGCTATAGGCTCTAAAGTAAGATTTATTACTTCCAGACCTACCCTATCCATAACAGTATATAGACTATCTACAACTATATGGGGAAGGAATGTCGCAATTACGTCTATTCCTAATTGATTACCCCTATGGCCCATAGGAGTAGTAATAACAGAACTATCAAGATAATAATTACTTACCGTATATCCAACACAGTAATATCTTGAATCAGAAAAATCTAATTTCTTCTCCAATTCTTTTTGAGCCAATTGAATAGCTTCCATCTCAATTTGGTCAATTATATCTTTATCTATAGTTTTTGTATAATCAAGATTTCTTTCAACAGAAACCATTTGAGTTTTAAGTGCTCTACCAGCTGCAGCAATTGATACTTGATCCAATAAATATCCAGATTTTTCTTCAAGTTGTATTTTAACTTTTTCTACAACCTTAACTACTTTCTCGATATCATGAATTTGTCCGTCAAACATAGCCCTTGAAGGATGCTCCATTATTTCATAATGGGTAACCCTATATTTTTCTTCATCCTGCTGTCCAATTACACCTACAACAGTTCTGGTCCCGATATCAAGGGAAAAAATTCTGTCGTTAGGCATTTTTATTTTTTCATTACTTTTTTCCATTTTACCCTCCCAGATCATTCCTTAGTATTAAAAAAGGAACATAATTTAGCAATTGTACATATATCACATTCAGGCTTTCTGGCCTTACATACCCTTCTGCCATGATGTATAAGCATATGGTGGGTAAGGGTCCATTTTTCCCTAGGAAGAATGTCCATCAGTTGTTTCTCTGTTTTTAATACGTCCTTGCTATTAGCTAGTCCAATTCTATTTGACACCCTTTGAACATGTGTATCTACCGCTATAGCCGGTGTACCAAAAGCATTACTCATAACAACATTGGCTGTTTTTCTTCCTACACCAGGAAGGGAAACTAGTTCATCCAATTTTTCTGGAACTTCCCCTTCAAAATCTCTCATTATAATTTTTGAAGTCTCGATAATATTTTTTGCTTTTGATTTATATAAACCACAACTTCTTATATAGTTAATAAGACCTTGATTACCAAGTTCTACAATCTTGTCAGGAGTATTGTGCTCCTTATAAAGCTCTGCAGTAACCAGATTCACTCTTATATCAGTACATTGAGCTGATAATATAGTCGCAATTAATAACTCAAAAGGGGTAGTATAATTGAGTTCAGCCTTTGCCCCAGGATACAGCTTTTCCAATTCTTCAATTATAACATATACATCTGCATCTTTAATCCTTTTCTCCGTCAATTTTACCACTCCAGTTTTGAAATAATTATTTTCTCATATATAAATTATAATACAAATTCTAATACAAATGGTCTTTATTTTAAACTTGCTTTCTTAATTTTCTTAATTTTTCTTTTTTCACTAAGATGACTAAACATTATATATACGACCGGTATAAGAACTAAGGTCAACATAGTTGCAAGTATTAATCCAAAAACAACCACTGTACCAAGTGGAGCTATGGCCTCAGCACCTTCCCCAATACCTAAAGTGATTGGCAATAGTCCTAAAATAGTAGTTAATGTAGTCATAAGTATAGGTCTCAGCCTTGTACTGGCTGATTTTTTGACTGCATCTTCAAGGGTATAACCTTCATCCCTTAATTTATTGGTATAATCAATTAGCACTATACCATTGTTAACAACAATACCAGCCAAAATAATAACACCTATAAGGGCTGGAACACTTATTGGCCTTGAAGTAATATATAATCCATATATTCCACCTGAAATAGCAAGTGGAACGGAAAACATTATAATAAAAGGACTAAGCAATGACTCAAACTGAGATGCCATAACCATATATACAAGGACTATAGCCAGGGCAATAGCAAGAACTAAATTCTGAAATGCTGAAACAAGCTCTTCATTTTCCCCGCCAAATTCATAGGAATATCCTGAAGGTAATTTTAAATCCTTAAGCTTTTTATCTATATCCCTGATAACACTTCTTAAATCCCTATTATATGTGTCCGCTGTAACATTTACCTGTCTTATTTGATTTTCCCTTACAATTGACTTGGGACCCTTGTTAATTGTAAAGTCTGCCAATACATCCAGTGGTACATTAGATAGGGTTTTGGACTTAATATTCATACTTTTAAAATTGTAAATACTTTCTCTTAATCTACTATTGCCCCTTATTACTATGTCATATTCTTTTCCATTTTTTTTATACTTACCTGAATTTAATCCACTGACTCCAGACTTAACACTATTTGCAATTTCAGAAGTGCTAAGTCCATACATAGATGCTACACTTCTATTTACAAGGACATTCAACTCTGGTTTTCCATCATCTACAGATGATGAAATCTCCCTAGTTCCAGCTACTCCCTTTACAAGTTCCACAATTTCACTGGATATCTCCTGTAATATTTCGTTACTTTCACCCTTTATCTTTATATCTACAGGGGAACCACTGCCCCCACCGAATCCAGATGATTGAACGGCTTTTACTTCTATTTTTCCACCAGGATTATCCCTGATAATATTTCTAATCTGATCCGCGACCTCTTCACTGGATCTGTCCCTTTCACTTAATCCCTTAAGAACCAATTCCAAACTACCTAAATGGGTATTGGAACCAACATCTCTGGAAAAGTTACCTCCAGATCCTGAAGAAAGAAATATAGTATCTATTTCTTCTATATCTTTTATCTCAGACTCAATTTCCTTAATAAAGTCATGGGTATATTCGATTCTTGTACCAATGGGCATCTCAACAGATATTTTGATATGACCCTCATCAACCTTTGGTAAAAAAACAGCACCGAGTTTTGTAGCTAGTCCTACTGAAAGAGCTACCAATAATATAGCTGTAAATATTGTAATAAACTTGTGCCTAATTGCCCTGCTCAGGAAACTAACATATTTTTTTTGAAACTTCTCAAATCCTTCACTAAACTTATCATGACTCCTCTTATCAAGATCTACTTTTAATAATCTTGAGGATAGCATTGGTACAAATGTCAATGCTACTACAAGGGAGGCCAGTAACGAAAATGTTACTGTCATTGCCAATTCTTTAAATATTAAAGAGGTAAGCCCCTCTGAAAAAACAATCGGTAAAAATACTGCTACAGAGGTTATTGTAGATGCCACAACAGCAGTTCCAACTTCACTAACTCCTTTTCTAGCAGCTTCCATACTGTCATATCCTAAACTTCTATATCTATAAATATTTTCAAGTACAACTATGGAATTATCCACAAGCATACCCATTCCCAGGGCCAAACCTCCCAGGGTCATCATATTTAAAGATATTCCACCAAAGTATATAAGAGAAAAAGTCCCTACTACAGATACTGGAATAGCAACTGCAATGATTAGTGTACTTCTTATATTCCTTAAAAATATCAGTAAAACTATGACTGAGAATATTCCTCCTAGTAAACCGTTCTTAGTAACATTTTGTATGGAATCCTTGATAAATTCTGATTGGTCGAATATTTTTTCTATCCTAAGGCCTTCAAACTCATCTGATATTTTTCTCAGTTCAGCATTTACAAGGTTAGCAACTTCAACTGTATTGTAATCACTCTGCTTAGATATGCTAATACTAAGACTTTCCTTACCATTAAGTTCATTGATTGTAAGTCTATCCTTATTTTCTAATTGTACACTTCCAATGTTTTTTAGGGGCATGGAAGTCTTACCTACGGGAATCATAACTTCTCCAATTTCCTTAACACTTTTAAACTCACCTGTAGTCCTGAGTATTACATCTTTTTTACCCCTGTTAATATTTCCACCTGGGAGATTTATGTTTTCCCCAGCTATCACCCTAGAAACTAAGACAGGATCAATATTGTACTGCCCAAGAATATTATTATCTAGGAGTATTTCAACTTCCTTTTCATTTCCTCCTGTTACATAGACAGATGCTACCCCATCAAGCCTTTCTATTCTATTTACTATCCTATCCTCTACAAGCCTTTTGGTTTCATCTATATCCATATCACTATTCACAGAAAAGAACATGATAGGAAATGAATTTGGATTTATCTTAAAGACCATGGGCTTTCCCGCATCATCCGGCAAAAAAGCCCTTATCAAATCAAGTTTTTCTCTCATTTCCATAACTGCAGAATCCATATCAACCCCATAATTAAACTCAAGCACGACTAGAGATCCACCTTCATTGGACATTGATGTAAGGGTCTTTATTCCTCCAACTGTTGACATTGACTGTTCTATTTCTTTAGATATTAGGGTCTCAATTTCCTTTGGCCCAACCCCCTCATAGCTAGTGCTTACTATTGCTACTGGAATATCCATTTCAGGATAAAGATTGACTGATAACCTTGTAAGGGATACTATACCCAAAAGAATAATTACCAGCATTATCATGGTAATAGTTACAGGTCTTTTTATGGACATATCAGATATCTTCATGCCTACTCACCCCTTACCACTACAACTTCAATTCCATCCTCTAAAAATTCCTGTCCCGAAACTACTACAGCTTGACTTGAGTCAAGACCAGAAATAATCTCAATTTCCTCTCCGTTATCTTCTCCAATTTCTATATATGTCTTATAAGCCTTATTATCAACCACTATATATACATATGAACCATCTGAATCGTTTAAAACGCTGTCCACCGGTAATAATATAGTCTCCTTAGAATCCTTGATATCAATTGATACTTGACCAAACATACCTGGTTTAATTAAGTAATCAGGATTATCGAGTTCGATTAAAACACTATAAAGATTGCTAATATCTTCAGGTACATAATTAATTGACTTGACACTTCCAAAAACTTTTTTATCTTCTGATATGAGATCTATATCAATTACATCACCAATTTCTAATACTTTCACAACATTTTGTGGCAACTTAACCCTAAGTTTCAACTTATCAATTTGTGCGATTTCAATAAAACTTTGCCCTGATATGTAACCCTTTTCTTCAATATTCATTCTTGAAACTACACCATCTATAGGTGAGGACAATAGTACATGGTCCAGTGACTTCTTTTGATTTTCAAAATTAATCCTTGCTATATCCAACTGCCCCTTTAATATATCCAACTCATTATTTGAAGCCATCACCTGAGCATTTTCTAAATCTTGCTTAGTGACTGCACCTTCTTCATATAGTTTTTCAGTTCTTTTTAAGTTGTCTAAAGCAATATTATAGTTCTCCAATCCTTTTTCGTAATTATCTTTTGAAAGTTGATAACTTGCCCTAGCACTATTAATATTGTCCCTTACATTTTCATCATCTATTTTAGAAAGGATATCACCTTTTTTTACAAACTGTCCCTCAAGGACTTGTAATTCTTCAACCTCTTCAATCCCTTGTATCTTAGGAATTATCTTAACAATGCTAGCGGCTTCAAAAACACCTGTCATAGAAAAAGTTCTTTTTAGATCACCTTCTTGACCAAAATAGATCTCAACAACCTTTTTATAACTTTCTTCTGTGGATTCTTTTGTTTTTTCACTTGCTCTTCCACAAGCTGTTAACAATAATATTCCTATTAATCCTAACAGTAATATTTTTCTATTCATTGTTTCTCCCCCTAAGAAAATAAAGAATTTTTTTATCTGCTAATTAATATTTTACCAATAAAAAACCATTGAAAATCATCATTTTATGAAAAAGGAAAAATTTCTTTCCTTTTTCATAATATAATGTCTCCAATGGTCATATATTTACTTTCACTTATCAATTTCTTCGTAATCTACTTCTACTACTTTATCATCATCATCCCAAAAATCACTTTGAGATGGTTCTCTTTCAGTTTTTTCTTGCCATTTAATATCTACCTTACTATCATCTTCCTTGCTTTTCATAGATTTAAAAAAGTTTCTCCATATAATAAACAATACAAGAATTATTCCAATTGGCGAGAATAAAACGGCTTTCCCTACTGAAAAAACAAACATTAGAATTAAAACAAGTATAATGATTAAACTAAGACATCCTAGTGAGTCGTTAAAATAAAAACCCATGCTCTTCTTCCTTTCCTAATGAAAATATTATTTCCTACCATATAAATATATAATAAACTTATTAACAAAATAAAAACAATCTATAAAAATATTGTTACTGTATGGCTGTGACACTTTTTCTAGTGCCCACATACTATAATACAAAAAAAAAGCCCTGTCGTAAAATAGTTTTTACGACAGGAGCTCATTAATTTTTATTTTTCCAATATCTCGTCAATTAGATTAACTAAATACTGAACCTCTGGTTTAGACATCTGACCATCTGCACCTACTGAATCACCCTTATGTTTAAGGTCATTTGTTATAAGTGAAGAGAAGATAATTACAGGAAGGTCTTTTAATACTGAATCTTCCTTTACTCTTCTAGTCAATGTGTGACCATCTAGCTGAGGCATTTCTATATCAGTAATCAGCATATCAACATACTTGTTAAAATCTTTACCATGTTCTTGCTTAAGATTAAATAGATACTCGTATGCTTCCATTCCATCATTAAAGAACTTAAGATTAGTAAATCCAGCTTTAATAAGGGTACTGGATAATACTTCCCTGATAAGTGGTGAATCATCAGCAAGTACCATCTTATACTTTGATCTATCCCTATCCCTTTCTGTTGCAGCCTCAATTCTTGCTTCATTAATTCCTGCTTCTGGACTAATATCCATAACAATCTTTTCAAAATCTAGAAGCATTACTATTCTTTCGTTCAACTCAATATTTCCAATAACTAATGAATTAGATGTTATTGTACTAGGCTTCTTAATATCCTTCCATCCAATTCTAGAAATTCCCTTTACTTCATCTATTGCGAAAGCAACCTTCATCTTGTTAAATTCACACACAAGAGTCATTGAGTTTTTAACATCCTCATTCAATCTTTTCTCAAGCACATAATTCATATCAATTACAGTAATTACTTCGCCCCTTATTAGGGATACTCCTGGAACAGACATATGGGTATCTGGAATTTTGGCTATATTATCAATATTTAGTATTTCCTTTACTTTTACAACATTAATGGCATACTCTTCGTCACCCACAGAAAACACAAGAACTTCAACTTCACCTGTACCACTTTCCAAAAGAATATCATCTTTATTATACATATGTCCCACCTCTTAATTTTTTTTGTAATATACCCTATTATTATTACTATTAATCATTGTCAAAAACTTTCTACACACTTTCAAAGGCCTTATGGATATTATACTACTTTTTTTGTTAAATTTTAATTGAACTTACAAAATAAGCTTAACATTTTTTTCAATTTCATCTAAAACTTTGTCTTTTATGGATTTTTCAACACTTACATCAGTAATGAATCTTTCTTTATCAGAAAGGTACATAGCCCGTGCAATATATATAAGATAATAATCACTTTCTTTTCCGTAGAAGTTTTTAAGTTTATCATAAAGATCTTCATCCTTATAATTTCCTAAGGCAACATATGCATTTCTTTTAATTATTTTTCTACCTCTCCATGAAAAACTTTTATTTCCATATAGATTTTTATATTCTTTGTTGGATATACTTATAAGTTCCAGCAGTTCAATATAATTTTTTTCTGCATACCTTAAGTTTTTTATATTTTCCCTATTGTAAGGGCAAACCATTTGACAGACATCACAACCATAAAGTTTTTTACCTATTAGATCCATTTCCTCAAAACTCAAATCTTTCTTCTGGGTAATGTATGATATGCACTTGCCAGGATCCATCCCCTTACTGCTGATAGCTCCAGTTGGACAAGAATCGATACATTTACTACAGACCCCACAGTTATCAGTTATTTTTTCCTTTGTAATTTCAAAGTCCAAATCTGTAATTAGATAACCTATAAAAAAAGCTGAACCTAACTCAGGATTAATAACAAAGGAATTTTTACCGTAAAATCCTATTCCACTTTCTTTAGCAAAGCCCCGATCAAGTAAGGGACTTGTATCTACTCCAAGATAATATGAAAAAGAATCATATTCTTTTTTTAGCTCTTCAAGAAGTAGGTATAATTTTTCCCTTACAAGTATATGATAATCAATTCCCATAGAAGATGCAGTATACCATCCCTGATATTTATCCTTATTGTCCTTCTCCAATCCTAACAAGGGATATGTTAGGCCAATAACAATTACTGATTTGGGATTATCTAAATAGTTCTTAAGATTTATCCTTTCATCGATTTCCAATGATTCAAACTCCGTAATTTGACCATTATTTATCCTATGGCTTAGTATCTCCCTGCTGTTCTCTAAACAGCCCCCAGAAGCCACTCCATATAAATCAATATTGCATTTTTTTATTATTTCCCCGAGACTTGTTTTCATCTTTCCTCCAAAAAAGACTGTAGCTATTAAAAATGCTACAGTCCTGCGTACTCATATTTTTTACTATATTTTGATTTAACATATACAAAAAGTGTTACCATTCCACTTATTAAAAAACTAAAGTAAAAACTTATCCCTCTCCAAAGTAGTAGGCCATAGGAAAGAAAACCATGGGCAAATACTATGCTCAGTATCGAACTAAAACCTGCTTCAGCTGCACCAACTGTTCCTGGGGTAGGAATAAAACATATAGCCATATATAAGAATGACTGAAGGGCAAGAATATCAAAGAAATTCATTTCACTTAAGCCAAGAGACTTATATATAAAATAAGTTATACTAAAATATGCCGTCAACTGAATCATTGTCAAGAAAATCAACTTTATAAAAAGTTCTTTGTTCTCAAGGGCAACCTTAAGATTTTTCTCATAGTCTTTAATATGGGACATAACAGACTTAACGACCTTATCCCTATTCTTTACTATTTTTAAATTTTTAAGAAGGTCTATTACTTTCTTAATTATATGTTCAAATTTTCTTGGTTTAATTGCTATTATAAGTAGCACTGCCAGACCAACAATGTTAAATGTTAGTCCTGTAAATATAAAGTAAAATGCCCCACTAAGTTTCTGTATAAACAGGGGTAATCTAAACAGTGCCAGTACTAATGCATATATAGTTACAGTTATCTGAAATAAAAAGAACTTATTTACAAGTACTGCTGTCGCCTTACCTACTGGAATTTCATCCTTACTCATTTCATATAACTGAGCCGGCTGCCCACCACTTGAAAATGGTGTAAGATGACTATAATACTGTCCAATCATTGTCAGCTTAAATGTCTTCCATAGGGAGATTTTCCTGTGGACATTTTCTATAAGCATGGAAAGCATTACAGACTCCATAAGCCAATACATTCCCATTGCAAGAACTCCAACTAAAATGTATAACTTATTAGAGTTTACAATAAGAGTTTTAAGATTTCCTATATCTGACTTGGAAAAAAACAAATACAAAGTTCCTACTAGTAATACTGCAAGTACTAGATAATTGATTATTTTCTTCATAATTCACCTCTACTGAACCAACCCTCTTAGTCTACTTACTGGAGATGATTCAAATTCACTTTTTATGATTTTTATGTTTTCCCTATACTTTTCTATAATGTCTTCATTTTCTAAACACAGTTTAACTTCATCAAGGAAATCTCTCTTATCCTCAATCAAAATACCAATCTCTCTTTTTTTAATAAAATCAATGTTTCCATTCTCCTGTCCAAAACTTTTGAAATTAGTTATTACAGGAACTTCTGAGTTAATTGCTTCAAAAAGGGTTAGGCCTCCTGGTTTTGTCACTACAAGATCTGAATGGGCCATAAGACTTGAAATATTATTTGTAAAACCTATAATTTCGATATTCTTAAAATCATTTTTTATAAGTTTATTATACAGCTTTTTATTTCTTCCTGTAACTATTTTAATCAAATAATTATCTAATGAGTCCAATTTTTCTAATCTCTTCTTACTATCTAAATCAAATTTTTCAATAATATCACCCATAATTAGTATCTGTTTCTTTTTTCTATAGTTTATTTCTTTGCCTATTGTAAACTTTTCATCAACTGGAATACCTGTTACTCTAATCATTGATTCTTCTACTGCTTTGGAAATAAGAAAATCCTTAGTCTCCTTGGCAGGAACCCAGTACTCATCCGTTCTATCATAAATCCATTCAACACTATCTACCACATCCGTCATAACCGTAACAAGTGGTGTTTTGAACTTAAGTTTTTCTTTTATTCTTGAAACGTATCCCGAGCAAGCAGGAAATGTTGAAATAATAATATCAGGATCCCCTTGATAAATTATATCCACTGCCTTATCAAGATTTTGATCAATCATAAACTTATCTATAAAATTATTCTCTTGCTTCTTCTTAATTACATAATACATATCGTAAACAAGTGGTGAAAACTTAGTTACCATATTGTACATTTTAGAAAATGCAGAAGCCGATTTTGGATTTAACTCCTGAAAAAGATCAATAATGTCTACTTTTACATTATCATATTCCTTTTCTATCATTTTTTTAATGGCCCTTGAAGCTGAATTATGTCCATTTCCAAAAGGGGCTGTAAGAATTACAATATTTTTATTCATCGTCTACTCCTATATTACATACTTAACTGAAAATCAGTTACAGATCCCATTGATCTTTCAATAAGATTTTCAGATAAGTTCACTATCATATTAGCTGAATTACAAGTATATATCTTTTTAATAGAATTTTTATATAACATATAATACTCTGGATCTTCGATCAATCTATCTATATACAAATTAATATCCTTTATATTATCAATATAAATTGCTGCATTGCTTTTCACTAGGAAATCTATATTCTCTTCTTCCTGACCTGGTATAGCAAATGGTATAACCATAGGTATTTCTTTTACAATAGCTTCAGAAACCGTAAGACCACCTGGCTTTGAAATAAGAATATCACTCTCATCCATTAACTTAGATACTTCTGTAGTATATCCAAGAATTCTCAAGTCCCTATTTCCTGCTTTTCCTAAATATTTAGATTCAAGATGTTTTTTCAAGGTTTTATTATTACCGCAAACAACTACTATCCTAAATTTGTTTTTATTCATAAGAAGATTTTTAACCACCTTTGATATTTCAGGCGTTCCCATACTTCCTCCCATGATCAGAATTGTAAATACCCTATCCCTTGAATGACTCTTTGAATAAAACTCATTCTTTACAGGTATACCATATGGATAAATCTTACTAGGACATACATTTCTCTCAATAAGCCCTTCTTTAGTATACTCAGATGCAGTAACATAAGCATCAATATTATCATCTACATAAGAATAATGAGCTTTGAAATCAGTTACTATACTAATAACTGGACAATCAATCTTCCCATCCTTTTTAAGACTAGACATTAATATAACACTAAAAGCATGGGTTCCTATAATAACATCAGGTTGATACTGCTGAACATGTTTGTAAAGTTTATCCTCACACATTTTATAAAAAACAGGTCCAAATGCATCCTTATATATTTTTTTATCTGAAGTATAATATAACTTTCCATATATTCTAGGTAATTTATTAGCCAGTATTTTATATCCGTCACTAATCACAAAATCAAGCATCTTTGAAGTGCTTTTCAACATATCAACTATCTTTGATTCATATCCAATAGCCTCATATTCTCTTGCCAAACATCTGGCAGCTTCATTATGTCCGTTTCCTGTTGATGCAGTTAAAATTAAAACTTTTTTCATTTTAATCTCTCCTAAACTTACTTCACAATTATTTTAGGTGGACTATATATCCACATCTATTCATTATTTTCCTATCACTAACTTCACCCTCATTATATTTCTACTGTATTAAAAATCTATTAAGACAATACTAATAAATTATTAAGATTTTAATAATTTATTTAAGCATTTAGATAATAATTTTAATTTTTCTTTTATATTGACATACCCTAGTTTTCTGAAATTTCACCATGTGCAAGGATATTTTTTAACATTATGAAACTTTTACTCTATATTATTAATGACTTCCTTTTTCTTGTTAACCATTAACATAATATAGAGAATTTTTAGAGTTCATTTTGATAACCAATCTAATTGACAATAATTTAACACGATATTATACTTATATTAACGATATGATATTAAACAATTAACAAATTAATCAATTCCTTTTGGTATAAAAAATTTGATTTTGATAGTTTTATTTATTATCAAACACCAAATGACCATACTAAGAGAAGAGTTTGTAAAAAATAATAATTGATATATTTTTAACAAGCTGTATTTATAAGCAAATTCCTTTTAACATAATTATTAAATCCTATTTAAAACCTAATAAAAATGGTGGCCAATCTTGGTCACTGTTTTTATTTTTTGTTATAATATAGATATATTAATAAGCTAATTGGGTATAAATTTACATACTATTTTAAATGAGGGTGATACTATGGCTAAGACAATATTAAAAAATGCTTTACTTTTAAAAATTCTGAATAGTACTTCTCAAATGATTGCCCTCCTTGATAAGGAAATGTCGATAATTTTCGGTAATGAGGCGCTTCTAGAAGTAATCAAGATGACAACTGATGAAATTCGAAATACTCCATACTGGGATTTACCCATATGGACCCATTCTGACGAATTGAAAAACAAGATTCTTTTTTCAATGGAAAAAATTTTTCTAGGGGAAACTATTAATTTTCAAACTACCCACTTAATTGAAAATAAAGGTCTTAGGGACTATGACTTTACTATCGAGCCAATACTTGATGAGCAAGATGAAATTCAGTATCTTCTTGCATATAGTCATGATATTACCCAGTACAAGAATGCTGAGGTTGCCCTTCAAAGAACTGAGAAGCAATTAAAAACATTCTTCGAATATTCAACAGATGGAAATATCATAAACACTATAGAAGAAGCTATTCACTGGGAAGAGTATATGGATATGGGAAAAGAGGAAGAACTTCTAGATTACATTGTTCACAATCAGAAAACTAGAATATCCAATAAAGAAATGACCAAACTTTTTTCAAGCAATGGATCTTGTCCTGAAGATTTGACCTCAGTATTATTCGACAGTCTTGAGGAAGAAAAAGAATTTCTTAAAAGACTTATTAAAAACAAGGTTATTCACTTTGAAAAGGAATATCCTCAAAACGATAAAGTATTCAACTGCACCTATGTGGCAATATATGATTCAGAAAACAGATATTATGGTCACTTTGGAATACACCGTGATGTAACTGAACAAAAAAAGATGGAAAAAAATCTTATAAAATTAGCTACTAAAGATTCCCTTACAGAGGTAAACATAAGAAGACATTATATAGATTTAGCTCAAAAGGAAATCTCCCTTACAGATGAAAATAATAAAATCGCTATCCTTATGATTGATATTGATAATTTCAAAAGTATCAACGATACCTTTGGACATGATATCGGAGATAAGGCCCTTATAAGTATGGCTAAACTATGCGAAGAAACCATTGGGGACAAGGGACATTTTGGACGAATGGGAGGAGAAGAATTTTCAGCCACTATATATTCCGACGGAAATGACAATATCGCCATTGAAATGGCTGAAAGACTTAGAAAGGCTATTGAAGATATGTTGGTTCCTATTGGCAACTTATCAATATTCTTCACCGTGAGTATTGGAGTAACATTTGTAAAAGGTAAAGGGGAACTTGAAGGTGCTCTTAAGAGAGCTGATATGGCCCTTTATGAAGCTAAGCAAACTGGTAAGAATAAGGTTGTAGTTAATTAAATTAATTATAGCGGGAGTCAAGTTGACTCCCGCTATAATTGTCTAGTACTGTTCTTTACAAGAACTCGTGTCTAACATTCAAGTTTGCTTTCATGTCTAATACAAAATATTGAAGTTCATTAATTTTGCGTCTAGAGGATTACTAAAATAATCCGCTCTATGATATTTTCCAAAGGGAAAATTTTAATCGTATAATTAATACATTTTTTTAAAGTAAATCTTAAGATATCCAAGTACAGGTCAAACATCAAAAAATCAATAACACTGCAAGTTTAACGATTTCAAATCATTAAGTTTGCAGTGTTATTGCTTAAAAACCTTTACTTATTTTTTGTACAAGGATATCCCCAGCTATTAGAAATGTGGTAATATAAAAAAATTTTATGCTTATAACTCATATATTCATACGAAATATCTTTAAGAACCTACTCTACAATCAGAATTTTCCCCTAGGAAAATATCATTGGTCGTATTACTTGGTAATACACTAGTCACAAGATTATGATTTTATATATCTTGTATTAGACATGAAAGTGTAACTTGAATTTTAGACGCGAATTCTTTTTTAGAAGAGCACTAGACAAGGGGAGTCTATTTAAAGACTCCCCTCTTTTACTTTACTAATTGTCTCAACATATCTATTTCTGCCTTATAACCAGCCAATTCATTGGGTGTTTCTAAAAATATTGGCAAGTCTCTTATATGTTTGTTTGATATGAAGTTTACTATAGCATCTAAGCCGATTGTTCCTTTACCTATTTTTTCGTGTCTGTCTTTGTTTGAATTGAAGGGCATTTTTGAATCGTTTAAATGTATAGCCATTAGTCTACTAATGCCTACTGTTTTATCAAATTCTTCAAGTACTCCTTCTAAATTGTTTACTATATCGTATCCAGCACTATATATGTGACATGTATCAATACATACGCCTACTTTATCCTTAAGATTTATTTCATCAATGATTGTCCTTAATTCCTCAAAACTTCTTCCAATCTCTGTACCCTTACCAGACATTGCTTCAAGAAGAACAAATGTATTATGGTCTTCCCTTAAAGATGAATTGATAATGTCGGTTATTAATTCTATACCTTTATCTGTCCCTTGACCTACATGGCTTCCTGGATGAAAATTATATAAATCACAAGGGATATGATTAAGTCTGTCAAGATCTTCCCTGAAACACATTTTTGCAAACTCCCTAGTTTTTTCAGTTGCAGATGCCATATTGAGTGTATATGGTCCATGGGCAAGGAGTTTTCCAAAATCATTTTCATTCATTAAGTCTTCTAGCTTGTTTATATCACTAAAATCAAGATCCTTAGCTTTACCACCCCTGGGATTCCTTGTAAAAAACTGAAATGTATTGGCTCCAATATCAAGAGCCTCCTGTCCAGCCTTATAAAACCCTTTGGCAATAGATAAATGACTTCCTATAATCATTTATTTCCTCCTTATGTCTTTACTGAACCTCCATAATGAAATAACTTATGTCATCTTCCAGTACATTCTTTTTCGTCATTATTTTAAATTCTATAAATCCACTTATTTCTTCTACTGTATTATTAACTGAAGTTCTTAGAAAATTTTCTAATTCTTCATTGGTAAATATTCCATTCTTTTGTTCATCAACTAATCCATCCGTATAGAATAAAACCCTATCTCCTGGAATAAGAAATCTAGAAACAGACTTATATTCTGGTTTATAAAAACCGTCTAGTTTACATATAGGGAATCCTTGTGATTCGTCTAGGTAGTCAATTCTTCCCTCTCTATTAAAAACAATCGGATTGGTATTCATACCCCCAGAAGAATACTTAAGAAGTCTATTTTTCGCATTATACACAGCCATAAATATTACCATGTGCATCTCTTCAGGAAAATGAAGTTTGTTAAACTCTTCATAAAAATTACTTAAATTCTTATGGGGTTTAAGTCCCCTGTATCTTCTTATTAGTCTCTCTTTTGATTTAACATAGTTATTACAGAACATGGTCATCAGTCCAGCCTTTATACCGTGTCCCGATACATCAAGTACATACATTCCTATGTTGTCATCATCAACTTCATATATATCATAAAAATCTCCACTTAATCTTTCACAAGGGAAATATCCAGAAACAAATTTTGTACCCTTCATTTCTATAAACTTATCAGGTAAAAGAGATTGCTGAATTTCCTTAGCGCTTTCAAGTTCTGAGATTAATCTTCCATTTGCCTCATTTACTTCCGCTGTCCTTACCTCTACTATTTTCTCAAGATTGTCAGCATACATTTTAATCTGTCTTTGGGCTTCAACAAGATCCTCAAAAGGCATTGAAACATTATATTTAAATATAGCCTGATAAATAAGTAAATATGAAACAACCTTATATACATCAAACATAAGCATATCAAATGTAGGGTAAGTACTTACCATTACCCTGAATATGTGACCTATCATAAGTACGAAGATTCCTGCCGCTAAATTTATTATGTACTTATTATTTGTAGAAAAGAAAATCTTAATATATATAAGTGCTGTAACCATCATTAAGAATACTATTCCACCACTAATCACAAATTTATTCCTAAACCACCAAAAATCAAGGTTTGCACTGTTTATTCCACTTGGAATATAAGAACCTAAAAGATAAAACACACCAACTATTATTGCTAGAAAAAGTGCCGTCCTAATCCCGTGATTAAGCTCTTTTTTCCTAACCTTGTAAAAAAACACACCACTAAGTAAAAGTCCTAGTGCAAGGCAAAACTGGGTATACTGGGAATAATAAAGAAGATATTCGTGACCATGACCACTATAGCTGTTGTATGAATTTACAGTAAAAATAAATTCATTGATACCAGAAATCAAAAAAGTTATGCTAAGTATCCACATCTGGTATTGTCTATGGGTAATAAAGGAATAATGGCTGGTATTAAATATCATGAAACTGATTATTATAGCCCCAAGTTGAAATATAGCAGTTGCCACCGGGACATTTATTTTTGATATGATTGAATAGAATGACATGCTGTTATCAAAATAAACAAACAGTACAACTAGAGAAATGAGAAATAGGCTAATAAGATAAAAATATGTAATATTTCTCTTAATGTTTATTAAGAATTTTTTTACCCTCACAAAATCAACCCTCTTTAATAAGCCAATAAAAAAAGTAACTACAGTTGATTCCTCACCATAATACACTAAACTTCATAATTGATTAGAAGATATATATTTAGGTATAAGAATTTTGAAACTGATTTTTTAGTGGCCAACTCTTTATAGTTCATCTATAAAATATCCTATATGATATGAGTATATTACTGATTGTAAATATTACTAATAGCATATCACATTTAAGAAGTTTCAAAAAGTGGTTTGAATCCAATAAAATTGTGTTATATAAACAAAAAAATCCCACAAGCATTGTAATCATTAGATTTCAGTAAGAATTCCATAAAAATTACATTTCCTTATTAATTACTAATAAATCTTAACATTTGCTATTAAGTTAATGTTTTATAATATAGCCATAATAATGAAACTTAAGGAGGTTAAAAATGAAAGCATTTATATCAGAAATTTTTAAAGACTGTTCCGCACTATCTTCCAAAGGTCAAGTAGCTGATTACATACCTGCTTTAAAGAACAGTTCTATAGATAATCTTGGTATCACAATCATAGATACATCAGGAGAAATAATCTCTTACGGCCACCATGACAAGAAATTTACAATACAGAGTATATCCAAGGTAGTTAGTCTTCTACTTGCACTTGAGGACAATGGAACAGAAAAGTTTTTCTCCCGTATTGGTAAGGAAGCAAGCGGTGATCCATTTAACAGTATAATAAAACTCGAAACCTCTACTGAATCAAAACCCCTAAATCCATTAATTAATTCAGGAGCAATAACAGTTACAGATATGATTCATGGAAATACAGTTGAAGAAAAGTTTGAAAGACTAATAGAGTACTTCAAATTGATTACAGGAAATGAAGAACTAAAGATAAACGAGGAAGTTTTTCTGTCAGAAAAAGAAACGGGAAATAGGAATAAGGCAATAGCATTTTTCTTAAAAGAGTTAGGGGTTATAGACAGTGATCCCCTAAAACTACTTGATATATACTTCAAACAGTGTTCAATAGAGGTAACAACAAAAGACCTTGCAAAAATTGCCCTATTACTAGGTAATAGAGGCCTAGATCCAATATCAGGTAAACAAATAGTCAACAAAAAATACTGTTCAATATGCAACGCCTACATGACAATATGCGGAATGTACGACGGTTCAGGGGAATTTGCAATCAACATAGGGATACCAGGAAAATCCGGAGTAGGCGGAGGAATCCTTGCCCCAGTACCGGAAAGATACGGTATAGGAGTATATGGTCCGTCACTTAATAAGAAAGGGAATAGTATTGCTGGGATTAAGCTACTGGAACTTTTGAGTGAGGAGTTTGATTTTAGTATGTATTAAAGGGCCGTGGGTCGTAGGTCGTGGGTTGTTGGTCGGAAGGTCAAGTTCGTGAAACCTTTTTTTACTGATAAAGTAAATCCATTGGGGGTTATTCTTTTCGGAAGGATTCACTTGGTTTTGGGTCTTGACCTTGCCTGACCACCTGCTGCTAAGCAGCAACACCACCACAAGCTCCTTTGGAACACGTACACTACCATTTTTGCCAATAGCAAAAATACACCACCTAAAAAAGCTCGATTTCAATCAAGAAATCGAGCTTTAATTCACTCTAGTGGTCTAAATACCTTCCCAACCACGACCTACGACCTACGACCTACGAGGGATTTTCAATCCCTAATGATATATCCCACCACCAACAAATTCTTTTAGAATTGATGTGATCATTACTAATCCGTCATCATCTATTGATTCGAAGTAATTTAGGAATTTCATCAGCCTTAGGGCTTCTGAGTATTCTTTACATGACTTATCTATTTTCTTTAGAAGTGGCTCTGCGTGTTTTTTCAGCACTGCCAGTTCATATACTAGGGCTGAGTTAAACATTACGTCTGCTTCTTCTTGGTAAGGGAAGATATTTTTCTCTTCTCCTCTTCTAACTGATGGCCATAATTTTAATGTTGTAAGGGCATCGTGTCCTCTGTACTTACTATCCCTTACTATTCTTCTTAGAAGTCTTGAATCTGTTGTTGGAATCCTATTGTGATCATCTATATTAAGCTGTGTTAAGGCGCTTATATAGATTTTAAACTTTTGATCCTTATCTACATGATAAGTTAGTTTTTCATTCAGACCATGGATTCCTTCTATAATAATGATTTGATTTTCTTCTATTTGAAGCTTTCTTCCCTTATACTCTCTTTTTCCTGTCTTAAAGTTAAAGTATGGAAGTTCAACTTCATTTCCCTTTAGAAGACCATTCAAATCTTCATTAAACTGTTCTACGTCAACTGCATCTAATGACTCAAAGTCATAGTCTCCATTTTCATCCCTAGGAGTAAACTCCCTATCTACAAAGTAATCATCTGTAGAAAGTGTTATTGGATTTAAACCATTAACCTTAAGTTGTACCATAAGTCTATTTGCAAATGTTGTTTTTCCTGATGAAGATGGACCAGCGATAAGAACCAATCTTTTTTGAGTCTTACTAATCATATCAGCAATTTGAGCTACCTTCTTTTCATGAAGGGCTTCACTTATCATCATAAGTTCCTTATAAGTACCAGCTTCAATTCTTTCATTTAGGTTTCCTACGTGCTCAACATCAAGAATTTTCCCCCACTGTTCAGACTCATTGTGAATCTTGAACAACTGTTTTTGCTCTATAAATTCAGGTAATTCATCTGGGGAAAATGGTGTAGGATGTCTTAGCACCACTCCATTACCATATTTTTTAAGATCAAACTTCTTCAAATAAGCAGTTGATGGAAGCATATATCCATAGAAGTAGTTTTTCAACCATCCACATGAATATAGATTTACTGAATCACTCTTTCTATATTTCATAAGTTTAACTTTTGCTTCCATGTTGAATTTTTTAAATATGTCGATAGCTTGTTCAACAGGAACACTTTCCTTATGGAATTTTTCATTACTCTCAATTATTTCTATCATTCTATCTTTTATTTCATCTACTTTTTCATCTGTAAGATCTGTGTCACAAGGCATTTCACAATATAAGCCCCTAGAAATAGAATGCTCTACAGATATTTTACAGTTATCCATAATTTCCATAGCGGCTCTTATAAACACAAAGGACAGACTCCTTTGATATATTCTCATTCCGTCACTACAGTCCATTCTTATAAACTGAATATCTGCATCTTTGTCAACAGTGTATGTAAGCTCCCTTAGGACATTATCAACTTTAGCAGCAACAATATCACTAGTTTTCTTTTCATCAAATTCTAATAGATCTTCCAATAAAACCTGATCTTGAAATTCTTTGATTTTTCCTTCAACATTAATTTTTATCATGAATATACACCCCCACAATTTTTACTACATAATTCTAAAATATATTTTCCCAACTATCTTTTTATTATCTATAAGACCAATCAGTTCATTTCTACTATCAAGACTTATATCTCTATTGTCTCCTAATACAAAGTAGAATCCTTCCTTGACAGTCATATTGACATCGCCATCTGTGTATTTATCATTTAGATAATTTTCATAATACAAATCTCCATTAATATATACACTACCATTAGTTATTGTAATATTTTCTCCCGGAAGACCAACGACTCTTTTTATTACATATTTTTCTTTTCCATCGGATCCAACAATATTACTTTTGAAAACTATTATATCTCCCCTGACTGGGTCAGAAACCTTGTATGACACTCTGTTCATAAGTAAAACATCTCTAGACACATATGTTGGGGACATGGACGCCCCATGAACAATTACAGGAGTCATTAGGGAGAATAAAAAAACGCCTATGATAACAGCAAATAGCATTAGCTTTATATCTCTCGCCTTCAAAACACTCCTCCTATCCTCTAGTGAAAAGCATACAGCAATGATATCCATAAGAATAACTATTTATGACTTTATTCAAAAGGAAATCCACTTTTCACATATGGCTTAACTGATATATACCTTAATTCCTCTATCAGTAGCTTATTCAAATCTGAGTATTTATATTTAATTATGTCAATTTCAAGCTTCTTAAGACAAATTTCAAAATCATCTAGCACCTGATAAGGGTTACCATAAGTCTTATATATATCATCAATACTTACACCTACAAAACCATGACCCACAATTGAATCATTTCTTAATTCTATTAACTGATTCATCCTTTCAGAATTAAGAATTTTCTCAACCTCCATAAACTTATAATCTTCCTTAGCATACTTATTTAGGTAATTGCTTATGGAGTATACAAGATTGGAATTGTATATCTTATATTTTTTCCTTAACACCTTCAGTATATTTCTTTTGGACATCATAGGTACATGGAAAGAAAACTTATTTTTATTTAAATTCTTTTTAACAAACATATATTTAAACAATGCTTCCTTAAACCTGTACACTCTTCCTAAAAAATCAATGTATTCTTCATTAACGATTTGAAACTTTATATTTTCAAGTAATTCACTAAGAATAACATCTGGTTTTCCATGGATAAGATCCTCAAGATTTTTCTTTAGTTCTTTCATTTCTTTCTTTTCTTTATATTCATCTGAAAGAAGATACAACTTTTTCATGGCCGATTTAAAGTCGAAATTTATTGCATATCTACAGGAATCCAAAACTACAACTAGGTCATAATTCTCAAAACCTGCATCTTCCATCAACTCCATGGCTCCGCCGTAGTCATATCTAGATATCAATGCCTCCACAGCAGAAAACTCATTAAACATACTATGGCACCTCATTCCATAAGGTTATCGTCGTAATAATTATTATTTTGCTATTTACAATACTTCTTTAAAAATTCGTCAATTTCTTTAGAATTGCAAGTTATTTCTCTTCCATCAAACTTAACCTTATAAGCATGAAGAAGCTGGGATCTCACATTTCCTATTGTCTTACCACCATACTTCCTATCCCCTACTATTGGATGTCCTATGTGGTTTAAGGATGCCCTTATCTGATGGGTCCTACCAGTTTCAAGTTTAACCTCAAGAAGGGTATACTTACCGTATCTTTCCAGCACTTTGTACTTAGTGTGGAATTCCTTCTCTCCAGTTTTTCCAACCTGTACCTTATTAATACCCTCTTTCTTAGTCAATTTACCTTTTATTTCACCATTTTTTTCAACATTTCCTTCAACTACTGCAAGATAGTATTTTTCAATCTCTCTATTTCTCATTTTTTCATTAAATTTTTTAAGGGAATCATAGGTTTTAGCAAAAAGTACGAGACCACTTGTATTCTTGTCTAATCTTTGTACTGGAGCTGGTTTAAATCTTCTTGTGCTATAGTCTGCCAGATATGCTAATACTTTTGTAGAAAGGGTATTTTTATATTCTGTTTTATCTGGATGTGTTAAAAGTCCCTTAGGCTTATTCACAAAAAGTATTTCCTCATCTTCATAAACTATAGGCAAATCCAGTCCTCTTTTCTCAACCTTTTCTTCTTCCTTTTGAAGAGATGCAATAGTTTCTTCAGCCAAGAAAATCTCTAAAACGTCATTTTCCTTAATAAATACATCTTCTTTAATTCTTTTTCCATTTAATTTAAATACCTTTTTTCTAATCAACTTATATATATTTCCCCTTGATGAATTATCAAGGTATTTCATTAAAAATCTGTCCAACCTCTGATCACTATCATTTTTTTCTATAATTATCTTTCTCATAAAATCCGTCCTTTAGAAGTTTTAATTACTCTTATTAATAACTCAGTTCATACACTGAATAATCATATTTCTCAACAAATCCATAGTTCCTATAAAGAGCTATGGCATTATCATTATCTTTTTTTACTATAAGTATAGGTGTAATTTCCTTGTCACATAGTTTTTCAAGTATCCTAGCTAAAATTTCCTTTCCGATCCCCTTTCCCCTCATAGAAGTTTGGACATAAAGTCCTCCTATTTGAGCAAAGTAACTATTCTGCTTCTCTATTAATCCCTGACCAACAATCCTGTCATTACTGCTATATACAAGATAATTTGTATCAGTGCTATCCACTAGTTTCTTTCTGAGATCATTTATAGAATAGTAATTCCTATCAAACTTATTTTCAACCTCGACAAAAAAATCTATATTCTTAATTTCCTTATACTCATTTATTGACTTAATATTATCATTAATCTCCAAACTGTCCTTATTACAGTCATTTAATGACATGAAGTAACACAAATTTGACTTATCTAAATCTACGGTTTTGTGAATTATCTTATATAAATCATCAACCTGTTCAGAAACACCTTTGATATATTTAGGTTTTCTCTTCTTTATTTCTAAAAGCACCCCAACCTTATTAAGCACAGATCTATTACTATAATAAAATACTAGTGAATTCTTATTTGTAAAAAGAAACAAGCCCTGTAGAGCATCTTCCCTATAATATCCAAAATAAGTCCCCCCCTGAAGTTTTCTATTCCCCTTCATAGAAGACTTAAGATCTTTTATGCTTCCATTGCTTTCCTCAAAAATATTCAATATATCATTACAATAATCAGGATTCTCATCAAGATATCCCACTATATCATCAATATCATTATATGCCAGTTCAACAAACTTTCCCATCTACGTCCTCCAAATAATAGGCTATATAAAATTTTATCATGTCTATCTCATTTTTTAAAATTATTTATACTATTAATAAGTATTTTTCCAAATTTGATTAAATTTTATTTACAAAGACCTTATTCAGCATACAAAATCAAGCTTTTATGTTATTCTAAATGTGTCGATGTATTTCTTTATATATTATACTACTCAAAGGTGGATATTATGAATAAATTAAAAGATTTTCTTTACGATATTAGTGACTATTTACTTGGTCTTATTATAATAGCTGTTATTGCTGGACTTATTTTCTTCAGAATGGGGGATTCCCTTACAATGGATTTCAATTTCATGGCAAAGGGTGACGCCAATGAAAGTACCATTTCTAAGGTTTCAGAAGTTGAGGAAGATACAAATACTCCCGAAGTAAAAGTATCTGATTCAGACACTATTTCCCTTTCAACAGAAGGAGAAGAAAATGTGGAAACTGGAAATACACTTAAGCCAGTAGAAACTGTTCAAGAAGCCCCTACTCAAGTACAGTCAGTATCACAAGCGAAACCCGAAACTACCACTGTAACAGAAACTGTAAAAACTGAAACTAGTCAAGTAGCAGATACTACCGTTACAATCAAGGTCCCTCAGGGTAGCAGTGCATATGGTATTGGTAAAATACTTAGAAGTAATGGACTTATTAAAAATGAAAAGGACTTCTATAACAGATCTATAGAAATGAAACTAGATTCAAAACTTCAGTCAGGTACTTTTAAATTAAAGACTTCAATGTCTCTTGATGATATTATTAGAAAATTGGCTGGACAATAGACTATTTAGTCTGATTGTTAGATAGTCTTAGACTGATAGGATTTTAGAGCGGTTTTTACATTAAACTGCTCTTTTTTGCTGCCTAAAATTGCCTAATACTTATTTTAATCGTGCCTAATTTTTGCTTGCGCAAAGGCCTAATATTGTTTTTCAAAACATAGACTAGTACAATTTCTTCTAAATTTGTGACCGCTATAATATGTTTAAGACCCTAAGAAAATCTCTAGATTTTCTTAAGGTCTATTAAATAATACATTAATTAACTATATTTCAGATTCAACTTAAGTTATAAGCATCTCATTAAAACAACCTTAGGCTAACTGCCTCGCAGAAATTAGGCGTGATCAAAGTAGCTTTAGGCTACATTAGGCCACTTACTCCCCAAGTAGCATTTTTATCTCAGCCTCTTCCAACTCCCTATACTCACCTAATTCTAGAGTTTCATCTAATTCAAGTCCACCCATTTTTAGTCTTTTAAGATAAGTCACATTCATCCCAATGGCATTTACCATTCTTTTTACCTGATGAAATTTGCCTTCTGAGATTGTTATGTGTACTTCGCTGTAGCCTTCTTCACTGTGGATTATTTGAAGGGTTGCTGGCTGAGTTGTGAAGTCTTCTAAATCTATTCCTTCTTCAAATATTTCAATGTGTTCATCAAGAACTTGTCCATCTACTTCTGCATAATATGTTTTGTTAACATGATGTTTTGGACTAAGTACTCTGTGGGACAATTTCCCGTCATTTGTTAATATCAATAGTCCCTCTGTGTCTATATCTAGTCTTCCCATTGGGAAAAGATCAAAATGATGGTAGTCTTCATCTAGTAAATCGATTACTGTTTCATGCATATTGTCATAGGTCGCTGAAATCACTTCCTGTGGCTTATTCATCATCAGGTATACCTTATCTCTGAATTCTATTATACGATTGTTAAACCTTACCTCATTCACATCTGTATCTATTTTTATACTGCTTGATTTTATAATCTCGCCGTCAACCATTATCAGTTTTTGCTTTATATATTTTTTTATCTCAGTTCTTGTTCCAATTCCCATATTACCAAGGAATTTATCTATTCTAATATTCATAATGTCCTCCTATGTCTTAAAGCATTCTCCATGCACTTGGATAATTGTTTTTTAGCATTTTTCCATCTGACTTTGCCCAACCTATTGGGTATGAGTCTACCAATATCAAGTTGTATCCCTTTTCACTTTCAACCCTTATTGACTCCCCCTTTAAGTATTTTATTACTTCCACAGAATCTGATGTAAAATTTACTACTCTCTTTGCATCTTCTTTTAATAGCCCCATTGCAAGGGCTTGTGATGGGATGAATCTCCCTCTTTTTAATTCTCCCAAATGCCATCCTGAACGTATTACCCTTAGACCTTTAAAAGGATCTAAATCAAAATCACAAAGATATAATTTATCCTTTATTGTCATAAAGTTACCTGAAAAATCTTTATTTAAGTTTTCTTTTATAAAATTTTGGAACTCCTCTGGCATTGATGTTTCCTTCTTAGAAAATCCCCTATCCATAGTATTCTCTACCTGAACACGGGCAAAAAAGTGACCTTCACCTTCTACTTTATGGGGCCATATCCTGGCTACCCCTTGGTCTATATCTATATTTCCAGAAAGACCTTTTTCAAAAACAGTTTCAAGTCCTTTGATTTCAACATTTTCTTTCTCACATATACTAATAATTTGTTCCTCGTTTTCTTCAGAGGAAAATGTACATGTTGAGTACATTATTTGACCTGACCCAGAAATCAGTTCATCTATATGCTGCATAATTGATTCCTGTTTTTCAACACATACGGATACACCATGACTTTCCCAAGCCTTCACTGCACCGGAATCTTTTTTAAACATCCCCTCACCTGAGCATGGAGCATCAACAAGTATCTTATCAAACCTTCTGGAAAGTTTTTGATTAATTTTTTCCACATCTTCATTTATAACTACACAATTCTTTATTCCATACATTTCAATATTTTTAACAACAGCTTTAAGTCTACCATTACTAATATCATTGGCAACTATTAGTCCAGATTCATTATCTGAAGCAATCTGAACAGTCTTTCCACCTGGTGCTGAACAAAGGTCAAGGACCACATCACCATCTTCAACTTCCATATATGATACAGGAGCCATAGCTGAGGCCTCTTGTATATAATAAAGGCCTGCATAATAATATGGATGTCTGCTTGGATTAATATCTTCCTCAACATAAAAACCATCTTCAGTCCATGGTATCGCCTGAAGTTTAAAAGGAGAAATCTTTAAAAACTCTTCTACAGATATCTTAAGTCTATTAATTCTAATCGACTTTCTATACTTCCTGTCATAACTTCCTATAAAGTCATTTATCTCATCCCCAAGATAAGTTGACATTTTTTCAATAAATTTTTCTGGAAATTTCAATTATTTTACCCCATTCCTAAGTTATTATCTATTTTTATGGGTATAATACCCTTGGATACATTTATAATGACTAACTTTTTATATTTCTTGCTTATTATATTAATATAATCACTTATTTTCAATACACAAGGGATTATTTTAAAAAGATTTAAATAAGTATAGCTTTTTAGTAACTTTTACGTTAAAAAATGTGTTATAATTATGCCATTAGTGCATACTAATTAAAACTTAATTTTTGTTCACTATTAATAATATATATGGACTTTTATCCCTTTACTTTTAGTAAATATATATATATATTATAAATGGTGAATAGGTTTAATAATAATTTTTAGGAGGGTATACTATGCCATTAGTAACTACAAAGGAAATGTTTGAAAAAGCCTACAAAGGTGGATACGCTGTTGGAGCGTTCAACGTAAACAATATGGAGATCATTCAAGGTATTGTTGATGCAGCTAAGGAGACTAACGCACCTCTTATTCTTCAGGTTTCTGCAGGGGCTAGAAAATACGCTAACCCAATATACTTAAGAAAACTTGTTGAAGCAGCAGTAGAAGATACTGGTCTTGATATCGCACTTCACCTAGATCACGGTGATAGTTTTGAAATATGTAAGCAGTGTATCGATGATGGATTCACATCTGTTATGATAGACGGTTCTGCACTTCCTTATGAAGAGAATGTTGCACTTACTAAGAAAGTTGTTGAATATGCTCACGAAAGAGGAGTAGTTGTTGAAGCTGAGCTTGGAAAACTTGCTGGTGTTGAAGATGAAGTAAAGGTAGACGCAAAGGATGCTACTTATACTGATCCTGATCAAGCTGTAGATTTTGTTAAGAGAACTGGTGTTGATTCACTTGCTATTGCAATTGGAACTAGCCACGGTGCTTACAAATTCTCTGGTGAGCCTCAACTTGACTACGAAAGACTTGAGAAAATCACTAATCTATTACCAGATTTCCCACTAGTACTTCACGGAGCTTCTACAGTTATCCCTGAGTTTGTTGAAATGTGTAACAAGTACGGTGGAGATATCCCAGGAGCACAAGGTGTTCCAGAGCCAATGCTTAAAAAAGCAGCTTCATTCGGAGTTTGTAAAATCAATATAGATACAGACTTAAGACTTGCAATGACTGGAGCTATCAGAAAGCTTCTAGTTGAAAGACCAGCTGAATTCGACCCAAGAAAATATCTTGGAGAAGGAAGAACAGCAATCAAAGATATGGTTAAGCACAAGATTGTAAATGTTTTAGGTTGTGACGGGAAATTATAATTCTTTAGAATTTTCCCTATAGTGATGGATATATTAAAAGCCTCAGTCTCCGATGGAGAATGGGGCTTTTTTTTCGTAGGTGGTAGGTCGTTGGTTGTTGGTCGGGAAGGATTTTTTCAATTGCCTAATATTGCCTAATATTGCCTAATACTACTAGCGTGCCTAATCCTTGCATTGCAACTGGCCTAATATTGTTTTGTAATAACTCTTCCCATGGAAAAGTTATCACATTTAATACAAGCTTAGGCTAATTGCTAAGCAATGGTTAGGCGAGATTAAATATAGCTTTAGGCGATCTTAGGCACAAAAAACCCCCGTATTTAAATACAGGGGTTTACTTTTAGTTCAAATGCCCTTCCGACCTACGATCTACGACCAACGAACTACGAAACTCTACATTTTCGCTGGTTCTTCAAAATCGTAACCGTTCATATCCATAACCATTGTATCGATTACTTGTGGCTCTTCTGGCTTGTCGAAGATATTAGTTTCTGATTCTGCAATTTTATCTACATTTTCAATTCCTTCGATTACCATACCGAATCCTGCGTATTGACCGTCTAGGTGTGGTGAATCTTTGTGCATAATAAAGAATTGTGATCCTGCTGAATCTGGGTGCTGTGATCTAGCCATAGAGATTACGCCTCTTGAGTGCTTTAAATCATTGTCAAATCCATTGATTTTGAATTCACCCTTGATTCTGTATCCTGGGCCTCCCATACCATTTCCATCTGGGCAACCACCTTGGATCATAAATCCTTTGATTACTCTGTGGAATCCTAATCCATTATAGAATCCACTTTCAACTAATGAGATGAAATTGTTCACTGTGTTCTTTGCAATCTCTGGATATAACTCCACCTTGATTACATCTCCGCTTTTCATTGTTATTTCTACTATTGGGTTTGCCATAATAATCCTCCTTATTTATCATCTAAATTTAAATGTTTTTTTATTCTTCTTTGCTTTTTGAAATAATGTTGAGTCATCCAGTCCCATGTTTTGAAACCTATAAGACAACATATTAACACGACTGTGATAGTTATAATATTAGCCAAATTCTGTAGTTTATCTGCTCTAAGATATTTCTCGCTTATGTCTTTACCAGCAAAATAGTATATATCGTCCTTTTCACTATAATGTACATACATTATTCGTCTTATATACTCTTTTTCTTTATTTACTACATACTTGAAGGATTGATTTCTATTATTCTTAATCATTTGAAGAATAGATTCATTTTCTTGAATATCTGAATCCTCATAAATGTTTTCTAGATATCCTCCTCCATAATATTTGGCTTCAAAATTAATGTTATCGTAGTAACCGATTAGTCCTGAATCACTCAAATAGGTCAGTTCTTTCATCATGTTCTTTGTTACTTCCCTATCTATATCTTGTCTTATTTTGTTAAAATCTTCTGATACAGAAGCAACGTAAACAATTATATCATAATTTCTATCATAATATGCAATGACTAAGTTTTTTGTATATTTCTCATGAATCGGATTATACATATCTATCCAAAATCTGTTTCTTCTAGCCCCTACAATATCATTAATATATTTTGTATCATTAAATGTGGAAATAAGTTTTTCTGAAAGATTAATTATCTGATAATCTTCAACGTGACTAACACTTGCTAAAAAATTTCCTGAACTACTTGTCACCCATACAAATTTATCTGATTGCATTTCTTTATTCTTTATTATATCTATAAACCAATCTAATCTGTCTTCTTCCTTAATTTCCTCAGAAGCATATGACATAATTGAAAAAATTTCACTAATTTCATCTTGAAGTATTTTTTCTTTAATTTGAACTTTTTTTTCATAATACTCATCTGAGAATTCTAAACTACCATTTCTTAAAGCTTCAACCCCTTTAGTTTTAAAAGAAAGGTTGTCTACCATATTTTCATCTATAGTTTCTTTAAAAAAGCTTATACTGGCTGTAACCAAGATAAAACATACAAAGACTAAGTACAAAACAAAGTACAGTGCTAAGGTCCATCTACGCCTCTTATTTTCCATATTTTCACCTACTTCCAATATCAAGCAAATCATAGAGAATAAATCCTACTATAAGCAAGGTTATGCTTCCTAAGAAATTGAGCATCAATATCATTTTTTTATACTTATTTAGTGCTACTTCTACATCATCATTTTCTATATATGAGATGATTAACTTTCCCTCATCACTTGATTCTTTAACATAGGCATAAATACTTTTATTTTCACCTGTCTCTTTACAATACTTATTCATACTAATAAACTTGCCAATACTGCTTCTTAAAAGAAGTCTATTTTCATTATAAAAATTTCCATCTGATAGCTTCATCACTTTTGAATTCGATATTGCAAGTTCTCTTTCAGTATCAAACACCATTCCCATAGTACTTCTATCAAATTTACCTATTCTTTCTTTTAAGTATTCCAAAGGAATGGACTCTAAAATTGCTAAATCTTCTGTATACACTTGATCTAGCTTTATAACAATATAAAGATCTTCTTTCTTAGATCTTATAAAAATGTCTCCATAAGGACTGGAAATTATCTGTTTAGCAGACAAAGATTCTTTATCTAGATATTTTTCTAAGAATTCAAGAGTAGTAAGCATTTCACCGGGTATTTCATGAACTGGCGAAAACTCACCGTCTAAAATAACTATGCTGTTTTTAATATTTCTACTATATGTATCCAAATATTCTTCTATACTTGTAAAATTATTATAATGATTGATTATGTTATTACTAAGTTGTAAATATCTATCCTCGATACTATTATAATAATCCATTTTTAAATACTGGGTATTTTCCTCAAATGTCTTATAAACCATTTCAAGTTCAGATGAATAGGACATCAAGTTTTTTTCAACCATTCTATAATGGGATTCTCTATAGTAATCTTCAAGGTATAAAAACAATCCTATATTTGATATAAATATAATTATTAGACCTATAACCACAATCTTTTTTTTCATCATTACTCTCCTATATCCATTAATAATCCAGTGGTGACCATATTAGATAAAGTTCGTTACAATAATAATATCACTTTTAACTATTTTGACAAAGTCAAAAAAACAAATAAATTATAAGGACAATATCATTAAATTTTATTTAATAACATTGTCCCTTAATTATATCTATCACTATTGGATATATTTTTTTAAAACATTTCTCAAAAACTCAGGTTCAAGATATTTTTTTATCACTTCAAATGTTTGAGGATTTTGAATTTCCCTAGATTCATCCATATAGGTCATAAAAGCACCTGCACACCAAGAAAAGGCTCTAAGTAATAAATAGGGTTCATACGCTTTTACCCTTTCCCTAATTGATCGGCCCACTAAAGACTCATATTTATCATAAAAAGAATTAATCATTTCATCTGACAGTAGGATATCTGTTTTCCACAATGTAGTAGTAGGTGCTAAGAACTGAGTTATATCTTGAACAGGATCACTTATAACAGGTTTTTCCCAATCGATTAAATAACTCTTTTCCCCTCCTATGATAAAATTATGACTGTTAACTTCCGTATTGTTGACAACTAACCATGGATTATCATTGAAATACTTATCTGTATGATCTGCATTTAATAAACAATACTCATACAATTTTTCAATAATCATCTTTGAATCTTTATCAGGTAAATTGGATTTCCTATAGCTAGTAAGCCACATATCGGCTTCCCTTACCCTAGCCCTACACAAATCACTTTCTTTTATTAGAATATCTTCAAAATCCTTTACATCAAGTTGATGTATCCTTGCAAAAATTCCTGCGGCAATTTCAAGATCCCTTCTATAGTCTAAAGGTCTCCCCTCTAAATAATTCATCATTAGAACGCCCTCATGGAAAAATTCCCGGCTGTTATCATAAAAATACACAAGGGGGGTCACACCACTTTTTTCGAGTTTTTTTATAGCATTGTACTCATATTCAATTTGATTATCCAAATTCAATTGACTAGCCATATTAATCCTAAAAACAAACTTTCCTGAAATATCTTCAATCAAATAATTCTTATTGTATTCACCTTGGGCTAAGAATTCTACCTTAAGATTATCAGTAAACTCAAGAGGAAATTTATTAGAACTATTCAAAAGATATTCTTTAATTTTTCCAATATATGATTCCATTAGATTACCTTCTCCTCAGACAACTTTTCCAAATACTCCAAAGTATGCTTTGGTATATTCCTTTTATCATTTTTTATATCCGAATACTCCTTTTGTAGTGAAATCAAATCAGAATACTCATCTAAATCCCTATATTTTTCTAATAGAGATAACTCTAATCCTATCTCATTCGCCATATTATAGGTTCTTTCTACAACTGATTGATTTCCCCATTTCACATCATTGACAAAAAGTTTCTCGTATATAGTCTTCATACCAATTAAACAATATCCTCCATCATAGGTTGGACAGATTACCAAATCCGATTCTTCTAATTTTTCAAAAGCATTGTTATAAGTAAACTCCTGAATATGAGGTATATCACATCCAACTAAAACTACTTTCTCATATCCCAGTTTAAATACATAATCAAATGCATTTCTCATCCTTATACCAATATTTTCTCCTTCTTGAACAAAACATCCGTAATCTTTTGGAATGCTATCTAAGAATGATTCTTGGAAGTTTTCCGGTGCATATGCAACAAAAATCTTTCTATTATCCTTGAAAGCCTTAAAACATTGATAGTAATCTTCAAGAAAAGCTTGATGAAGCTCTTCACAATGAATCGGGCTTAGGATTGGCATCAATCTGGTTTTTGTATTCCCCCTATAAGGGATTCGTGTCATAAGAATTAATGCTTCCATCATCTAATCTCCTTGTACAATTTTATCAGTTCATCAGGTGAAGTTCCCCTTATATGTTTCCACTTTATATAGTGCATCTTTAAGAGAGTTTTAAAAAAGCCTCCCTCTTTAAATCGTCTTCCTGATGTTCCAATCTTCACCTTCAATACTTCAACTGGATAAGCTTCAGTAAATTTTTTTGAAAAATCCCAATCCTCCATAATAGCTTGAATAGGAAAACCATTCAATTCCATAAAAATTTCTTTTTTTATAAATATTCCTTGATCACCAAAGATTAAGTTTAAATATTTGGCCCTCATGTTTGATGTAAAAGCCAACCACTTAGCATTAAACGACTTATAATCATAAAAATATAAAGAAAAGCAACCACCTGCTCTACTAATACAAGCTTTTTCTATAGCTTCAATACTATTTTCAGATACTTTGGAATCAGAATGTACAAACCATAAAATATCACCACTTGATATTTTAGCACCTGCATTCATCTGATTTGCTCTTCCCTTCTTTGACTTTATTACTTTACAATATTTAGATGCAATTTCAACACTAGAGTCTTTACTACCTCCATCTACAACAATAATTTCATAGTGTCCCTTCAACTTTGATAGTTTTATTAAGTTCCCTTCAATTGTAGAGGCCTCATTTAAAACAGGTACTATAATAGAAATCATATGATCCCTCCAGTGTCTTTCCTATATACCATCAACTTTTTCAAATCTACATCAACCGATACAGAATCTCCAATCTGAAAATCATAGGACATATTGCCTTCAACATCAAGAGCTGAAGAAGCCGTTTCAATTTTATAAATCATGGATTTGCCTGTGTATGTTTTGTCTATAATTTTTCCTTTTAAACCCTTCTTATCATTCTTTTTTATTCGGGCAGCTTCCTGTCTGAACATAATATCAACTGGCCCAAAATAATCTGAGCTTGTTTTAAGCTCTCCAAATGGTGTTTTAAGAATTCCATTTTCTAAAAATCCATCTACCTTGGCACTTTTACCAATAAACTGGGCAATCATTTTGTTGGCTGGTCTTTCATAAATACCTTGAGGACTATCCAATTGTTTAACCTGACCTTCAAGTAATACTGCAATACGATCAGAAACCGTCAAAGCTTCTTCAAGATCATGGGTTACCATAATAGTCGTTATATTTAGCTTCCTTTGCAAATCTTTTATTAAAATTTTCATAGAATCTCTTAAATTAGCATCAAGACTTGAGAAGGGTTCATCTAACAATAAAACCTTTGGTTCTATTGCAAGAGCCCTAGCAATGGCAACCCTCTGTTTTTGACCGCCGGACAACTCCCTAGGATATCTTTTCTCATAACCATCCATATGTAGCATACTAATTAAATCCATGGCTTTTTTCTTTTGAATAGACTTTGAAACCTTTCTAACTTTTAATCCATAAGAAATATTCTCTTCCACCGTCATATGGGGAAACAAAGCATAATCTTGATAAACTATTACAGCTCCCCTCTCACTACTTTTCATGGATTTTGTATCAACATTATCAATTAAAATTGATCCCTCAGAATCATTGATCAATCCAGCAATTATTCTAAGGATTGTTGTCTTACCACTTCCAGAAGGACCAACAAGGGAAATTAATTCCCCTTCTGACACATCAAAGGAAACCCTATCCAAAACTTTTGTATTTCCAAAATTTTTACTTACATTAATAAATTTAATACTACTCATACTTACCTCTTATACTTCATAAAAATTTTCATCCTTGTATATCAACTTCAAGCTTTTTTCAAATGCAAAAAGTAACAATATGGAAGTCGATATAAACAATAAACTATAAGCAGATGCAAGCATCCTATCGCCGCTCTGAATAAATGGTATCATGACCATTGGCAAAGTCATTACTCTTCCCCCACCTATCAAAAATGTTAAAAAGTACTGGCTAAAGGAAACTGTAAAAATCAAACCACCTGCTGAAACTATTGATGGTGCTATCATTGGCATTGTAATATCAAAAAATACTTGTCTCCTTCTTGCACCTAAATTTTTAGCACTTTCTTCTATCTTATTATCAAAAATCTCAAAAAAATTAGTAAAAATCCTTACCCCATAAGGTAGACTTACCAAGGTATGCATCAGTATTACCCCAAGCATTTTATTTGCCAAACCAAGCTTAATAAAGGAAACATGTATTCCCATAGCAACAGTAATTGATGGAACAATAAGTGGAGCAAGTGATAATAGTTTTACCACTTCTTTTCCATAAAAATCATACTGTCCAAGGGCTTTTCCTGCTGGAATAGTTATAATCAGTGTAAATATTGTAACAAGCATTGAAATTAATAAACTGTTAGCCAAAATATTCAATGTTTTATTTCTTGGATTAATTAAGTACTCAATGCTCCTTATTCCCCATTCTGTAGGTAAAATACTAGGCCAAGCCCAAGATTTACTTACAGCCCATATAATCACTACAAACATTGGAAGAACTAAAGATGCTATTATTAAGTTTAATAAAGCTTTATAATAAAATATTCTTTTCATACAAGCCCCTAACTTCTGTATTTCATAAATCGCCTGGATACTATACTTATCAAGGCCACAATTAATAAACTGCTAGCAGTCAAAATCATATTTATTGCCATTGCATATGGTCTATGACTCAAATTTGGATTGTTATATTCGATATATGCTAAAATCGGCAAGGCCCTAGGAGATGTCGCTCCCAACAAATAAGGAATCTCAAAGGCTCCAAAAGAAAATGTAAATATGATAATAAAATTACTCACTAAAGTTGGAAGAGTAAGGGGAAGAATTACATACTTAAAGGTTTGCCACTGACTTGCTCCAAGATTGCAAGACACTTCTTCTAATTTACCACATACACTCTTCAAAATATTGTAAACAACCATAGCAATAAATGGTGTTGCCTTCCATACATAGGCAAGGATTACCCCTACTCCATTTTTATCAAAAAGAAGTGTGGGCATATGAGATATCTCTGAAATCAAACCAAGATTATAAAATATCCTGGAAAACAAACCACTTTGGGCAAACAAAGTAATTATCATAAATGCACCGATTGAATGGGGCACAATTACAGGCAATCTATATATAAGACCACTAATTCTATCACTAACATTACTTTTTAAAAGTAAATATGCCAGTAATAGCCCTAAAAGAAGGGCTATTGTGCTGGATATAAAAGCTGTTTTCAAACTAAAAATCAAAGATGTCAAAAAACTTGGATCACTAAAGACTTGACCATAATACTTCAAGCTAATATCCGTCATTCCTATTGCTGGAAAATATCCTATGCTCTGCATAACCCCCATAACTAAAGCTCCAATAAAGACACAAAGGATTATTATCATAATTGGGGCAATCATTAAATAAGGTTTATATTTACTCACCTGGAATCGTCTCCATCCAAATTTCTTCAATATGAGGAATCAAATATACAGGAAGTTCTGGAACTCTTTTTTCAAGAAGTTCTTCCTGACTTGGCACCCCTTTACCTAAAGGTATACTATTAAATATTTCTTTCTCCTCTTCACTCAACTTACTATTATCAAGAACTGGCAAATCCCCCCAAAGCTCTGGGTCATACTTAGACGCCTGAAGCTCTGGAGACAAAATAGCATTAATTAATACAAGTGCTGCTGCCTTATTTTTGCCATTGTCTGCTATAGCTAGATAATGTGTGTTTCCAATTGTTCCTTTATCAAATAAAAAAGCCTGAGAGCTTTCTTTAAACTCACTTGTTTGGATCTTACCAGCAACATGATTTGGATTGTATGTCATTGTTAAGAGCACTTCACCATCAGAATACATATTATCCAGCAAAGCACTTGTTGCAGGATAAGTTCTACCCTCCTGCCATAAATAAGGTTTCAAATCAAGAAGATAATCTATAGCTGGCTGAATAGCTTCTCTTACAGCTTCCTTATCATCAGGTAAATCTTTAACTGTTTCAAATCCAACTACATCATAAATTATATTCCTAACAAAAGCACTACCTACAAAATCAGGTAGGGCGGGATATGTAACCATACCTGGATTTTCCATAACAAATTTTTTCAAAGCTTCATGATTTCTTGGAAGTTCAACTTCATTTCCATCAGCAATTAATACAAATTGTGCCTTTCCAAAGGGAGCCTCGTAACCATCAATAGAATATCCAAAATCAAAATTAGCTTCCCTAGAATCACTATCTACATACTTTTTAAAGTTGGGCAACTTATCTGTAAATGAACCATATAAGAGATCATTTGATTTGGCTGTAGAGAAATTTTCCCCATTAATCCAAACAACATCAATAGTTCCCTCAGCATCCAATTGCTTTTCCCCTAAAAGTTTATTTAGTATTTCATCAATATTCATTGGAACACGATCAAGCTTAATTTCATATTGATTGTAAAGATAATCAGCCACTTCATTATCTAACCATTCATTTACTCTTTGTGAACCACCCCAACCATAAAAGCTTACACTAGTTCCCCTAGCTTCTTTCAATATATCTTCCCAACTAGCTTGTGACAAATCAAAAGCTTGAACTTTATCTTCTTTTTGACAAGCTATAAATGACATTGAAGCAAATACAATTAAAAACATAACAATAATTTTTTTCATAAGTTTCCCCTTATAATAGATATTTTAATAAAATCTTCGACCCAATATATGCACCTACAAACATGAATATGCCGTAAATCCAACCATGTAGAGAAAAAGCTGGTATGGCACTAAAAAAAGATCCTATATTACAGCCAAAACTTAATCTTGTTCCAAAACCCATTAATATGCCTCCAAGAAAACCAAAAGCCAACTGTTTTTTTGATTTTATCGGTTTTATCTTAAACTCTGTTGAAAGTAAGGCCGCTATCAATGCACCTATGATTACCGACGTATTAATTAAAGCATATCGATTTAAAAAGAATGATACTGGAGCATCATTTCCATACACAGAAAAGTAATACCATTCCCTAGGATTGAAATTGAGCATTTCTAAAACACCTGTTCCAAAATATAAGAAGCCAGACGTAATTTTCCAAGGTAGACCCGTTGAAATAAATAACACAAAATTTAATAGGGCCAATATTATAGCTCCTGTCATATACGGCCATGGTTTTTCCATTAAACCTTTAATCACTTTCATGCTATTCACCCTTCTCAATATATATTTCCCATTCTCCATCTCCAACTTTAAGGTAATCAACATAATGGTTCTTTTTCTTTGCCCATTCAACTACATTTTTTATTGTACAACTATGATCAGTTTGTATTGTTATAATCTCACCGACCTTCATTTTATCCAATTCCTTTAGGGCTTTTATTAAAGGTATTGGACATGTCTCATGCATGCAATCTAAAATTATATCACCCATATTTACTCCTATTCAATCATCATATTATGTCTATTATCATACCGTTTTAAGCCTATATAAATCACTATCAAAATAATCAGCTGCAAAGCTATACTTGCAGGTAAACCTATTAAATCAGGGATGTAAACCGTTCTAGAAGCCCCCATTAATAACTTATCCCAGCTTTCAAAACTAGCTGCCGATAATAGAGTTCCTATAATAAAACCAAGAAGAACCACCCACTGAAGTATAAATCCCTCTCCAATTCTCATTAAAGTACCCGAAGCACAACCTCCAGCTATGACCATACCAATTCCAAACAATATGGCACCAATAACAGTATTTAATCCAGCTGGATCAATTTGACTCTCCACAATATATGCACTGCTTTTAAATTGAAGCATACCAAAGAGAACAGTCATAATCATAAAGGCCACTACTATAGCCCTCATAATTGATGTACTTCCAACAAGTACTGGATCCCTAAATCCAGCAGCAAAACAAAACTTTGACCTTTGCAAAGTAAATCCTATTAATAGTCCGATTATCCATATCCATCCACTTACTCGCCTATTCAAGAGGAGTAGCATAAATATAAGAAGTGCAAGAAATAAAATAACCACGCCATATTTGACATGGCTCTTTTTCTTTTTATACTCTTGCATTCTCAGCTTCTTCATCTCTTCAATTCTCTTTGAACTCATTGTTCACACTCCTGTATGTTAAAATATAAACAATCTTTCCACATTTCATTATATCACCTTAAAATATCGAAAGATATAAGAAGACCTTATATACTATAAGTATATATTATGATTTTCATATTATAAAGTAGTATAATCTAAGTATGAAAAACATATATAAATTATGAAAAACATGAGGTGAAAATTATATGATACCAGTGATTTTAGATTGTGATAATACCATGGGAATCAAAGAAAGGGATGTAGATGACGGACTTGCATTACTATACCTTCTTGGCTCCGAAAACATTGATTTACTAGCTGTTACTACAACATTTGGTAATAGCACAATAGAAGATGTATATCCTAATACTAAAAGAATATTTTCTGAACTTAATATATCTATACCCCTATATAGGGGAGCACCTTCAACAAAAAACAGAAATAGTGAAGCTGCAAAAGCCCTAGTTGAAATTGTAAATAAGCGTCCCAATGAAATTACAGTTCTTGCAACAGGTTCAATGACAAATCTAAAGGCCGCATACGATTTGGATAAAACTTTTTTCCATAAGGTAAAAGAAATTGTTATGATGGGTGGTATAGAAAAGCCACTTTTAGTAAATGGCAAACCCATGAATGAACTAAATTTTGCATCGGATTCAGAGGCAATCCAAAGCGTTTTAAAGCATGGTAAAAACATCACTATAATAACAGGTCATATTTGCCTTAAAGCTGTTTTCAACTATCAAACATACCACAGCATGGAAAACTTAGTAGGTGAAAAAATCTATAATTTCATCATGAAAGAGACCAAACCATGGATTGAATATATAGGCGGCTTATATGGTATGGACGGATTCTGCAACTGGGATGCTGTAGCAGCAGTATACCTAGACCATCCCGAACTTTTTGACGACAGAATGGTAAAAGTAGGAGCTGACATTAAAGACCTAAATACAGGCTTCCTTAAGGAAAATACTAAGGAAGGCAATGAAATTCATATACCTGAAGAAATACTGGATATAGAACTATTCAATAAGATACTTATTGATGGTTGGTCGAAGGTGAAGTTATAAAAAAAGGCGCAGATGCGCTTTTTTTATTGCCTAGACATAGCTTTGCTACTCGCCAAACTGAAAATATCTTCTTGATTATTTTCAAGCCCAGCCAGAACTTATTATCATAGTTCCTCGCCCAGGCGCTTGCTGGCAATCTCGTTCATTGAGATTTCTCTAAGGAGAAATTTAATTTAATAAGAACTTAAACCACTTTATAAATCATTAATTTCTCCCTAGAGAAATATCCATGTACGAGCTTGTTTTACAAGCGGCTTGGCGAGAAATTACCCCAGTATATTTCGGCTGGGCAAATGAACAGAGTGAATGGCTGGGCGAGTAGCAAAGCTACGACTCATCTAAAAAAACGACCCACATCAAAGATGTGAGTCAATTTTTTTTATTTTAAAAAGAGGATAATTTTAATTTTTTAAATCGTCTAAATCTATACCTTTTCTTTTTGCAAATAATTTAGGTATCTGTGAAACTCCAAATAAAACAAGACCTGCAACTAATAATTTGATAAACAAACCTGTTGATACTCCGTTTACTGCAATTTCACCTGCAAGGTAGGCATAAATAAATGCTCCCGGTGCCATAGTAATTAATGAAATGAAAGTAAACATTACAAGATTGATACTAGTTACTCCATATGCATAATTCTGAATATTATAAGGGAATACTGGAACTAGTCTTGTAAGGATTAAGAAATCCTTTCCGTTTGTCTCTACACCCTTTTCAATCTTTTGGAAAATTTTATTCTTTCCAAATTTATCTACTATAAAGTCACGTGCTATATATCTTGCCACTATGAAAGCTGCTGCTGCACCAATTGTACCACCAATTAGAGCAAGTACACCACCTAGAACTGGTCCAAATATAATTCCGGCTGCAATTGTAATTATAGATGCTGGAAGTGAGAAAACTGCTACTAAAATGTACAGTAATATATATAGTCCATATCCTAATGTACCTGCATTTTCTATAAAGGCCTGGAACTTATCAAAATCTGCTAATATCTCAAGTAGTCCAGTCTGCTTCATAGCGAAAAATACAGCAATTAAGGCAACTACTATTAAAATCGTTCTTAACTTCTTATTCATAATTATATCTTCCTTTCTATTTCACGGCTTTTTTAATGCCTACTTTAGATTTATATCTATTCATCCAAGAAGAAACTGGAGATGAAAGTACATCTTTAGGTGGTTGATCACCAGCGTGTACAACAGGTCCCCACATTAAGTCCAGTATATGCCACGCCTTTGCGCCACCTGTAAGAATTGAGGATCTACAAGCTGCACAATATACAACAACGTTTTCACTATCTAAGGTCTCAACCCTCTTAGCCATAACTTTTTTTGCCACTTCAGGATTGGCAGGTACAACCATACCTCCAAAACCACAACATCTTGTTTTTTCTCTTGAATACTTTGATTCAATTACTTTATACCCTAATTCTTTTAATATCCAACGAATTCCGTCGTGTAAATCTGTTAGATGTCTTGTTGAGCAAGAATCATGAATCGTAAATACGATATCACTGTCCTTTGCTTTACCTCTTAACTCCTCTGGAAGACCAATTATCGGAAGTATTTCCCATAATGAATAAGTAGGAGTAGGTGATGCATCATCAAAAGTCAACTTACAACTTTGACAAGCAACTATCATCTCTTCAATACCCACTTCATCCATATCGTCCTGTAAACTTTTAAATCTTTCCTTGAAAAGATCATACTGCCCAACAGCCTTTGTTGGCTTTCCACAGCACTTTTGAACTGCTGAAAACTTATTAAAAGTCTGACTTAAATACTCAGTTGTTTTAATAACGGCTTCTGGACTATAAGATGGCAAACTACATCCTGGCATAAAACCATATCTTTTATTTTGATCAACAGTAAATCCCATTATTTAGAACCACCTTTCTTCTTAGTTGTAAACAGTTTAGAGAATCCAAGTAACTGGTGCATCTTGATTGCCCCATGTCCTTTAATTGGAGACTCTCCATTATTAGCCTTAACAAAATCTTTTCTAGCTCCTATAAATACTTTTTTCATCGGAAGTTCATGTGGACAGACAATAGTACAGTTATCACATGCATTACAAGAGTATGCAAGTAATTGATCCATACCTTCACCATCAATAATCTTTTCCATCATATCCTTTGGACAAGCTCCAAAATCATTCATCATTACACATTCTCTCATACAAAGTTTACACTCGCATGAAAGACATCTTGTAGATTCTTCAATCGCCATTTCTTCAGTGAAGCCTAAATCTACCTGTTCAAAATCTTTCTTTCTTTCCTCAGGCTTTCTAAGTCTTGAGTGAATTCTTGGAATATCTATAGTATCTTCTGGTAGTGGTACATCTAACTCAGTATCATAGGACCACTCTGTTTTAAAACATCTGTCTTCTTTTAAGTCCTGATTATTAAAATATCTTTCGATTGAAATAGCTGCTTTTCTTCCAAGTGCCATCGCTTCAATAACAATATTACTTCCAGAAGCATCACCAGCTACGAAAACATTCTCCATAGATGTAGCTAATGTTTCCTTATCTACAGAGTAACGTCCCCCTCTTGTTGTTTCAAGGGCACCAGCACTTATATCCTCAACCAATTGTCCTGTTGCAAATATAACTGTATCCACTTTAATTATTTTGGCTTCCCCTTCATATGAAGGATTGAAATTGCCGTCTTTATCTAGAATTGATTTTACTTTTTGTATTTTTATTCCTACAACTTTTCCATTTTCCTCAATAATTTCTTGAGGTCCCCATCCAGCATTGAACTTAACACCTTCTTCATGGGATTCTTCAATTTCTTCTATAGATGCAGGTAAATTATCGTCATTTTCTAAAGAACACTGATAAACTTCCTGAACACCTATTCTAAATGAGCTTCTGGCACAGTCCATGGCAACATCTCCACCACCGATTACCATAACCTTTTTACCAGCACGATCAAATGATCTAGTCATACTGATTTCTTTTAGATACTCTGTCGCTGGGAAAACACCCTGAGCCTTATGTCCAGGTAAAGGTATAATATTACCTATATGGGCACCATGGGCTAAAATAACAGCATCATTATTTTTTCTAAGTTCTTCAAATGTTATGTCCTTGCCTATCTCTATTCCAAACTTAACTGTAACACCTAGTTTTGTTAAGTAACTATATTCAAAATCAATTATGTCTCTTGGTAGTCTATACTCAGGTATTCCAACACGCATCATACCCCCAACTACATCAAGCTTCTCGTAAATTGTAACTTCATGACCTTGTCTTCTAAGTTCTATTGCAGCTTGGGCTCCTGCTGGACCTGCCCCAACAATTGCCACAGTCTTTCCAGTCTTTTCACCTACACTAAGATCCCATCTATTTTCATCATCAGCTTTTTCTGCAGCAAATCTCTTAAGTGCTGCAATAGCTATAGCTTGACCATATTCAGTGTTTCTTCTACATTCTGCTTCACAAGGATGGGCACAAATTCTACCTAAAGTGTTAGGCAAAAATAGTTTTTCCCTTATTAAGTCTATTGCATCTACATATTTTTTATCTGCTATTAAATTAACGTATCCCTTTGCATCTGTACTCATTGGACAACGGCTAGTACAAAATGCGTCCTCATGGCCCATACATTTTTCAACAATTTCCGATGCACCATCAATAATTGCCGGGCTAAAAGTTACTTTTTTCATATACATCCCTCGCTTACATCTTCTCAATTAAATTGATATGACTAAAAGGGCTAATTAAAGCCCTTTAAATTGTTTACTTCTCTGCATTTAAAGTTGGTAATTCTTTATTACCATTCTCATAATACTCATGTGACCACTCAATCCATGAACCGTCATAGTTTTTAACATTCTCATAACCTAATGCTTGTGTTAAAACAAGGTAAGTATGAGCAGATCTAACTCCAGACTGACAGTATGCAATAACATCTTTGTCTTCTATATCACCATAAAGTGCCTTAAGCTCAGCTAAAGATAATAAAGTTGTATCTTCTCCAACAGCCTTTTTCCACTCTATGAAAAGCGAATCTCCAATTTTACCAGGGCCAAATGCTCCACCCTTTGTAGACGCACCAGTTTCTTCATCAGTTGTTCTTGTATCAATTACAGTACCATTCTCAAGAGCCGCTATAACATCTTCCATTGTAGCTAGTGACTCATTACTTGCATTTGGAGCCTTATAGCTTGTAGCTTCAACAGTAGGGTTAGCATCTCCAACAGGATACTCTGCACCTAACCAAGCATTTAAACCACCATCAAGGTATCTAACATCTTCGTGTCCTAATAACTTTATTTGCCACCAAAGTCTTGCTGCATCATGATGAGAGTTTGCTGCATATACAACGATTGTTGAATCTGGAGTTGCTCCAAATCCTGATAATAAAGCTTCCATCTCTTCATTAGTATTTCTCATACCACCAAATGGGTAATCTCCCTCTTTAGCAGAGTAAGCTGATCTCCACATAGTGAAAGAACCTGAAATTGGTGAATCACCCTTCTTAGGATTAAGTGCACCAATAACTACAACATCCTTATCATTATCCATTAAATCTTTAAGTTGTAAAGGTGTAATAAATGACTCTGGGTGAGCGTACTCGCTTATTTTAGATCCCTGAGCCGAACTATCTACTATAACTTGCTTTGCGCCAAATACATTTCTATATCCAACGAATCCTAATACTGCTACTGCTAAGATAATAACTAATGACATTACCTTTTTATTCATTTTAAAATCCCCTTCTCATGCAAACGTTTATTTTCGTTATATTTTTAACTAAATTTTCTAATAACTTTTACCTTTATAGGCTATTTAACTCTTTGTCCCTATTTCTCTTCAAACTAAGCAATAAATTCCAAATATCTTTTGAAAACATCTGTACATCCTCTTTTTCATCATAAATGACTAGGATACCCTTATCAGGATTGAAGCTATTGATTTGGTCCAAGACCCAATCATCATCACCTAAATGTAGCAAAACATAAATTATACTTAGTTCAAATTTAATATCTTCATTTCTTAACTTCTTCAAATCCTCTACAATACGGATTTGAAACTTCAAACCATTAGATGTCCAAGTGCAGTCATATGAGTCATTACCGCATTCTTCAACTTCTATTTCATAAGCTTTTATTATTGATAATATGTCATTCAACTGTTCCTGTTTTTTATTTGAAACTGCACTAATTGAATTTTCTGCCATACATCTCCTTCCGTTATGAAATTTCCACTACTTATCAAGGCCTTGAAAATTAAGTATCCATTTCTTAAAGTTAATTAATTCACAATTGAATAGGAATAAAAAGTCCATGTATACATTCCCTATCAATTGATTTGTTTTTATGTTATAATTATAACAATCTTATAGGTACTTTGTGTTATAAGCAACTGTTATAATACATAAGGATACCTTATTACAATATTGACTTGTATTAAAAGTTAACTTATACTCAAAAGAGTTAATTATAAAGGAGTAAATATGAATCTTTATTACTTAAAATCTTTTTATGTTACTGTTAAGAAAAATAGCATATCAAAAGCATCTAAAGAACTTCACTTGACCCAACCGGGTCTTAGCCTTCAACTACAGGCTCTTGAAAAAGATCTTGGTGTTTGTCTTCTTACTAGAAGTAACAAGGGGGTTGTACTGACAGAAGCTGGACAAGTATTATATGATTATGCTGATACTATTCTTTCACTTCAAGAAAGTGTTGAAAGGGATATATCAAATATCACTGAAGAAAAACAAAGACTTATTGTTGGGTCTTGTAAAGCCATTGGTGAGTATGCTCTACCATGTAGTATATATGTCTTTAAAAATGATAATGACCATATTGATATACAGCTGGAAATCATCAATACTGAAGAAGTAGTTACATCATTAATTAATAGAAAGATAAATGTTGGAATAGTAAGTAACGAACCTAAAAACAAAAAATTAAAATATAAGAAAATAACTAGTGATAAACTTCTATTGGTTACATCACTGCCATTAGTCAAGGATTCCATAACAATAGATGAGTTAAAACAACTTCCTCTTATATTCCGGGAAAAGGGTTCAGGAACAAGGGAAGCAGTTGAGGAAGTTCTTAAAAATAATGGTATTGATAAATCTGAGCTTAACATTATTTATGAACTTAATTCAATGGAAGCAATAAAGACAAGCGTCGTTTCTGGTAAAGGAATATCCTTTATTCCAGAACTTTCAATTAAACGTGAGTTGAAAGATGGGATTTTAAAGCCTATAACTATCGAGGGCCTTGAATTTAACATCGAATACTATCTTTGTCATTTAAAAGAATATAAGTGTGAAACTCCTGAAATGAGTTTTGAAAAGTTTATTATGTCTTCTAAGAGAGGATTTTGCTAGACATTCAAAAGCCACCGCTAGAATAGCGGTGGCTTTTTATATTTTACTTCTTTGATTGTCTTTCAAAATGAATATCTAGTTCGTTGACTTCAAATATATTGTTTAGGAGCTCCCATACTTCATACTTTCCTTTTCTATTACTAGATGAGATAGCCATTAGTATTTCGTCATCTCCCATTTCAAGTTCTTTTTTTATCGTATTTAGAGATTTTTTTATTTGAGAATTCTTCAATTTATCAAGTTTTGTGGCAATAACGATACCGCTAAAACCGTATTCCTTGATCCATTTGTACATTTGTTTATCTTGCTCAGTTGGTTTATGTCTAGAATCCACAAGAAGAATAACTTCTAATAAATTTTCTCTTCCTCCAAGATAAGTTTCAATAATCTTACCCCAGGCTTTCTTGCTCTCTTTTGATACTCTAGCATATCCGTATCCTGGAAGGTCAACAAATCTAAACTTTTCATCTATATCATAAAAGTTAATTGTTTGTGTCTTACCAGGGGTTGAACTTGTTCTAGCAAGATTTTTTCTATTGATAAGCATGTTGATTAGAGATGACTTACCAACATTGGATCTTCCAGCCATTGCTATTTCAGGCAATTGATCCTCTGGGTACTGACTAGGACTTACTGCACTTATAACGAAAGTGCTATTTTTAATTTTCATCTTTATTTATCTCCTCTGACTAATGCATGCTCCAATACTTCATCCATAGTTTTTACAGGAACAAATTCTATTGATTTTTTTACTTCTGATGGTATTTCATCTAAATCTTTCTTATTATCGAATGGAATAAGAATTTTCTTTATTCCAGCTCTCTTTGCTGCCAATGATTTTTCTTTTAATCCACCAATTGGAAGTACTCTTCCCCTAAGTGTAATCTCTCCTGTCATTGCAACTTCACGATTTACAGGAATACCTGAAAGTGCTGAAATAACAGCTGTTGCCATAGTTATACCTGCCGAAGGTCCATCCTTAGGTATTGCCCCTTCTGGTATATGAATATGGATATCAAGATTTTCGTGGAAATCATCTTTTATCTCATACTCATCAGCTTTACTTCTTACATAAGAGATTCCAGCTCTAGCGGACTCTTTCATTACATCTCCAAGCTGTCCAGTAAGTACAAGATTCCCCTTACCTTTCATTGTTGTAACCTCTATTGTAAGTGTATCTCCACCTACTGAAGTCCATGCAAGGCCAGTAACCATACCAACTTCATTGCTATTTGCTATTTCATCATATGTGTATCTAGGAGTACCAAGATACTTTTTAAGATTTCTCTTAGTTACCTTTACAGTCTTAGATTTTTTCTCAACTATTTCAGTAACAGATTTTCTACAAAGTTTACCTATTTGTCTTTCCAGTTCCCTTACTCCTGACTCCCTTGTATAACTGTTAATTACCTCATGTACAGTATCTTTAGTTATACCAAATACCTTATCTGTAAGACCGTGGTCTTTCATCTGCTTAGGAAGAAGATACTTTTGAGCTATATTAAGCTTCTCATATTCAGTATATCCAGCTACATTTATTACTTCCATTCTATCAAGAAGTGGCCTAGGAATAGTACTTAGTGAGTTTGCTGTTGTAATAAACATAACCTTTGACAAATCAAAAGGTAGTTCTAAATAGTGATCTGTAAAATCCTTATTTTGTTCAGGATCAAGTACTTCAAGAAGTGCCGAAGCAGGATCTCCTCTAAAATCACTTGCTAATTTATCAATTTCATCAAATAGGAAAAGTGGATTTTTAGTTCCAGCTTCCTTAATTCCATTGATTATTCTACCTGGTATCGCTCCAACATATGTTCTACGATGACCTCTTATTTCAGCCTCATCCCTAACACCACCAAGTGACATTCTGATGAATTTCCTATTTAAACTTCTTGCAATTGATTTTGCAATAGATGTTTTACCTACTCCTGGAGGTCCTACAAGACAAATAATTGGTCCCTTTAAAGACTTGGTATACTGTCTTATAGCTAGGTATTCAAGAACCCTTTCCTTTACAGTCTTAAGTCCATAGTGATCTTCATCTAAAATTTCCCTTGAAGTAGCAAGATCAAGTTTGTCCTTAGTCTGCTTATTCCAAGGTAAATCTAAAATCCACTTAATATAATTTCTAATTACTCCACTTTCAGCTGAGGAAGGAGCAAGTCTTGAGTATCTCTCAATTTCCCTTTCAACCTTCTCATTAATAGCCTTTGAAAGCTTTAATTTTTTAAGTTTTTCTTTAAATTCCTCTACCTCATTTTCAGTGTTTGAGTCATCACCAAGCTCTTCCCTAATGACCTTCATTTGTTCCTTAAGGTAGTACTCTTTTTGCATTTTATTTATCTGATTTCTTACCTTGTCATTGATTTCTTTTTCAACTTCAAGGATTTCTATTTCATTAAGAAGTATTTTATAAATTACTTCAAGTCTTGTTTTTATAGAAATAGCCTCTATGATTTCTTGCTTCTGCTCAGTCTTTAAGGACAGATGGGAAGCTACTACATCTGCAAATCTATTTGGATCTTCAATTGTAGAAATAGATATAAGTACATCTGGACTTATTTTATTTCCTACAGAAACATAGGATTCAAATGTTTTATTTACCGCTCTCATAAGAGCTTCAATTTCCTTTGTATCCTCTTCTTCTTCAACTTCTAGTTTTTCTACCTCAACCTTAAAGTAAGGATCTTCACTAGTTATTTCTTTAATTTCAGCTCTGTCAACACCTTCAACCAATACCCTGATAGCATCACCAGGTAGTTTAAGCATCTGCTTGATTTTAGAAATAGTACCAATTTGATAAAAATCTTCTGCTTTTGGCATATCTACATCTATATCTTTCTGAGTTGTTAAGAAAATCATTTGGTCGTTAATCATTGCTTCTTCTAATGCTTTTATTGATCTTTCTCTTCCAACATCAAAGTGAAGTACCATATGGGGAAATACTGAAAGTCCCCTTAAAGGTATCAGTGGAAGCTGAAATGTATTTTTATTTTCTACCATAATATCAACTCCTTAAAGGTTATTATTCTAATAATTAACTATCTAATATATAGTTACACTTATACAAAATATAATAAACCTTAATCTACAAGAAATTTAACTATATTTACTTCAACATATATTATTTTATCTTTTCATCTACAAATTCGTTATAAGAAACATAGTCAAGTAGCCCTAAGGACCACTTGACTAGTAATTAACCGCAAACTGTACTCTCTAAAAATTTTCCAGTCTAAGATACGGATTCTTCTTCATGTTTTTTTTCTTCTAGAACAAGGGTCGGCATGATTTTTTGTTCAACCGTCTCCTTAGTAACTAGGCACTTCTTAATGTCTTCTCTTGATGGGATTTCATACATAATATCTAGCATGATTCCTTCAACAATACTTCTAAGACCCCTAGCACCAGTTTTTCTATCTACAGCAAGTTTAGCGATTGCTTCAACTGCATCTGCTTCAAACTCAAGCTCAACATTATCAATCTCAAACATTTTCTTATACTGTTTGATAATCGCATTTTTAGGCTCCGTCAAGATTTTAACTAGACTTTCTTCATTAAGCTCATTTAGGGATACCATAATTGGAACCCTTCCTACAAACTCAGGAATAAGACCAAACTTAAGAAGATCTCCATTTTCAATCTTATCAAGTACATCGCCTATTTTAAAATCCTTCTTGCTTTGGATTTTAGCTCCAAAACCAAGGGCTTTTTCACCAAATCTCTTTTGTACTATCTTTTCGATACCAGCAAAAGCTCCACCACAAATAAATAATACATTTGTAGTATCAATTTGAATAAACTCTTGATGAGGATGCTTTCTTCCACCTTGAGGTGGAACACTTGCAACAGTTCCTTCAATAATTTTTAGAAGAGCCTGCTGAACTCCTTCACCACTAACATCCCTTGTTATTGATGGATTTTCTGATTTTCTAGCAATCTTATCAATCTCATCGATATATATAATTCCCTTTTCAGCTCTTTCAACATCATAGTCAGCAGCTTGAATTAGTTTAAGAAGAATATTTTCAACATCCTCGCCAACATATCCAGCCTCTGTTAAAGATGTAGCATCAGCAATTGCAAAAGGTACATCTAATATCTTTGCAAGTGTTTGAGCTAATAAAGTCTTACCTGATCCAGTTGGACCAAGAAGAATAACATTACTCTTTTGAAGCTCGACATCGTCTGATTTAAGACCTTCATTAACCCTTTTGTAGTGATTGTAAACGGCAACTGAAAGAATTTTCTTCGCCTTTTCCTGACCAACTACGTATTGATTCAAAATTTCGTGAATCTCTTTAGGTTTTGGAAGATTTTCTAAATCGAACTCTGTAGATGACTCCAGCTCATCAGCGATTATTTCCTGACAAAGCTCAACACACTCATCACAAATATATACATTTGGACCTGCGATAAGTCTTCTTACCTGTTCCTGGGATTTACCACAAAAAGAACATTGTAACTTGTTTTTTTCGTCTACTTTAGACATAGTATCACCTACCTATTCTCTAGAGGATATTACACCATCTATTAAACCATACTCTTTAGCCTCATCAGCTGAGAAGAAATTATCTCTTTCAGTATCTTTTTCGATTACTGCAAGATCTTGACCTGTTCTCTCACTCATGATTGTGTTTAGTTTTTCTCTCATCTTGATTATTCTTTCAGCGTGAATTTTAATATCACTAGCCTGTCCTCTTGTTCCACCAAGTGGTTGGTGAATCATGATTTCAGAATTTGGAAGAGCAAATCTCTTTCCTTTTGTACCAGCATTTAGTAGGAAAGCTCCCATACTAGCAGCCATTCCGATACAAATTGTTGATACATCTGGCTTTATGAACTGCATAGTATCATAAATAGCCATTCCTGCAGTAATTGATCCACCTGGACTGTTAATGTAAACATTGATATCCTTATCTGGATCATCTGCCTCTAAAAATAAAAGTTGTGCAACTACAACGCTTGCAGTAGCATCATTAATTTCATCGTTTATAAAAATAATTCTATCTTTTAAAAGACGGGAATATATATCATATGATCTTTCCCCTCTACTAGTTTGTTCAACTACATATGGTACAAGTGCCATAATATCACTCCTTTTATAAAATACTAATAGGACCCTTTTAAAAGGTATCCTATAAATCCTATAAATCTTTTGACACGGATACCATGTCAAAAGATTTATTAATGATTACTTAATCAATTTGTTAAATTATCAAAGCATATTATTTACTTAACTTTTGCATTCTCAACAAGGAAGTCCATAGTCTTTTGAGTTACAAGGTTTTCCTTGATGTACTCATAGTTTTCTTCCTTAAGTAATTTCTTAACTTCTTCTACAGTTGTATTTTGAAGTTTAGAAATCTTTTCGATTTCTTCTTCTAAATCTTCATCAGTAACAGTTACTGATTCTTCCTTAGCGATAGCTTCGATAGCAACTTGTACCTTAACTCTCTTCTCAGCTTCTTCTTTCATTTGCTCTCTTAAGTCTTCTTCTTTAGAGTTAGTGTACTCGAAGTACTTTTGAATATCAAGACCTTGGTATCTTAATTGGAAATCAAAATCTTTAACCATGTTATCGATTTCGCTTTCAATCATTGCTTCTGGAAGATCAACTTCAATTCCTTCAACAACTTTTTCTATAACTAAGTTTTTAACCTCAGCTTCAGCTGATTTCTCATTTTCTTCTACAAGTTTCTTCTTAGTATCTTCCTTTAATTCAGCTAAAGTTTCAAATTCTGAAGTATCCTTAGCAAACTCATCATCTAACTCAGGAAGTTCTTTTCTCTTTACAGAGTTAACTTTTACCTTAAATACTACTGGCTTTCCAGCTAAATCAGTTGCATGGTAATCTTCTGGGAATGAAACATTAACTTCAAACTCCTCTTCAGCATTCTTACCAATTAATTGATCTTCAAATCCAGGGATAAACTGGTTAGAACCAATTACTAGTGGGAAGTTTTCAGCAGTTCCACCTTCGAACTGAAGCTCTCCATCAAATCCCATGTAATCGATATAAGCAGTATCTCCAGTTTCAATTGCTCTATCTTCAACATTTATTAGTCTAGCATTCATTTCTCTGTTTTTCTCAAGCTCTGCATCAACAGCTTCGTCAGTTACTTCTACAATTGTCTTTTCTACTTCAAGACCTTTGTACTGACCTAACTTAACTTCTGGCTTTACAAATACGTCAGCAGTAAAGATTACTTCTTTACCTTTTTCCATTTGCTCGATATCAATCTCTGGTCTATCAACTGGCTCGATAGCTAATTCATCGATAGCTTTACCATAGAACTCTGGTAAAAGAATGTTTAAAGCGTCATCATAAAATACGCTAGCTCCGTACATTTTTTCTACCATGTGCATAGGTACTTTACCCTTTCTAAATCCAGGGATGTTAAATCTACCTTTATTCTTAGCGTATGCTTTTTTCATAGCACCAGTTAATTCTTCAGCAGGTATTGTAACCTTAAGACTAACTTTGTTTCCTTCTTTTTTTAGTAATTCAAAACTCATTGCATTTCCTCCTGATTAATACTTTAATTTATTTTTATCCATTTAATTCATTCTTAATAATATTTATAGAAAAATTATTTAAACCAATGGACAATATCCATTGGTTTATTTTCATTCTTTAATATATTATATCATTATTTATATAAAGTAAATAGTATTTTGTGTTAAATTGTTGTTTCAAGACATTAAAATACAGCTTGGTAGATGGATTTATATGTTTCAACATCCATTTTTGCCATTTAAACTATAAACTCCTGTATTTTTCTGACTTAAAGACCGGGTTACTCTCAAGGAATCTATCTATTTTATCTACTAAAGCATCCTTGTCCCTAGAAAGATTTCCACCTAATGGTAAGTAGTTGGAAACATGATTGCTTCTAAATACACAATTTGTACATTCTATATTGTTAATAAGCTCCCTTGTTTCGAGTATTACTTCCTTTGGTGAAAGAAGTTCAAACTCTCCTCTTTTTACCTGATCGTCTAATTCTGTTCCCTTTTCAAGAACTAGAGATAATAATCCAAGGTATTCTGGGTCAATCTCACTTATTACTCTGGCAGACTCAAGGGCATTTTTTTGAAGATTCTCTCTACCACCAATTCCCGATATAAGGGTACATGACAGTTTAATTGATGTTTCCTTTACTTTTTTACCTGCCATTATGATTTCTTCACTAGTAGCACCCTTGTTGATTAACTGAAGAACATCGTCAGAACCTGACTCTATTCCCATATAAATTATTGAAATGCCATTATCATATAATTCTTCTAATTCATTTATACTCTTTTTCAAAATATCTTTAGGAGTAGCGTATATTCCTATTCTCTCTAAATAAGGGAAAGACTCATTGATTTTATCAAGTATTTTGATTAATTTTTCATTGCTAAGGCAAAGAGCATCACCATCTGCTAAAAATATTCTATCTATCTTAGAATATCTTTCCTTCGCCATATCTATATCTTCAAATACTTCCTCTACATTTCTAACCCTAAAGTTTTTATCTTTGTACATATTACAAAAAGTACATTTATTATGGCTACATCCATAAGTAACCTGAAGTATATAACTATATGCCTCACTTGGAGGTCTAAATACCTTACCGAAATATCTCATACTTAATCCATCCTTTTTAGTTTGTTATCAAAGTAATTTTATAACAAACTATTCAATTTGAAAAGACAATTTTCAATATTTTTTTTAAAAACAAATAAGTATTTTATTTTAGGGTAAATACTATTTATAATATATACTGTATTTGTAATATTTACATAGCTAGGGGGTGACCATATGGACAAAAAGCTTTTCATTATCTCAAACAAAGAATATCTATCAACTAGAATTGATGGATTTGTTAGCAAACAGTCAAAGTCTGCCTTTCAAAAAAATTTAAATGACATCTATATTTTCGATGAACTTATGGCTCGAAGAATAGCTGCCAGTGATTTCATATTAATATATGCAGAAAACATATCCCTTGAGGAAGAGAAAAAGCTTGAGTGGATTATAAGTAAAACAAAGGAAATCAAAACTACCATTGTCTATTTTGTAATAAACGATAAGGGAAATCCATATTTCAATACATTTAAAAAGAATTATCATAGACATATCGATATTTTTTTCTACTTTGATTATATGGAACACCTAAAATATACTTTACTTGATTTAATGATAAACAGTTTTCTTCACTCTATATTTAAAAACAATGACAATTCCATTAATGTACAGGATTTCAAAGATATAATATATGGAAATAGTGAAGGAAACATTATTGTATCCTTTGAAATGGGTAAAGATAAAATTGATAAATCAATTCGCTCACTAAAAAAGAATCTAATTTCTTATGGAGAAGATATACCTACAAGTGGTATAATTCTTATTGCAATTTGTGATAGTTCCTTTGCAGTTGAAGACGCAGAGGATATAATAGAAGATATAAAGGGTGTTCTTCCTGAAGACATTAATTTAATTTTTAGATTTTCATCCCTTTCTACATTAAAAGATAAGTTGTTTATATCGTTATATAAATTATAGGAGATAAATATGGGAAACGTAAATAATCTGTCTAATCTAAATCCTAATCAAAGAGATGCCGCATCCCATTTCAAGGGCCCTGGATTAGTACTTTCGGTACCGGGATCAGGGAAAACTACTATTCTAATCAATAGAATTTTCAACTTGGTTGAAAAGCATAATATAAACCCTGGAAATATACTTACAATAACTTTTTCAAAATATTCAGCCCTGGATATGGAAAGAAGATTTGATAGTCTTGGAAATGGCAGTTATTCTAGTAATTTTTCTACTATCCATAGACTTTGCTATATGATAGTAAGAAAATATTCTAAGCATAAGGGTATAGAGTATAGACTTCTTGAGTCTAATGAAAATATCACAATCGCGGGAAAAAGAATTACTAAATTAGGACTGGTAAAAGAACTTGCTTCAACACTAAAAAAAGAGTTTATTAATGATGAACTTGGAGAAGAGCTATCTTCTTCAATTAGTCTATATAAAAATAGATGCCAGGATGCAGAACTTTTGTCTGAACTTGAAGATAAGCATCCTTTTTTTCTGTCCCTATATAAAGGATATGAAAATTTTAAAGAAGAGAACAATCTAATAGATTTTGATGACATGCTATCTAAGGCATATGAAATATTAAGTCTACATACTGGATTTCTTAATAACCTTAGAAAAAAATATCAATTTATCCAAGTTGATGAGGCACAGGATACTTCTGAAATACAGCATAGAATTATTTCACTAATCTCTGGAGATGAAAACATCTTCATGGTTGCTGATGATGATCAAACAATATATAGCTTCAGGGGAGCTTATCCCCAAAGAATACTTGATTTTGAAAGTAATTATCCATCAGCTAAAATATACAGAATATCTACCAACTACAGGTCTACAGACAATATTTTGAGCTTATCTGAAAAATTAATATCCAATAATAAAAAGAGATACAGTAAAACTTTAGAAGGTATAATGGGAAAAAAAGAAGATGTAAAATACTATGTTTTCGACACCCTTTGGGATTCAATGGATTACATTGTTGATAAAATTAGAGATGATATAAATCTATCAACAGCTATTTTATACAGAAATAATTTCACCATGAACTATGTAACTGAATATTTTAATAGAAATAGTATTGATTTTAACTCTAAGGAAAGTAATACCAGTCTTATTAACAATCCATTTGTCAGGGATATATGGGATTTCTATCAATTTTCAATGGACCCATCAAATTGGGAAGTTTTGAATAGAATTTATTTTAAATTTAATAGCTATATTTCAAAAAAACAAATGACTGCAATTTCATCTATTCACGGAGATAACCTTATTGAACAAATTATATCAAGTACCATGCTAAAGGATTTTCAAATCAAATCATTTAGGAAACTTAAAGACTTATTTGAAGAAATATGCGAGTTATCACCTCTCCAAGGCCTTGATATAATTCTTAAGGAACTGGGATACGAAGAGTACGTAAAGGACAATCAGGATAGATTTTCTCAAGGACTGGAGTATTACAACCATTCTATCGATATACTAAAAATCATTTTAGAGGATGTAGCTACTATTTATGATATCAGCCAACGTATTTACAAACCAAGATACTTTAATAGAAGTAAGTCTTCGAATATAACTGTATCCACAATCCATTCTGTTAAGGGCATGGAATACGACAGAGTATTTATACTTGATCTATTTGATGGAATGTTTCCTAGGGAAAGTGTTTTAAATGAAAACAGATCAGAACTTGAGGAAGAAAGAAGGCTTTTATATGTAGCCCTCACCAGGAGTAAAGAAGAACTAGAAATAATAAACGTAAACTTCAGAAACGGTAACTACTCATCTCCCGGTCTATTTCAAGCAGAACTCCTTGATACAGGACTTTTAAATCCTGAAAGGGTAAGAAAAGATTCAAATGCTTGTGGAAAAATATCCGAAGGGGACACAATTGTCCACAAAAAATTCGGAAACGGTCGAATAATCTCCAGAGATGGGGATATTCTTGAGATTGCTTTTATGGATTGTACTAAAAAGTTGTCTTTTAGTATTATGGTGAGCAACAATTTGATTGTTGCTCCCTAGGTCGTGGTTCGTAGGTCGTTGGTCGGAAGATCAAATACAAAGAGATTAGATTTCTATAGTCTAAGGTCTCCCTTTAGTCACATCTAGGGATTCCTTAACACTCACAACTAGGGAGCAAATCTAAAAGCTTTGCCGTCTAGCATTGTACAAGGTACCTTTACCTACGGAAAGGTATGTAAATAAAATCTAATCACAAAGTCAAATGCTTTTAAAAAGGTTTTGATGGTCCTACAAAGCGAGATTGTTTAAGCTATCCGAAGGAAATAATATATATTTTTCTAATCAAAAAATTAGGTACTCTTAGTTCTTTTACTAAGAGTACCTTTAATTTAATAATGTTTTTATTTAAAGTATCTTTCCTTTAGGAAAGTTTCCTTGGATGCCAATGGATTACATTGGTCCTTAGATGGAATGTAGCGGAGATATCATTCTCCCTAGATGTGAACGATAGTGAATCCCTAGATATGTATGCAATACATCCCTAGACTCAATTAAGTTCATTCCTAAGTTCATCTATAACCTTCTTTATCAAATCATATTTATATCCTCTACGATAAAGAAAATTACACATTTTTTCGTATCCTTTTGGATCCTCTTTATATCTTTCCCATTTACTTCGGGAATTTTTTATTGCTGTTGCTATTTCTTCTGACTCATCTGTATTTTCACTGAGTACTTGATCTGCAATTTCTCTAGAAATACCCCTGTGGTACAGTTCGTTTTTTAATCTCTGAGCTCCGTATCTTTTTTTTCTGTTTTCGATGAAATTTTCTGCAAAATAATAATCATCTACATAGCCAAGTTCCTTAAGTTTTTCCAGTGCGTATGATACTTGATCTTTAGTAAACTCTTTTTCAATAAGTTTATCCCTAAGCATCTTTTCGCTTTTGGATGAAAATGAAAGAAGTTTCAAGCCTTGATTAAAACAATATAAATTGCCGTCATAATCAAGTATTTCATTCACCTTATCCTCACTGAGTACTGTTCCACTACTTAACTCATATACATCTAAAGTCTTAAGATATACTCCAAATGCAAATTTATCGTCTAAAAATATAGAACAACGATTTTTATTTTTTACCTGTACCTGTATTTTAGTAATTTTTCCATTCACTTAATTACTTCCTCTTTATTTCGATTTCTACCCAGTCAATCTCCATAGAATGACCAGTATAGTATCCATATGAGTGGGTAAATATTCTTATATATTTTTTAGTAAAGGGAAGTCCTTTTACTGAGTATTCTGTACCATTAATAATATATCTGATTGATCCAATTTCAGTATTATATATTAATTCTTCTTCAAACCATTCATCAAATATCGGTTCGATTATCTCATAATTATTATACTTATCCCATGTTGGTGGGAGTACCCTGAAAATATCTCTTCCAGGTCTTACTGATTCTTCAAGATAATTATGAACATACTCTATGAGTACTATTCCATTACCTAAACCACGGGACCATTTATCCTCAAGAATTTTAGGTCTGATTTCTTCTTCATCTGTTCCAAGAAGTGCAAAACCTCCAGAAAAATTATTATTGTTATACATTACTTTTATTTTTCTTTTAACACTAATTATGTCCCCTTTTTCAATTTCTAAGGGTTTGGAAAGAAGAAAAGGTCCTCTATCGGTTTCATTTACTACAAGTTTGATTTTACTGTCTTCCAGTATTGCCTTATCATCGGCTTCAAACATTGTTTTCCATTCTCCAACGTACCAAAAGTCTTTGTTCAGGCTATCAAACGTATCCCTGTAAAAGAAATCATCTTCCTTATTTTCTTCATACCATGTCCTAACCATAAAGACACTAGCGGATATTGCTATAATAAGTAGAAAGCCTAATATTTTTTTCAATTTATCCTCCTAGAACAATCCCACTATTGACACTAGAGATCCAAAAGCCATTAGAGCCGCAATGCTGATTGCAATTATCTTTTGTGTTTTCCTGTTCATTACATACACCTCTTCAATTTATTTACTAACTTATATTATATCAAATTTATTTAAGGATTACTAATCCTGTGATAATTTAAGACTGACTAGCTATCAATCTCTTAACATCTAAACTAAAACTATATACCCTCGAATTTCTTGAATTAAAATTAAACTTTATGGACATAACTAACTTATCCCTTGATTCCCATCTAACCTTAATAAAATCAATCCATTTTCTCATTTTTATTTTTTCAACTCTTCTATAAAGAATATCCTCAAGTTCCGTGTTTGATATACTTTCAATAACATTGCCCTTCAAGTACAGCCCTGCTATATAAAGTAAATCGTTACTGACTTTAAGATAAATTCTAAAGTCCATGTAGTGCCTTATAAAAAATACTCCTATAAATATTATGTTAGTTATAAAAAATGCCAACAATGCCTCTTTCATATTTCCTCCTTGCTACTAAATTACAAAAACCTTTCTTAGTTGATTCTTAAACTCAGTGTAATCACCTCTAAATATTATATGATTAACATCAGTCTCTGTAATCCTCTGTCTAAAGTTGCTTTTATAAGAATCCTTGGTACTTACTATTATTTTAACAGTATTTTTACCACCTAACTGCTCTGAATGTACAATTAGTTCATTTAATGTATTCTCATCAAACTTTGATGTATCCTTACATGATATACAGAATAATGTGGATTTGATGGTACACATAACATCGATTTCATTTTTTATACCATATTTTTGATCATCCCAGCTATAAACAACTCCACCTTTCAAATCATCCACATTAATTATTTCCCTAATACAATTGTAAGTCAATGCCTCTAACCATGTTCCTGAGACCAAAATAAAATTTCTTGAAAGATAATCATTGAAATTAAGAAAAATTCTCATACTGTTATTAATCTTTACATGGGCCATATCATTGGATACCAGCTTATTAATAAATTTATCAACAATATACTTATGATAATTTTTCATCTCTGATAAATTTATTGTGAGACCATATGGTAAAAGCTTTGAATATTCTATGTACTTTTTCTTTTTCAAAATCTTCTTTATCTCTTGCCACTCGCTATAATCATAAATAAGCTCCCTAGTGAAATTTTTTATTCTTTTATCAGAATATATTTCATTGTTATCCTTAAGGATATTTCCTCCAGAACTTTTTATAAAATCCTCTATATTTAGATTGATAAATCCTTCTTCAATATTTATTTTCTTCTCTTCATCAAATCTTACTATCATCTTTTCAGACATATCAATATAAATTGATTCTATATTCATCCTATTTGCAACTTGATATGTCAAAATACTGTTAAGCTTTGATCCACCTGAAATATTTACAAAGGTTCTTTCACTTTTATGCTTATCAAGAACATCCCTGATACTTTTCTTATTCATAAAAGAAATTGTTTCTCCGTGAATTTCTATACCTTCCATTCTTTCATCTAAAAATTTCTGGCACTCAACAAATATTTCATTATTCTTTTGTATATCTTCGTAAATAAAAACTATCTTACTAGGATTTAATTTCATTGATGCGATAATATTATGGTCGTTATAATCTCCTAGAAGATTTATCAGTACTGTGTCCATATATTACTCCTCCTAAAACTAAATAACTCTACTTTATATTATCAAGGAGTAAAACGTAAAAGTTCAACGCCCTTCTAAAATTTGCTATAGAAATCTTCTCATTACTCCTATGCATGGTATTAAGTTCCTTTTGTCTTATTTGAATAGGTATAAATCTATAAATACTATCACTCAGGTTTTTGTACTTCTTAGAATCAGTCCCACCAACAACTACCGTAGGATTAAATATACTATCAGAATAGCAGTGGCTAATCAACCTTTTAAGAAGCTTATATCCATAGGAATCCTTAGTAGAAAGTTCAGATGGCTCTTCCAGTCTAATAAATTTATATTCTATTTCCTTATTATACTTAGTTTTTTCAATGAGATTTACGAAATCATCAGTAGAAGTTCCTGGATATATCCTAAAATCACATTGAATAGACCTTAAATTATCTGTTATTTCAACTTTTCTCCTTGCAAACCCATGATAAAGGGCTGGCTGTCTAATTTTATCAAGTCCTTTGTGAATACTAAAAACATCCCTTTTTTCACCAGAATAATAATCTATCAGTGATCTTACCTCATCACTTAATTCCAAGCCCGAATCAATATCAAGAAGGTGTTTTACCTCATCATATAGGACTCTGGCAGGTTTATCACTATTTCCATTATAGGATAGCTCAACTAGGCTATAGCCCCTCTCACCTATTCCAAATACTGCTATTGGATGATAAATAGACTCAACAGCTCCTAGGGACACACAGCCACCTTCATCAAGAAGAAACTCCAAGTGTATATCATTTTCTTCAAGATATTTAGCCATATTTACTGCACCTTTTTTTCCACCAACTTCTTCATCGTGACCAAATCCAAAAATTATTGTTCTTTCTGGAGTAAATCCTTTGGAAAGTAAGTATTCTGCTGCCTCTAACATACTTATTACTTCTAGCTTATCGTCAAGTGTACCTCTTCCCCATATATACTTTCCGTCATTATGACCAGAAAATGGTTCATATATCCATTCCTTATTTTTATCATCAACAGCATCAACTACATCATAGTGGGCTGTAAGCATAACAGCTTTTTTATCCTTGTTTTTCCCCTTCCAAAAATACATAAGTGAATAGCCATGTATTTTTTTCACTTCCATTACTTCATGTACCAGTGGATATTTTTCTTCTAAAAAAGCTATAAATTTATCAAATTCTTTAAAATTAACTTTTTCCTCATCTTTGTCTGAAATAGTCTTAATCCTTATGCTGTCTTGAAAATTCCCCAGGGCTTTTTGATAAGTTGCCTTATCTACAGTATATTTTTTCCTAATACCACCTAAATACCCTGCGTCATTTAACTTCCTATAAACAAAAACAGTACCTAAAAAGCCTAAAAATGTTATTCCATTCAAATTGCATCCTCATCCTTTTCCAAACTGTTGATCATTAAGTTTTAAATCTACTACATCCTATAATTTTTCAGCTACATCCTTTACAAGAAGCTCTGCCATATTTTCCTTTAACAAAGGTTTACTATAGTAGTATCCCTGTAAACCATCACAATCCATATCCTTTAATTCCTTAACATTTTCAATAGTTTCTACACCTTCTGCAGTTACTTTAATGCCTAATCTTTTTCCGATATCAATAATTGTAGAAACAATAAATCTATTGGACTTATTGGAATTAATACCATTTACAAATGACTTATCAATTTTCAAAGTATCAAGTTCAAACTTAGTCAGATAACTTAGGGCAGAATATCCCGTTCCAAAATCATCAAGTGATATTCTAATTCCAAGCATCCTAAGTGTCTTTAATTTTTCTAAAACATTAGATGAATTGTCTAGAATAACCCTCTCTGTAATTTCAAATTCAAGGTCACCAGCTTTTACATCATATTTTTCTATCAGTTCAATAACCCTACCTACAAATTCGTAATCCATCAATTGAATTGATGAAATATTAATTGACATGTAGATATCTTTTTTAATCTTCTTGAATGTCATCAAATCCATAATCGACTTCTCTAGTATCCAGTCTCCTAATTTGATAATCAGTCCATTATCCTCTGTAACTGGAATAAATCTATCAGGGGGAACTTCTCCCAATATCTTATCATTCCATCTTACAAGTGCTTCTATACCTCTTATTTCATCTTCTGAAGCACTATATATCGGATGGTATTTCATATAGAAATCCATATTTTTCACAGCATTTCTAATACTGTTTTCAAGTACTAATTGATCTACAAACTCCTGATTTATAAAATCATTGTATGTTTCCAACCTTGCCCCACCATCTTTTTTGGCACTTTGAAGGGCAACATTTGAACTTTTTATCAACTCTACAGCATCTGAACCATGATATGGATATATTGATATTCCTGCACTTACTGTTATAAATATACTCTTATCATCTATTTCCCATACATCACTAAGTTCAGTAATCAGAGAACTTGCAGCATCAAATATTTCATCCCTCAAATTGTCTGACATAAGAATAAGGGCAAATTCATCTCCCCCAACTCTACAAACAGAATGGAAGTAACCAATTTTTTCAGCAAGTTTCTTACTGATTTCCATCAAAAGCTTATCTCCAACTTCTATTCCTAATGTACTATTAACATTTTTAAATTTATCTACACCTATCTCAATTATTCCTATTTCACTTCGATTATCCTTTGCATCAACAATAAGGTTTTCTAGCTTATTATTGAAGTATCTTAGATTTGATAGACCCGTCAAAATATCATTGTAAGTCATATCATGTATCTTATCCATCATCTTATTAAAACCAGTACTTGCTCGACCCAGTTCATCCTTACTTTCATAATTCATCCTTACATTCAGGTCACCAGTAGAAGCTTTTCCAAAAGCCTCTTTAAGCTTAACAATTGGTTCTGAGATTCTTTTTGAAAGTACTCCGGCATATGCAAAGACAATGATTAATGAAATAAGACCTGCAACAACTAGTTTACCCATAGTTCCTTCTATTTTCTTATTTATCCAAGATGTATTTGTCCTATATATTATTCTCCAAGAGGATTCTATATCCGAAACCCTTGAATAGTAGTGATTCTCACCAAGCTTATGGGCCATTACATTTTCATTATTTGAATAGTCCATCATTGGAATCATCGGTACTGGACCTTCGAAAATATTCACAACATTTCCTTTTCCGTCCAGTAATATTACCGTATCTTCTTTTTCCATAGAATCAAAACTCTTAAGAAAACTATTGAACTTCTCATGGTTAATAACACCACCAATGATTCCATCAAAACTACCATTTTTATAAATAGCAGTAGATATTATTATTATCTTTTTACCAGTTACCTTGGAATCTAGAAGATTACTAATAGTAGTTTCACCATTTTTGTTTTCAATAAAATAATCCCTATCACTAAGATCCCCAAGCTCTCCATCAGTAGTTACAAATGATCCCTTAGAATCTGAAATAAACATATAGTCATAAATGTTTTCATCCCTTAATAATTTACCTGTCAAATACTCAATTCTTTCTTCCACCTCAATATAATTACTAAGGGTAGAAGACATACTTTCAACATCCTCAAGCATCTGAACTTTCTTTTCATTAAATCTGGTTGCATAATTATTTACAAAAACTGTATTGGTTTTATCAAAATTTTCAAATACTATATCCCTGAACATGTTGTAAGAAAAAACTGTAATCAGTGCAATAATAAATATTGAAGACACTATTATGGATACACTTATTCTGTTTTTAATACTTTTAAATTGCACTTGCATCAATGGTATTCCCTCCAGGCATTTTCTTTGATAGTATTTCTATTGATTAATTTAAACATAATTATATATTTTATCACACTAGGATTTTTTATAAAAGCTACTTAACTTGTATACATACTCATATTCTAATTTCCAAACATCATTTCTGGAACATGGGGAGAATTAAATGTATCTAAAGTTACATGGGCTGAATTCTCAACTACATATCCATCCTCAGATTCTTTAAGAACTATAATACCATAGGCTTCTTCTTCATAGCCCCTAGTAATGTTTTTATTGTTTTTTCTGCTAAGTTCCGCAAAATAAATATCTTTTCCACCTTCCATCACTGAAACAATGTGATAGTTGAAGGCTACATATGAATCATTCTCCTTAGTATATCTACTAGCACTTCCTATCTCAAGTGAATCAATTACAACCATCACTTCACCATCTACCATAGCTTCATACTTTTTAAGTTCATCACCTTCATATTCACTAAGGTCTATATTCTTATAATCAAAAGAATATCTATCCTCAAACCAAGGAATTGACTTTTCTATAGCTAATAGCATCTTATCATCATCTAATTCTATATCCTCATATCCATCCTTAGTAATAGATCTAAATAAAGAATCTTCATTTATCGTATAATTAAGTCCTGTTGACTGCTCATTACCACCTTCAACCTGACCTTGACATCCACTAAATAAAACTACAAGTACTAAAAACATTACTGAAACTAATCTTCTTTTCATACAACTTCTCCCTTCTAAAATTCATACAAAACCATTATATCAAATCTTAGTAGTATATCATATAAATATAAGTACAAATGTAAATACAAAAAAGACCTTTGATGGCGGTCAAAGGTCTTTTGATATTGTCACAGTTATCTGTAACAAAATAAAATAAGTGTTTTGGGAATCAACTCATTCGTTATATTTATAATGATATCACGGTGTGAAAAAAAAGCAAGTCTTTTTTGGGTAGAAAAAAAGAGCATAATGCTCTTTTATACTCTACTAAAGAAACTCGCTAAATTTCGACTCATATAGATCCTTAACTGACTGCTCAACCATTTTTTCAAACTCATCGTATTTTTCTACTAATAGTCTTCCCTTATCTGTTAGCTTGCTTCCTCCGCCATCTGATCCACCGATTCTTTTTTCTACTACTGCTTCTTTAATTGCTTCTTCAAGTTTTGCTACAAGATTCCATGCTTTTGAATATGACATATTAATATCCTGAGCAGCCTTTCTTAATGATCCTAGCTCATCAATCTTTTTTAGTAGAAGGCTTGGTCCCCTTCCGAATATTTTCTTTTCATTGAATTCTAGCCATACTTTCCATTGTACATCCATAGTATATCCTCCCAAAATCTATTCTAGAAGCTCTAGAGCCCTTACTTCCCTATATATCAAAGCTGTAAAGCAAACTGATATCACAAGACAAACTGGTATCGTATAGAACGATAAATATACACCTATTGTATCATTTAAAAATCCTATCACCAAGCCTATTACCATACTAATACCTGTGGCAGCTGTCATCACAAGGCCGGTAATATATACTGGATTCATAAAAAATCTATTAATTGAAAGTACCAAGGTTGGGAATACTATTGAGAAGAATAATCCAGATATGGAAACCATCATCATTCCCTTTAATCCTATTATTATGCCCGATAAATATAAAACAAAGGCTAGGCTTATTGATACAAGTACTGTTCTTACATAACCAAATTTTTCAGCTACTATACCCCCAAGTAATCTTCCAACTGCGAAAACTGCAAAGAAAATGGATGTATATACTGAAGCATTGTTCTCATTTATTGAGTAGACTTCTTTTAAATAATTAACAAACCAATTGGATGTATGTACTTCGGCTGAAACATACATTCCAAGGGCAATCATATAAAATATAAGTAACTTTCTTGATCCTTTTCCAACCTTACTTTTTTTCGAACTAAGCTTTTTTACTTCAGGAAACTTTATTAATAATGTGTAGAGTAGAAGAACACTATAAACTACTCCTATTGCCATATATAGATTTCTCCAGGGAAGACCTGACGAAATAAGATAACCGGTTACCCTATGGGTTAGTGTTGCACCTAGTCCAAAACAAAAATGGATCATATTCATAAGTATTGCCTGAAATCCAACATTTATCCTTGGTACCACAGTATTTATGACTATGGCCATAAAACCAACACCTGAATTGGACACAAACAATCCTACTAAAAACATATAAAAATTAGGAGAAAAATAGATCATTCCAAATCCTAAGATATTCAATACTATACCTAATCCTAGTATAAATTTATAGGAATACTTTTGAAGTCCAACACCACCAATATAAGTAAATGTCATATATGCAAAATATGCAACAAAAAGCATGATTCCCATACTTCCATCACTTACTGAAAAGTCTTTTTTTAGAGTTGGGATAATTATCCCCCTAACATTGTCATTAACAGCCATAAAGGCCATTGTAATAAAAATAAGTCCAATTAATATATAATTCTGCTTTTTAGTCATATAAACACCCCAAAACAAATTCTAGCTAATAAATTTCCTAATAAGTATATATCATAAAGCTTAAAAAGGTCAAAAATAAAATTAATCCTTACGTTTTATTGTATCACCTGCTTAATTATAATATAATCTAGCTATTAACGTGTGGAGGTCAAATTTTATGAATCAAAAAGGTCCATTAAGAACAATAACAATGATATGTGGAATTCTGGTAGCTATATTATCTGCCTTTATACCTATATCAATGACATTTCTACCTGGCAGCATACTTGCCACTTTATTAAAAATTGATATTGCAATGATAGGTGTAACTTTTGCACTACTTGTAGTATCCCTTATAGTCTCTAAGAATATGTTCTATAAGCTTACTGCAATTATCATTACATATGTACTTGTTATGATTACCCTAATGATGAAGCATTCCGGTGCACATCTATTCTTCCTAAACGGCCTTGCTGGTAAACCTGTACCTGAAGTAAATATGGCAGCCATAACAAAATATAGTTGGATGCTCCATGGAGGTGTATTTGTAACTGCTATCCCATTAGTAATATACTCCATATACTATACTACTAAACTTAGTAGGGGCAAAAAAAACATTTCGTCCAATGGCATACCTCAAATCGGTGTAATTACAAATGTTCAGTCTACTGGTACAAAGGTAAATAAGGTAAGAATATATAAAGTAAGAATAAGAGTAGGTCAGGAAGAGTATTCACAATACGAGATAGAAAGGGATATGGCTATTCCAAATCATATAATCCATACTGTATCTATTGGTAAAACTGTAAATCTACTTGTAAACTCTAATAATAAAAATGAAGTGTTTATTAATACAGAGTACGGAATTTTATAAACAAATCCCCCCTTGGCCAATGTCCAAGGGGGGATTTATATTCAATTCACTCTATGTACTAATTTTCAAGTACAAAATTACTTCTGTAATTTTTTTGGAGTTTTAGGTTGAAAGAAAATACCTATACAAGCACTTTGTGCGTTTTTCTTAGCAACAAGCTCCGACATAGCAACTAATTTTTTAGCAAATTTCTTTTCCATAATAATAGCCTCCTCTTTTTTATTATTACAGTTCCCTGTATGAAAACTGCCATATCTATTATTCCACTTAGTCTTTGAGAAAAAAGACCAAGGAAATAGCTACACAATATAACAAAGCAAAGTCTTTCCAAGGATTTAATTCTAAAAATAATTTTTTCCTCATCATCAAATTTTCTGTTTTCAGTATCTTTTGGCGCGAATTCTAAAATCAATAGAGCTCCAATAAGAAGTAATAACTTAGAATAAAGATCTGAACCATAACTTTGAATAATCTCATTTAATCCTACAGCCAAAAAGCATGTCACATAGGTTAGACACATACAATGAAAGTAACTTTTGCTATGAATCCCACCTATTCTCCTTCTAAGAAATAATAAGACTACACAGAATAATCCAGCTTCAATTAACTTACCAAAATATAAAGCAGTTATAAGTATTACGACACCTAGTATCGACAGGGATATAATTATTCCAAGGCCATAGGCTACTACTTCAATATCCTCTTCTTCCTTACCTTTACACAAAAGCCGGGATAGTTTTTGAATTAAGTTATCAAACATTTAACCACCCTCCAGTCATTTTTTCACTTTGCATAACTGATGATGTTTACATTCTAGGCTATGTAAAAACATAAAAAAAGACCTTGGGCATTATATGCATATATTAGGTCATAATCGACATTTCATTGTATTATTTTGGTAATAAATATAGAAAAAAAGCTATCTCCTTAAAAGGAGATAGCTAAATATTATACCATTATTTTTACTTCAAACACTTTATCCAAATCTTTAAAATCATACATACCTTCATACTCATTTACAATTTTTTTCACATTATATATCCCGAATCCATGTAATTGTGAATCTTCTTTGGTAGTAAAGCCTACTTTTCCAATACTCTTTATATCTAAGGCTGAATCCTTGGAATTTTTAATATGGATTGTTGTCCTATTATTCTTATATGCCAATTTGAAATTCACTTCTTTTTCTTCAGTTTTTGACGAAGCCTCAATAGCATTATCAATAAGATTTCCAAGAATCGCCACCAAATCATTCTCCCGAATATTTGACGAATCAGGATACATTACTTCTAAATCAAACTTTATACCTAATTCTTTTGCCTCCTGAACTTTTATGCCAAGAAGTCCATTTATTACTGGATTTGATGTGATAAATTCCTTATTTAGCTCATTTACATCACCTATTAATCCTTGCAAATAATCTTTAAGATCTTGATTTTTATCCATATAGGCAAGGCCCATCATGGTATTTAAATGATTGGAAAAATCATGTCTCTGACTTCTAAGCTCATTGTTTATATCACTGATTTTTCTAACAAATTTGTATTGCTGAATATATGAATCTTCTTTCATCTTCCATTCAAGTTCTATCTCATTTTGTTTAAGTATCCTTGAAAAAAGCCCAATAAGGCCAAAACCCATCAGGATAACAGAAAGGGTTACTATAACAATTATATGCTTTTGTGTAGACATGCTAGTATCAACCAAAGTCATCATCCATATTACAAAAATTAGATACATTATATTTGAAACTACAACTATATTAATAAAATAAATTTGATTTTTCTTTATATGATATTTTTTATAACTTCTTAAGAAAATAAAATTAATTAAAGTAAACCATATACCTTTGGATACAACTGCACCTAAAACTCTATATCCACTATCTGAAAAAATTACATTTGGCTGAATATCTGTTATAAGATATATCATAGATCCTACTATTATATCTGAGAACAGTAAGAGAACAATCATTCCACATATATACATCAAAGTCTTAACATAATTTATTTTCTTATAAATCAATTTAAAGACAAGCATAAAAATGACCACCACTAGTGCCATCTTAAAAAACAGTTGAACACCTACTAATGGCGTTAGAGCTTGAATTGCGATACCTGTAAATATCGTATAAATGAAGAATTTCAATTTGGCCATGTCATACTCCATTAACATTCTATTGTAAAAATAGATAATTACAGCTGCCTCTACAGTTGAGTACAAAATTTCCTTTAACAAAAATAGCATTATTACCTCCATCAGTCATGTTTCTAAAAAAGTACCTCCATAAATTCCTCTCTGGTTTTTTTCTTGTATTTCCTCCCCACTGGAATACGACATTCTAGTCCCATCAATTTTATGCTATCCTTTTCAACAAATTCTAACTTCCACCTGTTGACCAAATAGCCCTGATGACACCTAAAAAAAAAATCCTGAATATTGTTTTCTTTAAGAATCTCCTTAATAGATGTGGAAATTTCAACATTTTTATTTTGGCTATATACAATTACTTTCCTTTGTATCTTTTCAAAATAAAAAATATCCTTTAGTGGAATTCTCACAATAGAAGATCCTGACCTTGCTACAAAAACTTTTTCATGGTCAATACTTATTCTTTTATTATACTCCTGTTTCACCCTTATCAAAAGACTTTTGAATGATTCTTCTTCTAAGGGTTTTAAATAATAATCAAAGGCCTTCACCTTGTAAGAATCATAACCATACTCCTTAAAACCAGTAACAAAAACAAGTATTGTATTTTCATTGATTTTTCTCAACTCACTTGCAATATCAATTCCTGTCTTCATATTGTTTAATCTTATATCAATAAATCCTATATCAATTCTGTGATTAGAAATTATGTCAAGAAACTCATTGGGAGAATAAGCTTTATAAACTTTTATCAAGTCAAATCCACCATACTTAAAAAGCATATACTCCATTAAATCAACCTGTGGTCTTTCATCATCGCAAATTATAATATTTATCATTTATCCACCTTCCTTTTCTTTATATGATAATTATATTTGACTATCATATTTTAATAGAAAGGTATAAAAAATCCCGTCGTAAAGACGGGAAAAATATCTATTTAATTGCAAAACCCTTAGATTTTAAGTAACTTAGCATATGGGGTCTAGACTCACCATCAAGTCTTTCTGAAGTATACTCAGACCAATTATGATTTAATTTTCCCTTTGTTCTAGTAATATAGTAGGACTTAACTATATCATTATATTTATCAAGAGCATCTTGGTCAATTTCATTGTATGTTTCTTCAGAATATACAATACTCATAGGAAGTCTTGGTTTTTTTATAGGATCTTGATCAGGGTACCCTAAACACATACCAAATAAGGGTACTACAAAATCAGGGAGTTGAAGTAGTTTATCCACCTTATCGATCTCATTTCTAATACCCCCTATATATACCCCACCAAGTCCATGGGACTCCGCAGCTGTTAACACATTTTGTGCAACAAGGGATGCATCAATAGAAGCTATTAAAAAGAGTTCTAAGTAAGCTCCATCAAACTTCACATCTTCCTCTTCACATACATGCTTTATTCTAGAAAGATCTCCACAAAATATGACAAACTCTTTGCACGACTCAATATACTTTTGATCACCTGCATAAGCTGCAATTACTTTTCTTTTTTCTGGATCTTTAATTCTTATTACATGATAGGCTTGAAGATGACTAGATGAAGGTGCCCATCTTCCAGCTTCCAGTATATCCATCAATATATCTTCTTCGATCTCTTTATCCAAATACTTTCTTATACTCCTGTGACTTTTTATCAATTCTGAAACATTATTCACATACTCACCATCCAACTATATACTTAGTTCCATCTTAATCCATTCCTCAGATTCATCCACATCAATGAATCCTGCTCTTTCATATAGGTTCATAGCTTTTGAATTATTTGGCCTAAGATAAATAACTATATTTTCCCTGGCATACTCATAACTCTCAACTATAAAATCTATACAGTTATTAATAAAATCTAGCCCTAATCCCTTACCAATAAATTCTGGTGCAAGGGCATTTGCAATTTGAATACAATCTTCATCTATATAACATTCAAGTACACCTATTATTTCATCTTCATCATTAACCGCAACAAATCCTTCATACTTTTCAGTATTAATTAAGTCATATAAATCTGCATAGTTTTTTTCCATATCAAAACACATATAACCACCACCATAGGACCAATGACTGATCTGATTCCTATGTCCATCATTTATCTCAACAAAATCATACATCATATTATTCGTTTTTTACCATAGAATAATTTCATTATTTCTTATGGTATAAAACTCCCTCCTTTGAATAAGATAATCACAAATCCTTTTTAGATTCTTACTTAATAAATACCATAATAATTATGTAAAAAACACTTTTTTCAAAAAAAAATATAGCGAGTCAAAGACTCGCTATATTTTTAAAGGGGATTTGCCAATCCCTTAATTATTATTTCACTCATAAAAATGCCCTTTTGCAATTTAAAAACCAAGTCCTTCTCCTTATAAGCAACATCTTTCCCAAAGTAAATCGATATTCCATCTATTATAACTTCTTCATAATTAGAAATACTTTTTCCCTTAGGTTTTCCAAGAAGTACACTTGAAGATTCAAAATCTACACAGCATTTTGATTTTACAACATCTACGATTATAGAATTCTGTTTTTTTTTACTTAGGTACTTACTCACCTTATCATCAATTTTTATACCCATATAATCACTTTTTCCTTTTTATAGCTTCATTATTTAACCTTTTCAGTATCCCCTTCTCCCCAAAGTACTTTCCTTGACTGAGAAATAAGAATAATGGCAAGTACAAACAATAAAACTCCAAATACTAGTAAAATAACATTAGCTGATTTTATACTGTTATATATAATTATACCCAGTGCAGAAAGTGTTACTAAAAACATAAATGCCATTGGAATAAGGAACATAACATTGTTTTTTCCTTGGTTTTTCAACCAAGCTGCAAGGGCAAGAAGCGCAAGGGCAGCAAGAAGTTGATTTGCCGATCCAAACAATGGCCATACTTTTCTCCAACCCATAAGTGCAAGTCCACCACCAAGAATAACAGTAATCATAGTTGAAAGATATCTGTTTGTAGCAAGTGGAGACTGCTCTTCTTTAGTCTCATCTTCAAAGAATTCTTGGAAAATGAATCTTGCAAGCCTAGTAGCTGTATCAAGACTTGTTAAAGCAAATGCAGAAATCGCCAAGGCAACAAATGATTTACCAACAGCAAAATCAATGCCAATCTTAGTCATAAATACTCCAACACCATCAGAGAATACATTTACAGGACCTCCATTTGCAAGAAGTTCTTGTAATTTGTCTCCACCAATATAAGCTGCAGTAATCAGTGCTATAACAGCAAGTACACATTCTATAAGCATTCCGCCATAACCAATTAACTTTGCATCCTTTTCATTATCTATCTGTTTTGAGGAGGTACCAGAACCTACAAGTGAATGGAATCCTGATATAGCTCCACAAGCAACAGTTACAAATAACATAGGGAACATGAAAGAATTTCCTACTTTAAATCCTGAATAGGAAGCAAGCTGAATACTTGGATTGTAAAGAACAAGACCAATAACAGCCCCACCAATCATTGCATATAAAAGGAATGAATTTAAATAATCCCTAGGCTGTAATAGAATCCATACCGGTGTAACCGATGCAATAAATATATAACCTAATATAATAAATATCCATGTGTTTTTAGATAAGGATATTGGGAACTTAATGCCTAAATAAATACATAAGAAGAGCAATCCAACACCAATAACAGTACCAATTGCTAATGGAACTCCCCTTCTATAAACTAAGAAACCAAATGCAACTGCAAGTAAAATAAATAATAATGACGATGATGCTGCAGCTGGTACACTTACAAATGTATTGGCAACAATATTAACGAATGCCGCTACAACTAATAAAAGAGTCAACCAAGCAAATACTGCAAAAAGCTTCTTACCTGTTTTACCAATGTTGGCTTCAATAACCTGACCAATAGATTTTCCATCATGTCTTATTGATGCAAATAGGGAGCCAAAATCCTGAACTCCACCAAAGAATATTCCCCCAAAAATAATCCATAACATTACTGGAATCCAACCAAATATAGCTGCTGCAATTGGACCTACAATAGGTCCTGCTCCTGCTATAGAAGCGAAATGATGACCTAAAAGAACTGGAGCCTTAGCCGGAACATAATCCACACCGTCACTCATCGTATGGGCTGGTGTTTTTCTCCCTGTATCAACACCCCACTGTTTTGATAGCCAAGCACCGTATGTCACGTAAGCAATAAAGAAAATAACAATCGAAATAAGTACTAAAAACAACGCGCTCATTAACAAAAACCCTCCTTTTAAAAAATAATATATATAAATCCTCCCCAAAGGATTTATAACGGAAGTAAAAGTTTAGTCTGTCTTTTCAATTTTTTGTTATTATATACACGACCATCCTTTAAATTTACAAGGGTAAACATCATGTCTGCCCATCCCTTAAAACCAAAAGAAAATGACTTATGATACTTAAATTTCTTAATTTTTTCTACTAATTGCTCTTCCACATCTTCATTTATTAGAATCACACAATTTATTACAGAGGACATATGGTCTTCAGACAAATCAACAAATTCTGCGATATTATCCTTCATTATAGTTGAAAGCTTGTCAAAGATATCTTCATTCATGCTTTCAGTATACTTAAAAAGCAATATTTCATTATTTTCATAAGCGTATAAAGTTGCTTCTTTAAATGCAAAATACTTTTCATTTCTTACATTACTTATTGCCTTAAGATCAAAAGTAACTCCGTCAAAGGGAAAATCCCTTACAAAATCAAAATATCCTCCCAATCTTTTTTCTATCAATTCGAAATATTCTGAACTTTTCATATACAAACCACCCTGCTTAAATTATATAATAGTTAAACTAATAATAGTCCTAGTTTACATGAAGTGCCAAAATTACTACATCAATTACATTATTAGTTAATGAATACCACTATAACTATATACCCATCCTCTTCCTAAACTCACTAATATTTGATCTAGAAACAGGAATATCATCATTATAGCCTTCTATCCTTACATTGTAAGTGTTATTAAACCAAGGTATTATCTCCTTAATTTTATCAAGATTTAAGATAAATGATCTGTGACTTCTAAAAAACATATTCTCAGGTAATTTACCCATAAAAGTGGTTATATTACCATTAAAAATATACATATTTCCCGCGACAAAAATAAGAGTCTCCCTCTCCCTAGCCTTACAGTAATCTATGTCCCCAATATAAATAACTACCATTTTGTCATTATCCCAAAGAGTTATCTTATCAGATATTCCAGCTTCTGAGCTAATACCGTCCAGCTTTCTCAATAGTCCTATTATCTTATGCTCAGAGTAAGGCTTAAGTATATAATCATAGGCCTCAATTTCAAAAGCATCTACTGCATATTCCTTATGGGCAGTAATAAATACTATTAAAGGACTATTTTCGAACTTGCTAACAATTTTTCCAATAGTCATGCCACTAACCCCAGGCATACTTATATCTAGAAATATTAAATCTACAGAATTATCCTCCAGATATCTCAGAGCTTTGGTGGAGTCCTGAAAGCTTTTAAGTATCTCAATATTACTAAAATTTTCTATAAAATATTTAAGTTCTTCAATGGAAGGTCTCTCATCGTCAACTATTATACATTTCATATTAATTTCCCCCTTGATTTTCATCCCTTATTACAAATTTTACAGTAGTCTTTTCTCCTTCAGAAGTAATTTTTATGCCTTCACCATATATGAGCTTTAATCTGGAATTTACATTTATTAAACCAATACCTCCATTTCTTTGATTATTCATTATTGAAAGTATTGTGTCCTTATCCATACCCCCACTATTGTCCACAATTTCTATATGAATATTTTCATTTTCCTTCTTTATATGAAGATCAACCTCAACACAACACTTGCCATTCTTGAAACCGTGTTTAATAGAATTTTCAACAATTGGCTGAATAACCAGGCTTGGAATCATAATATTTGACATATCACATTCAGAAGAAAATCTAAATATTAGCTTATCTCCAAATCTTGCTGATTCTATACCAACATATGCCCTTACCTGCTCCAATTCTTTAGTAAGTGGCACCATTTCATCCTCTAAATCTATATTATATCTTAAATAGGTAGAAAGATTCACAATAAGATCCCTAGCATCGTTAGGTGAGGTTCTAATTAAAGATATAATAGTATTTAATGAGTTGAAAAGAAAATGTGGATTTATCTGGGACTGTAACAATTTTATCTCTGCCTTATTTGCCATTTTCTCAAGTTCATCAATCTTCTTAATTTCAAGTTGTGTTGAAATCAGCTGTGATAAACCATCAGCCAATACCTTGTCACTAAATGATATCTTCTTCTCTTTTTTATAATATATTTTAAGAGTTCCTATAACTTCATCTTGAACCTTTAAAGGAACAATTATTCCAGAGGCCAAGGGACAATTTTCATAGATACAAGATATATCATCCTTACTTTCACAAAACTCTGCCTTTCCAGTACTAATTACCCTTTCAGTAAGACTTGTAATAATTTTTCTTCCACTATAATGATGATCATCCCCTAGGCCATAATGGGCAAGTACATACTCCTTATCAGTCATAGATACTGCATCAGCAGCAATAGATTCTTTTATAACCTTGCAAATTTGATTATATGAATCCACACTATCACTTCTAAAATGTGGCATTGTCTTATTTGCTATCTCCAGGGCCAATTTAGACTGTCTAGCAGCTAAATTTTCATTTTCCTCAAATTGATTTTCCATAATAATTAGAATAAGACCTACACCAAATGCATTTACAAATACCATTGGTAAATATATTTTACTAACAATCTCAAAAGCTAGTTCAGAGGGTTTACTCATAAGAAGTATTAAAAGCATTGATAAATTTTCCGTAATAAAACCAGCAAATATCCCTATAAATAATCTTCTCTTATTCTTTATTAATCTCTTAGTAAAAGAACCATAGGCTGTATCTGGTAGATATTTATATAAAAGACCTGAAAAAGTCCCTCCTATAAATGTCGCTATCCCGCAGGGAACAGAAGTAATTCCACCAACATCTATTGCTATTCTATGGATACCTGCTAAAGCACCTGCAATCATTCCAACTATTGGGCCACCAAGTATACCACCCATAACAACACCTATATTTCTTATATTAGCTATTGCTCCATGAATCTCAACCCCTATATAAGTCCCAATTATACCAAAGGCCGAAAAAACTATACTAAATAATACAATATCAGATTTTTTAAATCTATCCTTCTGAATAGCCCTAGAAAATAGTTTCATTTTTGAAATTACAAGACCCATAACAAGAATATATCCCACGTTATTTATTAAATGTTGAAAGAGTTCTAACATGTTATTACCCCCAAGATTATAATAGTAAATAAGTAAAAAAATACATAAAAAAAACTACAGAAATACGTAAAAAGGTTCCTAAGCATCCTTTTAATTATGTAAACTGTAGTAATTATTATGGTGCACCACGAGGGACTCGAACCCCCAACCAATAGATTCGAAGTCTACTACTCTATCCAATTGAGCTAGTGATGCTAAAATATTAAATTGTTAAATACTTCTCATCTTTATTATAAGTTCCCCAAGACATATCTTCAAGTCATTTACATTTTTTTCACTGAAATATTCTTGGGCCTCCTGTATTGTCATAATTAAATATTCCATTATTTTATCAATATTTTTTCTCTGTCTAACACTTATATTAGATACTATATTTCTATATATTTCAACGATGCTTTTTTCGCTGGAAAAATCCTTATTCACAACAGAGGAATACACTTCTTCAAGAATTGTTTCAAGTTTTCCAACCTTTGACTTGATTAAAGTATATGTATCCGTATAATTATATTCAAAAAAATAACTCATATTTTTAGAGTAAGCCATAGCTTTTTCAATATACGCCTGAGCCTTATCATAATCCTTCTTCTTCATAAACATTTGGGCTATGGAATTATAGACTAAACTTTTTTGAATATCATGGCCTTCAAAATTTTTCATTGCACTTTCAAAATACTTTCTTGCCCCTTCATAGTTGTTTTCAAGTACTTGAGACTGACCCCAATAAAGATCCAGATATCCGTCCATCTTTGGTCTATAGACATAATCTTTTGCAATAATCAGATTTCTATAACTATGTTTTGGCTTTTTCATCGCAATATCAAGTCTTGCCTTACGTATAAAATGATTAAATAAAGTCTTATTACTTACTTCCCCACACTTATCATACAATATACTATCTACCTTCTTATAATAGACCTTAGCATTTTTATAATCATATTTGTAATAATACAAGAGTCCCATCTCAGAATTAATTATGGCATCCATTTCTAAACTACCATGGGATTTAGACACGTCAATAGAAAGCTCATAGTACTCTATGGACTTATTAATGTCATTTTTAAAGAAATAATATACACCAAAATTTCTATATAAAGTAGGAAGTTCATCCCTCAAATCGAAATCAAGCATATAATCCTTCATCTTATTAAGTATTCTAATATCATCATTACCATAGTAATTGAAAATATCCCTAGTAATTCTCCTATTAAGCTCCCTTAATTGATCCTCAGGTGATTTTACTATATCATCATAGGAAACGTCTAAAAAGTTGGTTATCTTTATTTTAAATGTAGCTGATCCACCATTCTTTCTCCTTAAGTACTGTTTAAGAGACACTAGATATATATCAATTTCATCAGCAAACTCCTCAAGGGTATAACCCCTAGAAAATATCGCATCCTTAATTTGCTCACCTACGGTTTTAAGCTTTATATCCTCTAAATGTAGCTTTGTCATCCTTGACCACCCCCACAGTAGGTTCTCTGTCCTAGCATTATAACATATTTACCCAGATAGTGAAACCTTTGAGGGAGAAAAGATTTCCTCCATACAGCTAATTTAAAATAGGGAAATATCTTTTTATACTAAGGGCTACAGCGGATTTTTTAACTTTTGTGCTTTTCGGGTGGTGTATTTCTGCTATTGGCAGAAATGGTGGTGTACTCAATACCTTTGGTATTTTGTGGTGGTGTACTTGCCTTTGGCAAGTAGTGGTTGGATTTTTTTGGGGAAGAGGGGAATCGCACAAAATTGTATTTGCGCTAGGGGAATCAATTTTGTATCACAAAACTTAGCAGAAAAGGAAGACAAAGATCTTAAGAACTTAAGTTTTTCCCATTCCCCCAAATCTTGCTTACAAGATTGATTACCCCAGCACTAAAGCATTTTAGTGCGATTCCCCTCTTCCCCTTACCTCCCCAACCACCGCTTGTATAAGCAAGCAAACCACCACAAGCCCCACAGGCGAGTAAACTACCTTTTCTGCCAATAGCAGAAAAACACCACCCCAAAAAAGCAAAAAAACTGCTATCAACAAATGATAACAGTTTCTTAATTTGGTGCGGGTGGAGGGACTTGAACCCCCACGGATATACCACTAGATCCTAAGTCTAGCGCGTCTGCCAATTCCGCCACACCCGCAAGTTGGTGATCCATCCGCGACTCGAACGCGGGACACCCTGATTAAAAGTCAGGTGCTCTACCGACTGAGCTAATGGATCATAATGGCTGGGGATACAGGACTCGAACCTGTGATCACGGAGTCAAAGTCCGATGCCTTAACCGACTTGGCCAATCCCCAGAATGTTTTTATATGGGGCGGCTGATGGGATTCGAACCCACGAGTGCAGGAGCCACAATCCTGTGTCTTAACCACTTGACTACAACCGCCATATAATAATTTAAATGGCGCGACCGCAGGGATTCGAACCCCGGACACTCGGCTTAGAAGGCCGATGCTCTATCCTGCTGAGCTACGATCGCAAATTTGGAGCAGAAGACGAGATTTGAACTCGCGACCCTCGCCTTGGCAAGGCGATGCTCTACCACTGAGCCACTTCTGCATAGTAATTATCTTACACATATTTTGAAATATCAAAATATTTAAATGGTGGAGGGAGAAGGATTCGAACCTTCGAAGTCGCTGAC
>JAOARG010000046.1 GCA_025210655.1 Bacillota bacterium
GTTCGCTTCCCGTCCCCGGCACCATTGATTTTCAATGGGGCCTGAAAAATGAATATGCTATATGAACAGTCCTCAACAAATCTAAAGGTTGAGCCGGGGTGGCGGAACTGGCAGACGCACAGGACTTAAAATCCTGCGATCCTTACCGATCGTACCGGTTCGATTCCGGTCCCCGGCACCAATTTAATATGGCGGCGTAGCTTAGTTGGCTAGAGCGTTCGGTTCATACCCGAAAGGTCGGTGGTTCGAGTCCACTCGCCGCTACCACTATATAAGTGGCCTGGTAGTTCAGTTGGTTAGAACGCCAGCCTGTCACGCTGGAGGTCGAGGGTTCGAGTCCCTTCCAGGTCGCCATTTATATGCTAGTGTAGCTCAGTTGGCAGAGCAGCTGACTTGTAATCAGCAGGTCGCGGGTTCGAATCCCATCACTAGCTCCAAAATTTACCACGACTAATGTCGTGGTTTTTTTCTATTTTCTTTTAGGAAAATAAAAGTGTATAATGATACTATACATATTAGGAAAAGGTGAGTTGATTGTACAACAGATTTTTCAAGGGTCTAAATAAAATTGATGACATCAAAAAATTTGATAATATAGTTCTTGGTATATCCGGTGGATATGATTCAATGTGCATGTTACACCTTTTTGAAAGACTAGGTGAAAAACATGGTCTTACAATACATGTGGTTACTCTTAATCATATGATTAGGGGTGACAGCTCCACAGAAGATATGAATTATGTAATTAACTACTGTAAGGGTAGGGGAATATCCTGTCATCCGTATCAGGTAGATATAGCTCTTTACTGTAAAAAGAGAAATATCAGTGTCGAGGAAGGTGGACGTCAAGTAAGGTATAAACTCTTTGAGAAAATAAGGGATAAATACGGTGGAAAGTATATTGCAATAGCTCAAAACATGAATGATCAGGTAGAGACCCTTCTTATGAGATTTCTTAGGGGTACTGGTATTGATGGCCTAGCTGGTATTAGTAAAGTAAGAAAAGATGGTGTTATAAGGCCTATTCTTGAGTTTAATAGGGATGAGATAGAAAAGTATTGCAAAGATTATAACTTGAACCCAAGGCTTGATGAGAGTAATTTAAAGACTTTATATACTAGGAATAAAGTAAGACTTGATATGCTTCCTTATATCATGGAAAATCTTAATCCTAATGTCATATCAACTATATACAATAATAGTTTCATATATAGGGATGATAGCGAATTTTTGAATGATTATTCCCAATCCGTATTTGCTAAAATTATAAGAAAAAAAGAAAAAGGAATGGAAATTCTATTATCTGATTTTAATAATCTCCATATTTCCATAAAAAGAAGGGTAATAAGGCAGATTTTTAAAGAAATTAAGGGTAATTTAAAAGAAATATCTTCAAAAAACATCGAAGATATTATAAAATTATGTTTTAGAGGATCAAATGGTAAGTTTATTATTCTATATGATGTAAAATTTCATATAAAATATGATAAATTGACCATAAATATGGGTAGTATTGAAGATACAGATAGTTACTTTTATGAATTTGAAAAAGATGAAGTTTTTGTTGAAGAGGCTAAATGTAAGTTGTTAAAAGGAACTATATCAAATGACAAGGAAATAAATTACACAAAGGATACAATTTATTTTGATATAGATAAACTTTCAGGAGAACTTTCAATAAGAAATAGGAGGGATGGAGATAGATTCATGCCGCTTGGCATGGGTAGGATGAAAAAAATTAAAGACTTTTTTATTGACAACAAAGTTCCACGGGAGGAAAGAAATATAGTACCTATTATATGCACAGGTGAAGATATCTTATGGATATCCGGACATCGGATGGACGATAGGTTTAAAGTTGATAAAGATTCATTAAGAATTGGATATATAAAAATTATATGTAGCAATTCTAAAAAATAATATGGGAGGTATTTTGTGAGAAAATTTTTTAAGGGAGCTACCTTTTATATATTTTTGTTCATAATCATTCTAGTGATTGTACAGTTTTACGCGAGATCGCCACAAACTATTGCAGATGTTAATTTCTCAAGATTATTAGGATACTTGAATGAGCAACAAATATCAGAAGTAAAGGTTACAGATAATGATGTTGAAGGAAAACTGTTAGATGGAACTTTATTTAAGTCCCATGTACCAGAAATGATGTCACAGAGTTTTGGAGATAAACTTCTTGAGCATTCTAATCAAGGTGAGTTGACTTTGGTGGGTGTTCCTCCAGTTACAACTCCGTGGTTTATAGATATGCTTCCATCGGTATTTATGATACTTATACTTGTGGTGTTCTGGTTTGTATTTATGCAGAATTCACAGGGTGGCGGAAGTAAGGTAATGTCATTTGGTAAAAGTAAGGCAAAACTTCAAAAGCAGGATGAAGGAAAGAAAATTACATTTAGCGATGTAGCAGGTCTTAAGGAAGAAAAGGAAGAATTACAAGAAATTGTTGATTTCCTTAAGAATCCTAAAAGATATATGGATTTAGGTGCCAGAATTCCAAAGGGAGTTCTTATGATTGGACCTCCGGGAACAGGTAAGACATACTTATCAAAAGCAGTTTCAGGAGAAGCTGGTGTTCCTTTCTTTAGTATAAGTGGTTCTGATTTCGTTGAAATGTTTGTCGGTGTTGGTGCTTCAAGGGTAAGGGATCTTTTCGAAAATGCAAAGAAGAACTCACCTTGTATAGTATTCATCGATGAGATAGATGCAGTTGGTAGAAAAAGAGGCGCAGGCCTTGGTGGTGGACATGATGAAAGAGAACAGACACTTAATCAGTTACTGGTTGAGATGGATGGATTCGGCGATAATCAGGGTATTATTATCATGGCTGCAACAAATAGACCTGATATCCTTGACCCGGCATTACTTAGACCGGGAAGATTTGATAGGGAAGTTACTGTAGGAGTACCTGATATCAAGGAAAGAGAAGATATCTTAAGGGTTCATACAAGAAACAAGCCTATCCATGAAAATGTTAATTTAAAGGTTCTTGCTAGGGGAACACCTGGTTTTACTCCAGCAGATCTTGAAAATGTAATGAATGAAGCAGCAATTCTTACTGCTAGAAAGCAAGAAACTAAGATTAGAATGGATACTATTGAAGAAGCCATTACTAAGGTTATTGCTGGTGTTGAGAAAAAGTCTAGAATTATATCTGAGAAGGAAAGAAAGCTTACAGCATACCATGAAGGTGGTCATGCATTACTTGCTAGACTTCTTCCTGATATGGATCCTGTTCATCAAGTTACTATTATTCCTAGGGGTAGAGCTGGCGGATTTACAATGCAGCTTCCGACAGAAGATAGGAACTATAATACTAAGAAAAAGATGGAAAGAGAACTTGTGGTTCTACTTGGTGGTAGGGTTGCAGAAAAACTTATTCTTGAAGATATTAGTACAGGAGCTCAAAATGACCTTCAAAGAGTTTCAGCGATTGCTAGAGCTATGGTTACTAAATATGCATTTAGTGATAATCTTGGGTCTATGTCGTACAGTACAGGGGAAGAAGTATTCCTTGGTAAGGATATGACAACTAAGAGGGATTACTCAGAGCAAGTTGCAGCTGAAATCGATAGGGAAGTAAGAAGACTTGTTGATGATGCATATGATGAGGCACTTACTCTACTTGGAGAAAATGATGAGATGCTTCATGTTATTGCTAAAGCCCTTCTTGAATTTGAAACTATTACAGGTCAAGAGTTTGAACTTCTATTTGAAGGTGGATTTGAGGCCTTAGAAAAAAAGAGAAATGAAGAAGAAGAGGCAAAACTTGCAGAAGAAAAGCTTGAGAAGGAAAAGGCTGAAGAAGCTAAGAGAAAAATGGAAGAGCAGAAAAAGGCCGAACTTGAGCAGTTAATAAGCGAGAAAAATCAGGAAATGGAATCTGATCAGGCAGCTCCTAAGGAAGTTGCTAATGCAGAAGAAAAGAAAGATGATGTAGAGTTTAGTCCATTCCCGAATCATGAAGAAAATGATAAGAAATAATTAATATGAGGATTGTATCTGAAAAGGTACAATCCTTATTTTTATGTTTACTTGAAAAATAAGAAACTTAGGGTAAAATATTAGTGTAAGTTAAAAATATATATTGAAAGGGACGGGGTAAACTATGGATTTTAATTTAAAACTTGGACTTAGGGGTCATGTTGAAAAGATTGTTGAAGAGACTGATACAGCAGTAGCTTTTGGTAGTGGAGATATTCATGTATTTGCAACACCTATGATGGTAGGTATTATGGAGAATTCAGCGCTTGTTTGTGTTGATGAAATTCTTCCAAAGGATTATTCAACAGTAGGTAGTCACATCAGTGTAAGTCATATAGCTGCTACACCTGTTGGAATGAAAGTTACTGCAGAAGCAGAACTAGTTGAAATTGATAACAAGAAACTTGTTTTCAAGGTTGTAGCCTTTGATGAAAAAGAAAAAATAGGTGAAGGTAGCCATACTAGATACATAGTTAATGTGCCAAAATTCTTAGAAAGAACTTCAAAAAAGTAAAAAAGTTTTTTCTTTGGAATTACATTATTAATAAAATATTCGGTGTAAGAAAAGTTTTTGCTTGTCTTATGCCGATTTTTCTTTTTATTTGGCAAATCCATAGTAGAATATAATCTGGGGGGTGAAATTTTGAGAGAAATAGACGTAAGTTTAATAACTGGCGAAGTAAAGAGAATGTGTATTGAAGCCAATTATATTTTAGGCATGGATGTTATAAATAGATTGGAAGAGTCAAGATCTCTTGAAGAATCTGATATAGGGGAGAGTATTCTTCAGGACATAATTAGAAATGCCAATGTAGCAAAGGAAGATTCCATACCTATGTGTCAAGATACAGGTATGGTAGTAATATTTATGGAAATAGGCCAAGATGTCCACTTTGTAGGTGGAGATATAAACGAGGCTATAAATCAAGGTATAAGAGAAGGTTATCAGGAAGGATATTTAAGAAAATCTGTAGTTGAAGATCCTTTCTTTAGGGTTAATACCAAAGATAATACACCTGGAATAATTCACATGGAGATTGTCCCTGGTGACCAGGTGAAAATAGTCCTTGCTCCAAAGGGCTTTGGAAGTGAGAATATGTCTAGAAGTAAAATGCTAAAACCGTCTGATGGTATAGAGGGTTTTGTAGATTTTGTACTTGAGACGGTATCCATAGCTGGTCCTAATCCTTGTCCACCTATAGTTGTTGGAATTGGTGTCGGGGGAACTTTGGACAAGGCAGCAATACTTGCAAAGAAGGCCCTTACAAGGGATATAGCTAGCGAGAATCCAGTTGAATACTTGGAAGAACTAGAGAAAACATTATTGAAGAAAATTAATGATTTAGGTATAGGACCACAAGGTTTAGGTGGTAGAACTACTGCCCTTAGTGTCCATATTAACAGATATCCTACCCATATAGCAGGACTACCGGTGGTTGTTAATATTAATTGTCATGCATCTAGGCATAAGGAAATTATAATATAGGAGGGATTGTATGTCAGATAGATTGAAAATTACTACGCCCTTGACTGATGATGTTGTTAAATCTCTAAAATCAGGAGATAAAGTTCTTCTAAGTGGTTACATATATACAGGAAGAGATGCAGCTCATAAAAAAATGATAGATGCAGTTAATGCAGGGGAAGAGTTACCCTTTGATGTTGATGGTCAGGTGATTTTTTATGTCGGACCATCCCCTAGTAGACCAGGTAGAGTTATTGGTTCAGCAGGGCCAACAACATCATATAGAATGGATGATTTGACTTTACCCCTTCTGGAGAGAGGTCTTAAGGGTATGATAGGAAAGGGTCAGAGATCAGATCAAGTTATTGAAGGTATGAAAAAAAATAATTCTGTATATTTTGCAGCTATAGGTGGTGCAGGTGCTCTCATATCCGACTGTATTAAGGAAGTTGAAATCATAGCGTATGAGGAACTTGGTACAGAGGCTGTGAGAAAGCTCAGGGTTGAGGAAATGCCCCTTATTGTTGTAATTGATTCACAGGGGAATAATATGTATATGACAGAAAGAATTAAGTATTCTAGGGAGGATTAAAATGGATTATAACAAAATGGCTTTGGAGCTTCACAAAGAAAAAAAGGGAAAATTAGAGGTTGTAAGTAAGGTTAGTGTAAATAGCAAGGATGACCTTTCTATAGCCTATACACCAGGTGTTGCGGAGCCCTGTAGAGAAATAGCTAAGGATAAGGATAAGGCTTATGACTATACATTCAAGGGGAATATCATTGCAATAGTATCAGATGGTAGTGCTGTACTAGGTTTAGGTGATATTGGACCAGAAGCATCACTTCCTGTTATGGAAGGAAAGGCACTTCTTTTCAAAGAGTTTGGTGGAGTGGATGCATTCCCTATTTGCCTAAATACTCAAGATGTTGAAGAAATAGTAAATGTAATAAAATTGATGGAGCCTACATTTGGTGGAATAAATCTTGAGGATATTGCCGCACCAAGATGTTTTGAAATAGAAAAAAGATTAAAAGAGGAACTAGATATTCCTGTTTTCCACGATGATCAGCATGGTACTGCCATTGTAGTTGCATCAGCTCTTATAAACAGTTTGAAACTTGTAGATAAGAAGATAGAAGATATTAAAATAGTTATAAATGGTCCTGGTTCTGCAGGTATTGCAGTAGCTAAGCTGCTTCTTAACATGGGTGTTAAGAATATTGTTCTATGTGGAGTAGATGGAGCTCTTTCTAAGAATTCTAAGGGTCTTAACTATGCTCAAGAAGAAATGCTAAAGTATACTAACCTTGATAATGAAGAGGGTACACTTATAGATGTTTTAGAAGGCAAGGACGTATTTGTAGGGGTATCGGTAGGTAATGTAGTTACAGGTGAGATGATTGCCAAGATGAATGATAAATCTATCGTATTTGCAATGGCAAATCCTACACCTGAGATAATGCCTGATGAAGCTTTGAAAGCTGGTGCTTTTATTGCGGGAACAGGTAGATCTGATTTTCCTAATCAGGTGAATAATGTACTAGCTTTCCCAGGTTTGTTCAAAGGGGCCTTAGAAGTTAGAGCTAGTGATATAAATGAAGAAATGAAGATAGCTGCTGCCTATGCTATTGCAGAAACTTTAGAGGATGATGAAATTAGACCTGATATGGTTTTACCTAAGGCTTTTGATAAAAGAGTTGGGGATAATGTGGCAAAGGCCGTTATGGAAGCTGCAAGAAAAAGTGGTGTGGCTAGGAAGTAAAAAAGTTCAATTATCTGTTTTTATATAAATCAAACTATGTTAGAATATAAGTGAATAAATATGAATTCAGATAGGGTGAATCAAGTGGAAAAAAGAGATATTTTTTTGACTGGATACGCTAAACTTCCTAGGGGTATTACCGCTACGGAATTGTATTCAGTGATTGCAGTAGGAATAGTAGTAGAGTATCCTTCAGGCAATATTAAGGATGTGGATTGCTCGCTGGTTACAAGTACTGCTAAAGTATTTGTAAAGGACATGATGGTTGGTAAAAATATCATGGACTTTGATGTTATTGAAAGAGATTTCAATACAGTTTATTTTGGGTCGGCAAGAAAGGCTTTGATTTCAGCAGTTAAATCTTGCCATGAAAAATTTACCCAAATAGAACACAATTAAATATTACCTAAATGGAATGGATTTAACTTCTATTAATGGTATGAATAAAATGCCCTTTTATTCAAAAAACTATTATAAGCAAAGTTGGATCGTAAATGGCTTCACAAATTGTTTTTGAGAAGAATATTTATGGTCTGACTTTTTTTGTTAATTTGGGCAAAATCTACATTAACCAAAGGGGGAAGACTGTTGATTAAAAACAAGATTAGAAGAAAGGAACTTTGTAACAAGATTATGTCTCCAAGGGAGGCTTCAATGTTTGTTAAGGATGGTATGACTGTAGCCACAAGTGGATTTACTCCTTCTGGCTATCCAAAGGCTGTTCCTCTTGAAATTGCAAAGAGAGCAGATGAAGGTGAAGAAATTGGTATAACCCTTATTACGGGAGCATCTGTTGGTGATGAACTTGATGGTGCCTTGACCAGATCCGGTGTTCTAAAAAGAAGATTTCCGTATCAAACAAATAAGTATTCTAGAAATGGTATAAATGATGGAGAAATTGCCTATCAGGATATGCACCTTAGCCATGTTCCGCAATTCATATCTTATGGATTTTTCGGTAAAATCGATGTTGCCATAGTTGAAGCTATAGCAATAACTGAAAATGGAGGTATAGTACCTTCCACTTCAGTTGGTATTTCTCCCCAAGCCATTAGATATGCAGATAAGGTAATTGTAGAAATTAATACAAGTCAATCAATGGATTTGGAAGGTGTTCACGATATATATATGACAGAAAATCCACCTAATAGAAAGGTAATTCCCATTACTTCTCCAGGGGACAGGATTGGTACTACATATATTGAATGTGATCCTAATAAGATTGTTGCCATAGTTGAAACTGATATTACTGATAAGGTTAGACCTCTTGGGCCAATAGATGGGAATTCCAAGCTAATTTCACAGTATATTATGGAATTTTTCCAGTGGGAAGTTAAAAATGGTAGGCTACCTAAAAATCTCTTGCCTCTGCAATCAGGTGTTGGATCAGTTGCAAATGCAGTTCTTGGTGGTCTTGTAGACTCTAATTTTAATGATTTGACCTGTTATACCGAAGTTATTCAAGACTCAATGTTTGATCTTATTGATGCAGGTAAGGTAAAGGTTGCTTCTGGAACTTCCTTTACACCCTCAGAAGAGGGCCTCAAGAGACTTAATGATAACATGGGGCATTATGCAAAACACTGTGTTCTGAGGCCTATGGAAATTTCAAACCATCCGGAAGTCGCTAGAAGACTGGGTGTTATAGCTATGAATACTGCTATAGAAGTGGATATTTTCGGTCATGTCAATTCAACAAATATTATGGGATCAAGACTAATGAATGGTATTGGTGGATCAGGCGATTTTACTAGGAATGGATATCTTTCTATTTTTACAACGGTTTCCAGTGCTAAGGATGGCGATATTTCATCTATAGTACCAATGGTATCCCACGTTGACCATACTGAACACGACATTGAAGTTATAGTAACAGAGAGGGGACTTGCTGATTTAAGGGGATTATCTCCAAAGGAGAGGGCTAGGGCAATAATTGATAAGTGTGCCCATCCTGATTACAAGCCAATGCTGTTGGAGTATTTCCAAGCAGCGGAAAAAGGTAGGTATAAGCATCAGCCCCATATGATTAAAGAAGCACTTTCTTGGCACGATAGATTCCTTGAGACGGGTAGTATGAAATTAAAGTAGTATCTTAAGTTAAAATAGGGTAATTACTAGTTTAGATAAATAAAGATTCTTGATAAAAATTATAAACTACTATAAAATGATTTGAAAAGATTATTTGAGTATCTTAAAGGAGGTAAAGGTCATGTTTGACGAGAAAATGATGGCTAAGGCAAAGGCGGAAAAAGATAAGTTTGATGACAAAACTTCAGAAGCACTTGCAAAAAGACCAGAGAGGGAGAAAACTTTCTATACCGGTTCAGGAGATGAGATAAATAGATTATATACTCCTGTTGATAATGATGGAATGGATTACTCAGATGAAATTGGTCTACCGGGTCAGTATCCTTATACAAGGGGGGTTCAACCTACCATGTATAGGGGAAGACTTTGGACAATGAGGATGTATGCAGGTTTTGCTACAGCTCAAGAATCCAATGCCAGATATAAATATCTTGTTGAGCAAGGATCAAGTGGTCTTTCGGTTGCATTTGATTTACCAACTCAAATAGGTTACGATTCTGATCACCAATTGTCAGAAGGTGAAGTTGGAAAAGTTGGGGTTGCAATAGATTCCCTTGCAGATATGGAAGTTCTTTTTGATGGAATACCACTGGACAAGGTGAGTACATCCATGACTATAAATGCACCTGCCTCAGTACTGCTTGCAATGTATATTGCTGTAGCAGAAAAACAGGGTGTCTCTCCCGATAAGTTAAGGGGAACTATCCAAAATGACATTCTTAAGGAGTATATAGCAAGGGGGACTTATATATTCCCTACAGAACCGTCCATGAGACTAATTACCAATATTTTTGAATACTGTTCTAAGGAAGTGCCAAAATGGAACACAATAAGTATTTCCGGCTACCATATAAGGGAAGCTGGGTCAACAGCTGCACAAGAGGTAGGATTTACAATTGCTGATGGGATTGCATATGTTGATTCTGCAATAAAAGCGGGTCTAAATGTAGATGATTTTGCTCCTAGGCTGTCATTCTTTTTCAATGCCCATAATGATCTTTTAGAAGAGGTAGCTAAATACAGGGCAGCCAGAAGGCTTTGGGCCAAAATTATGAAGGAAAGATTTGGAGCTAAGAATCCTAAATCTATGGCCCTAAAGTTCCATACTCAAACAGGTGGGTCAACACTTACAGCTCAACAGCCAGATAACAATATTGTCAGGGTTGCAATTCAAACACTTGCGGCAGTTCTTGGTGGGACCCAATCCCTTCATACAAATTCTAGGGATGAAGCTTTGGCTCTTCCTACAGAGGATTCTGTAAGAACAGCCCTAAGAACCCAACAAATAGTTGCCCATGAAAGTGGAGTAACTAATACGGTAGATCCTTTGGCAGGATCATACTATATTGAAGCTAAAACCAATGAAATTGAAGAAAAGGCAATGGAGTATATAAGTAAAATTGATGACCTTGGTGGAGCTCCTAAGGCCATTGATATGGGATATATACAACAGGAGATTATGGATGCAGCTTATTTATATCAAAGAGAAGTTGAAGATAATAAGAGAATAGTGGTAGGAGTTAACAAATTCCAGATTGAAGAGGAGCCTCCAAAGGGACTACTTAGGGTGGATCCTTCAGTCGGTGAGATGCAAAAGGAAAAATTAAGAAAACTCAGGGCGTCTAGAGATAGTCAAAGAGTTGAGAAAGCGTTATCCGAGCTAAGAAGGGCCTGTGAGGGAAGTACCAATGTAATGCCGTACATTCTAGAAGCTGTAAGAGCTTACGGTACATTGGGTGAGATATGTGGAGTAATGAGAGATGTATTTGGTGAATATCAACAATCAGTCAATCTATAAAATGGGGTTATATTGTTCCCGGTTGCTAATGGTTTATAATACAGTTTATTGATATGATTAAGGAGGAAAAAATAATGGATAGACCTATAAGAGTTTTAGTAGCCAAACCAGGTTTGGATGGCCACGATAGAGGGGCAAAAGTTGTTGCCAGAGCACTAAGGGATGCTGGGATGGAAGTTATATATACTGGACTAAGACAAACTCCAGAACAGATTGTTAGTGCTGCTATACAAGAAGATGTTGATTGTGTAGCTCTTAGTATATTATCAGGTGCACATAACACATTGCTTCCAAAAGTAGTAGAACTTTTAAAGGCTGAGAACGCTGACGATATCTTAGTAGTAGGTGGCGGCGTAATACCAGATGAAGATATTCCTTTTCTTAAAGAGAGTGGAATTTCTCAAGTATTCACTCCTGGGACTCCAACAAAGGATACAATAAATTTCATTGAAAACAATGTAAGGAATTAAATCCTATGGAATCAGGTGATTAATATGAATATTTCAGAAAGACTTCTAGCTGGAGACAAAAGAGCTGCAGCAAGAATGATAACACTTCTTGAAAACAATGATCCAGAAGCAATAGAGCTTCTTAAGGATTTATACAAGTATACTGGAAATGCCTATGTAATAGGTATAACAGGTCCTCCCGGTGCAGGTAAGAGCACGTTAACCGATAAACTTGCAAAACTCATTGTCAAGCAAGGGAAAAGGGTTGCAATAGTTGCAATTGATCCTACAAGTCCCTTTACAGGGGGCGCTATTTTGGGCGACAGGGTTAGAATGAGTGATTTATCGGCGAACAAGAATGTTTTTATAAGGAGTATGGGAGCAAGGGGACATCTTGGTGGAATATCAGAAGCTACAGGGGCAGCGGTAAAAGTCCTTGATATTTACGGAGTAGACTATATATTTGTCGAAACCGTAGGTGTAGGACAGTCGGAAGTTGACATAGTAAAAAACTGTGATACAACTGTTATGGTTATGGTTCCAGGTCTTGGGGATGACATTCAGGCTATAAAGGCTGGTGTTATGGAGATTGGGGACATATTTGCCGTAAATAAGGCTGACCGAGATGGGGCAGGAAAGACTGCAAGGGAAATTAACATGATGCTTGACTTTAATAAGGGGGCGGATTGGAGACCACCTGTAGAAAAGGTAATAGCTGTTAAGAATGAAGGGATAGAGGAATTATTTAATCATATTATGGAACATCGAAACTATATGATTCAATCAGATAATTTTAATCATAGAAGAAAAATTAACTGTAAGAATGAGATAGTTGAGTTAGTTAAGCAAAGAGTAATAAATCTTATGCTAGATAAATCCTATAACGAAGAATTTATAGAGACTTTGTCAGAAGATGTTGCAAATAGAAAAAATAATCCTTACTCTGCATGTGAAGAGATATTGAATAAACTAAAATAGATAGGCTGACAAGGCAGTTGACTTGCAGCTGACCTTGTCTCCTTTAATTATTAGGAGGAGCGTTTATGAAGGCATTAAAAGTTGACCACATAGGTATAGCCGTTAAAAATTTAGATGAAACTTTAAAATTTTATACAGAAGTACTTGGATTAGAGCTAGGTGGAACTGAGCTAGTTGAAGACCAAAAGGTTAAGGTTGCTTTTTTACCGCTTGGTGATACAGAAGTTGAGCTTCTTGAATCCACTTCTCCAGACGGACCGATAGCAAAGTATATCGAGAAGAATGGTGAAGGAATACAACACATTGCTTTCAAGGTTGACAATATTGAAGAAGCGATAAAACACATGGAAGATAAGGGCATGAGAATGATTGACCAGGAGCCAAGATATGGTGCTGGTGGAGCAAAGATTGCTTTTGTTCATCCAAAGAGCTCCCACAGAGTTTTAGTAGAACTCAGTGAGAGGGACTAATTTTGATTATAAGGACGGGTATGATTTTTACTTGTCTTTTAATAGCAATGGATTAATTAGCATGGGAGGGTTAAAATTTTATGGCTATTAATAAATTAGATGATCTTCGTACAAGAAAAAAGACGATTGAACTTGGCGGAGGCGTTAAGAGAATTGAAAAGCAACACCAGAAAGGTAAGTTAACTGCAAGGGAAAGAATTAGTCTATTATTTGACGAGGGGACTTTTGTGGAGCTTGATGCATTCGTTAAGCACAGATGTACAAACTTCGGATTTGAAAAGACTGAAACACCAAGTGAAGGTGTAGTAACTGGTTATGGTCAAGTAGACGGTAGACTAGTATATGCATACGCACAGGACTTTACAGTAGTAGGTGGTTCTTTAGGTGAAATGCACGCAGCTAAGATAGTAAAAGTACAAGATAATGCAATGAAGGTTGGGGCTCCAATCGTTGGAATGAATGACTCCGGTGGAGCAAGAATCCAAGAAGGTATTGATGCATTATCAGGATATTCAAAAATATTCTTTAGAAATACACTTGCATCAGGTGTAGTTCCACAGATTACTGCAATCATGGGACCATGTGCAGGTGGAGCAGTTTACTCACCAGCAATTACTGACTTTGTTTTTATGGTAGATAAGACATCTCAGATGTTTATCACAGGACCACAAGTTATAAAGACAGTAACAGGAGAAGAAGTATCTGCTGAGGGTCTTGGTGGTGCAATGACTCACAATAGCGTAAGTGGAGTAGCTCACTTCATGTCAGCTAATGATGAGGCATGTATCGAAGACGTAAGAAGATTATTAAGCTTCATTCCATCGAATAATATGGAAGGTGTTCCAGTATTTGATTGTGAAGATGATATTAATAGAATGGATCCAGAATTAGAGACAATTATTCCAGATAACGCTAACAAGCCATACGATATGACTGATATCATTGGTAGACTTGTTGATAATGGAGATTTCTATCAAGTTCAAGAACATTATGCTAAGAATATCTTAGTAGGTTTCGCAAGACTTAATGGATCTACAGTAGGTATCGTTGCTAACCAACCTAAGTTTGTAGCAGGTTGTTTAGATATCAATGCTTCAACTAAGGCAGCGAGATTTATCAGATTCTGTGATTCTTTCAATATTCCTCTACTTACAATAGTAGACGTACCTGGATTCCTTCCTGGAACAGCACAAGAGTACGGTGGAATCATCAGACATGGTGCAAAAATGCTATATGCATACAGTGAAGCAACAGTACCAAAGGTAACTCTTGTTCTTAGAAAAGCTTACGGTGGAGCGTACATCGGAATGTGTTCTAAGGATCTTGGAGCTGACGTGGTAATGGCATGGCCTAATTCTGAGATCGCAGTAATGGGACCTCAAGGAGCTGCAAATATCGTATTTAAGAAAGATATTGAAAATGCTAAGGATCCAGCAGCAATGAGACAAAAGAAAATTGATGAGTATGAGGCAGAATTTGCTACACCATACAAGGCAGCAGAGAGAGGTTATGTTGATGACATAATTGAGCCAAGTGCTACTAGACCAAGATTAGTTGATGCATTCAACATGCTTGAGTCTAAGAGAGAGAGTAGACCTTCTAAGAAGCACGGAAATATTCCTCTATAGGAAGATTATAGTAAGTTAATAAAGAAGAGGTGAAATCATGGCTAACGTAGGTTTGTTAGAAAAGTTTGCAAATCCTGAAACTATGATGGCCTTAAGTTCTGGAGATAAAATGACAGCCAGTCTTATGGTAACTGTTTTAGGAATGGGTATAACATTCGCAGCCCTTTTAATAATCTGGGGAGTAATCGCACTTATGAGTAAGATCCTGGCTCCAAAACCGAAAAATGAGCCGGTTGTTGTGCAGACAACTACACCAGAAGTAGCTGCAGTAGAAGTTTCTGAAGAAGATGATGAAGAGCTAATCGCTGTAATTACAGCAGCAGTAGCAGCAAGTATGAATACTTCAATTCATAACATCGTAGTTAGAAACATTGTAAGATCAAATGAAAATTCAACTGCTTGGTCAAGTGCAGGTAGAGTTGATAGAATAAATGCTAATTTATAAATATAAAATTAAAATTTGATATTTATACGGGAGGATTGAAAATAATGAAAAAATTTAACATAACTGTAAATGGAAAGACTTACGAAGTAGACGTAGAGGAAATCGGTGGCGTTCCATCGGCACCAGTAGCTAGACCAGCAGCTAGAGCTGCAGCACCAGCACCAAAGGCAGCGCCAGCTCCTAAGGCAGCACCAAAGGCAGCTGCTCCAGCAGCAGGTGGCGGAGCAAGCGTTACTGCTCCAATGCCAGGAACAGTATTAGACGTTAAAGTAAGTGAAGGAGATTCTGTAAGTGCAGGTCAAGTTCTTATGATATTAGAAGCTATGAAGATGGAGAATGAAATCATGGCTCCAGCTGGCGGAACTGTTAAGTCAGTAAGCGTATCAAAGGGATCTTCAGTAAACTCTGGAGATGTACTAATAGTA
>JAOARG010000047.1 GCA_025210655.1 Bacillota bacterium
AGCAGGAATGCAGGACAGTGAGTACATCATAGCAATCAATAAGGATGCAGATGCACCAATAATGAAGGTAGCTGATTTAGGAATCGTAGGAGACTTAAATAAGATAGTACCTGAGTTAACTGCTCAAATTACTGTTGGTAAGTAGAGACTAATTTATTTCAAATGAGGCTTTGCCTCATTTGAAATTATTTAATGTAATTTGTAAAACAATAAAATTAAGGTGATTATTATGGAAAAAACGTTATCTATAAGTAAAGAAAATATTATGGGACAACTTGCAGGAATAGGATCTTGCTTATTATGGGGTCTTGCATTCGTATATAGTAAGGTGCTTGTTAGATACTTTGATGCAATAACAATAAATTTTGTAAGGTATATGATATCTAGCTTATTTATTTTTTTCATAATAAAAATGACTGGAGTACAGATTAGATTAAATAAAAAAGTCATGACAAAAGCAGCAATGAGTGGAATATTAGGAATGGCAATCTATAATTTATTTACTACACTGGCTTTAAAAACAGTTTCAGCATCTATGGTAAGTATATTTAATGGTGCGATTCCAATTTTCACACTATTGATTGATACAATATTTGTAAGCAAAAGGGGTATATCAAAAAAATTAGTTTTTGCAGCAGCCTTATCTTTCGTGGGTATATTGATAGTAGTACTTGGGGATGGAAATGATGCACTTGGGAATGGTTCTATAATGGGTTATATTTTTCTTAGTTTATCCCTTGCATCTTGGTTATGTTATACCTTTGTAGGAAAAAGTATAATGGAGAACAATAATAGATTGCTAGTTTTACAATATCAAGTTTTGGGTTCGTGTCTAATATTTCTTCCAATGAGTTTATTTACTTTACATAGTTCTAATTTAGTAATAGGCAATTTTTTGAATCAAGAAGTTATAATAAGTTTCATTGTTCTAGGTGTATTTTGTTCAGCTGTTGGATTCATATTCTATTCCAAGGCTCTTGTTACTATTGGACACAGTATGTCAGCTCTTTATATGAATCTTATACCGGTAGTCTCGGTAATTGCCTCATGGTTTGTTCTTGGTGAGGCCCTTACAATATGTAAAATAGTAGGAGTAGTAGTAGTGGTGATCTCTCTTATAATTGGTGGGGGAGACTCACAGTGAAATAATGTCAAATTGTTATTTCTAAGATAGAAAGGTAGCGAGTAATATGATATATGAGGGTGTAGTATATAGACCTCCTAGTGAGAGAAAGAGTTTAATAATACAGGTAACTGTTGGTTGTTCTCATAACAAATGTACATACTGCAATATGTATAGAAATAAAAAATTTAAAGTAAAAAATTTAGAAGATATATATGAAGATATAAAATGTGCTAAAGATATTTATGATTCAGTAGAAAGAATATTTTTAGGTGATGCCAATGCTCTTTGTATTGAAACTGAAAAACTTATAATGATTTTGGATAAAATAAAGTCATTATTCCCTGAATGCAAGGGGATAGGTATATATGGATCCCCTAGGGATATATATAATAAGTCTGCTCAGGAGTTAGAAAAACTGAGAAAGTATGGTCTAGACATAATTTATTCAGGTATTGAATCAGGTTCGGATAAAGTTCTTAGTATGGTAAATAAAGGAACAAGTAAAGATGAGATTATCATAGGTGGAAAGAAAGTAATTGAATCTGGAATAAAGTTATCACTTATAGTTATTTTGGGACTTGGAGGAAAAAGATTGTGGGAGGACCATGCACATGAAACCTATAGAGTACTAAATAAAATTCAACCCAATTATTTAGCCTTTATGACTTTGATAAATTACTTAGGTACAGAACTTAATAAGGAAATAGAAAGTGGAAAGTTTCTTATGCTTGAGCCGGAAGAAATTTTAATAGAACAAAAGCTTATTTTAGATAATTTGAAACTGGAAAATTGTATAGTAAAAAGTAATCATAGATCAAATTATTTAAACATTGGAGGTAAATTTCCCGAGGATAAGGAAAAAATAATAAAAAAAATTACTGGAAAAATAATGGATAAAAACGATAATATTGACAGTTTGTTACGCTTGATTTGAGTATAATGAGTGAGAAATTTGCAAATTTCAGACATAAAATTTCGAGTCTTATATGGCTTGAAGGATAAAATATATTGAGAGATATAGAGGATTAGCAGGGATAATACCAGATGGAAAATCATTTGGTATTTTTTTTTAGCAGAAAACAAAGTGAAAAATAAGTATACAAAAGGGAACTAAGTATCTTTATGACTAGCAAAGTGTATAAGGTATAGAATAACACGAAAAAGTGCGTTCTTGCTAAGATATATAGCTTGTTGCTAAAATGACTACAATAGACATAAAAGGAGGAAATACTATGGAAAACGTTTTATGTAAAATTGAAGGATATTTAGCAGAGGTAATTATTAATAGACCAAAGGCTTTAAATGCATTAAATAGTCAAACTTTGAAAGAGTTAGGCATGGTTATCGATGAAATAAAGGAAAAGGATGATGTAAAAGTTGTAATAATAACAGGTTCTGGAGAAAAATCATTTGTAGCAGGGGCTGATATTAAAGAAATGCAAAATCTTAATGCTATGGAAGGTAGGAAACTAGCTAGGATTGCCCAAAGGGTTTTCTCTGAAATCGAACATATGCCCCAAGTAGTTATTGCTGCTGTAAATGGTTATGCATTAGGTGGAGGTTGTGAGCTCGCATCAGCATGTGATATTAGATTAGTTTCTAAAAACGCTAAATTTGGCCAGCCAGAAGTTACATTGGGTATTACTCCAGGTTTTGCAGGTACACAGAGATTACCTAGACTTGTAGCTAGGGGTATTGCTAAGGAACTAATTTTCACTGGAAATATGATTGATGCTGAAGAAGCATATAGAATTGGTCTTGCAAATAAAGTATATGATCTGGACAATCTTATGGAAGAAGCAAAAAAATGGCTGAAAAGATTGCGAGTGTAGGACCTATTGCAGTAAGCCTTTCTAAGGCAGCAATTAATGATGGTATGAATATGGATACAGAATCTGCTTACAAGTACGAAGCTGATATTTTCGGTCTTTGCTTCTCAACAGAAGATCAAAAAGAAGGTATGAGCGCATTCGTAGAAAAAAGAAGAGCAGAATTTAAAAGTTGCTAGAATTAAGAGTAGATAGGACTTGTAACACCTAGATATCCTTGGATTATCTTAAGTCAGGGATATTTTAGAAACTCATGGTATAAAAAAGGGTACTATAGAACTTTAAAGTGCGTACTTGTTATAAAAATCTCAATCGATTATTATAATACTGTAAATAATAATTGACTGGGTTAGGCGACAATCAGTCAAAAAAATAACAATTATTGACTGAATAGAATTTGGGAGGTAAAGAAATGAATTTTGAATTGACTAAAGAACAAAGTCTGGTAGTACAGTCGGTAAGAGCATTTGCAGAAAATGAAGTAAAACCGATAGCAGCAGAAGCAGATCAGACAGGTGTATTTCCAATGGAGCAATACAAAGAAATGGGTAAGATGGGCCTACTAGGTATCCCATTTTCTAGAGATTATTCAGGAGCAGGTGGAGACTACTTATCATATATCCTAGCAGTAGAGGAAATCTCAAAGGTAGATGGATCATTAGGTATTTCATACTCAGTACAAACATCACTTTGTATGGGAGCAATCAATGCATTCGGAAATGAAG
>JAOARG010000048.1 GCA_025210655.1 Bacillota bacterium
TTCATCCTGAGCCAGGATCAAACTCTTAAATAAAATTTTGATTTCCTTGCTTGAATGATAACTGACTTAATGTTCGTTATCTTTATCCTCTTGACGAGGTAATTTGTTTAAATCATACTATTCAGTTTTCAAAGTTCTCTGCGTCTTAGCAACTTAATCATTATATCATTTCTTAACCTGCTATGTCAAGTAGAATTTAAAAGTTTTTTTCAACTCTCATTTTCTTCAAGTGATTGATATCACTCGTTTGACGACTTGTCTATCTTACCACATCGTCACCTTTTATGTCAACATCTTTTTTATCTTTTTCCCAAAAGTTTTTTAAGATGTTTTTCTGACTCGTTTTGGCGACTTGTCTATCTTAGCACAAATATCTTATACCCGTCAACACTAACTTTAAACTTTTTTTTGTTTTTTAACAAAAAATAAGCAAATGCACGTAAATACGTGCATTTCAGCTATATTTCATTGAGTTTTTCATATTCTTTTCTTAATTTTTTTATGATTTTCTTTTCCATTCTGGATACGGTCATCTGTGAAACACCAAGTTCTTCTGCCACTTGTATCTGTGTTTTAAGTTGAAAGAACCTGTCTTTTATGATTTTTACTTCAACTTGATTTAATTTTTCCATACATTTTACTATGAAATCATGGTTTTCTATTATATTGAAGTATTTATCATCTTCACCTATTATCTCTGTCAATTGAATATCCTTATCATCTCCACTACTATCATAAGTAATATCTAGTGATTTAGGAGTATAAACCTGTGATGCTTCCATAGCTTCTATAACTTGTTCTTCAGTTACCCCTAAGAATTCCGCTATATCTTTTACCCTAGGCACTCTCTGAAGATCCTGCTGAAGCCTTTGCTTGGATACATTTATTTTTTTAGAAAGCTCCTGTATTCTTCTAGGAACTCTTACGGACCATCCCTTATCTCTAAAATACTTTTTAATTTCTCCTATTATAGTAGGGGTAGCAAAACTTGAAAATTCGAATCCCTTATCCACATCGAACCTTTCTATGGCAAATATAAGTCCTAATGATGCGACTTGATAGATATCTTCATAGTCAATACCCTTGTTTATATATTTTTTTGCTAGTATCTCTATTATATATATATACCTATGAACCAATTCATTTCTTATTTCTCTGTCCCTATTATCTTTAAATAGTTTAAATAGTTCCTTGTTGTTCAGGTCTTTATATTTATTTGAAGTATTGCTATCTATATCTATTGCCTGGTTCATTCTTCTATTCATATAACCAGCCCCTAAATTCTACATATTAATATATTTCGACATTGTAATACTAGTTCCTGTATCTACTAGTGATTTTATTTCTACTTCATCCATAAGTGATTTCATTATGAAAATTCCTAATCCATTCTCTTTAGGATTCATAAGATCCGGCTCTGAGTACTCTGTTATCTCAAATCCCTTACCATTGTCCGAAACCTCAACTGTAAACTTATCGCTTAATATTTTGAATTCAATGTTAAATTTTGAATCTAAATCATTTCCATGAATTACTGCATTGTTACATGCTTCACCCACAGCAACCTTTATATCTTCAATTTCCTCAATATCAAATCCTATATTATTAGCAATAACAGATGCTGTCAGTCTTGCTATACTTACATACTCTGATTTACTAGGAAGAGTAATACTAACGCTATCCTTCATTTTTTCGTCCACCTTTACTAACATTGTATTTTTACCTTTTTAAACATCCTATTCCATAATAAATATCTTATCCAGACCTGTAATATTTAATAATTTAGAAATATTAGTCTGCGGGTTTACTATCGATATATTATTATCGTTTTTCTTAACCCTTTTTAGTATTCCAATCAGAACGCCCAATCCCGTACTATCGATATAAGACAAACTTTTACAATCAAGCTTAAGGTCAGTTTCTCTGTCATTTAGTATATCGTTTAATGATTCCTTTAAACTACTTGAAGTGCTTATATCCACTTCTCCAATTAGTTCAATTTTCCAATAGTTCATGTTTTCGTTATAATCTTTTACAAAATTCAACGCCATTCGTATCCCCCCATGCTTGGTTTGTATACCCAGTAAATATTATTATAAATCAGTTTCTATGATTATTTTATAATATTTTGACAATTATGTCGACTTTAATTATATAATAAGTAATACACAATTATTTTACTATATAAAGGAGAAAAAAATGAAGAAGTACAAGTTAATATTTATATTCACTATTCTATTATGTTTGTTTTTTAATTTATCAATAAATTATAGCAAACATAAAGAACTCCCATCTGAAGGATGGTCACGTAATTTTGAAATTAATAAGTATATGGTCAATGACCATAATTCTACCAGCTATGAAAAAAGATATGATTCAATAAAAATACATAATGATATCCCTTATTACTTATATGTTGAGAATCAAGAGATATTTTTAAAAAAGTTTGATAAGGACTTTAACCTTATTGATGAAGTCATTTCATTTACTGTTGATAATAATACTACTCACTATCTGGATTTAAATATTGTCTCTGAAAATAATATTTATATATATATTCTTGATAATAAGAAAAATCTTTCAACTTACCATTTTGATGGAAACAAAATCACTAAGAATGATATAAATATTGATGTATCATCTTTCAAAATCAGTAAGAATAATTTATATTATGTCCAATCTGGGGATTTATATAAAAATAATGAATTATTCAAGAAAGATATTTCAACAAAATTTGATGTTCTTGAAGAGTTAGAAAATACTTTTATACTTTTCATTGATAAATCAAGTACTAATAATGATATAAATGTGTATTCTAAAGAAAGTAATTCAGTAGAAAATATTTATTCATTGCCAAAGACTCCAAATATATCTATAAAACATATATATATTAATGGATATGAAGAAAAAATTACTGCATTTATCCAACTTTCTAATACTAATAATTCAGAAACAACTATCAAAGCTTTTAGTTTTGATAAATATTTCCCGGGAAATATCGAAAAAATAATGGATAAAAAAATATACTGTTATAATAATTCTCTAAATATATCTAATGGTGATATTTTAGTTTCTGATGTTGATAATAATTTTGGAGGATATCCTAACTTATTTATAGGGAATATTTTAGATAAATCTAATAAGAGGCTTTCTATTAGTAAAAAAATTAAATTTAATATTGATTACTTCAATATTGGCGAGCTAAATTATGTTAAATGGGATGAATTTGATAATGATTCAGTAGTAAGTAATATTGCTTCAAATAATAAAAATATTATTGAAAAGTCATTAAAAATTGATTCAAGTAAATTAATTGATATAGTATTGAATTCATTATCATCATACTTACCTTTATTTTATTTGATACTTATTCCTTTTACAGCTTTCTTTATACCTGTGATTATATTTGTAATGATAATGTCCATGTTCAATCTAGGAAAACTAGAAAATAATGTTGGTAAAACTCTAACTTCTATTTTAGTGGTTCATAATCTATCTAAACTAGTTTTCTTTGTAAGAAATGTAATTCTCAATAAAGACTTTATATTATCTCTACCAGTCTTTTTACAAAGCTATTTATTCGTTATAGGAATTTTCATTATTCTATTGTTATTAGGAATAATTTTTATTAGAACTTTAAGAAGGGAAGAAGAAAATTTTCATTTTTTTAAATACTACATTTATTATATGATTTTCGATATTTTATCATTTTCAATGATTCTCTATTCTAATTTCATATAGTACTCTGTTTTTAGATAAAAAAAAAGGAATCCTACGGTGGATTCCACAAAATCATATATTATTAATATATTAAAGGGGGCTATATTCATAATATTCCCCCTTTTTATTTATTTAAACATTTTTCTACAAATTTATATAAATTATTTTTCAGCTTCCTCAGATTTCTCTTCAGCTTTTTCCTCATTTACATCTTCTGTAGAAGGATCTTCCTCGCTGGAAGACTCAGAAATATTTACCTTTGCAAGGGATACAACCTTACTATCTTCATCATCTACTCTCATTAGAGTAACACCTGATGTTACCCTACCCATAGATGAAATTTCATTTACAGATATTCTTATAATAGTACCCTCTTTATTGATTAGAATGATATCATCTTCTTCATCAACTATAGTTGCTCCTATAAGATTTCCTGTCTTTTCAGTTATTTTATAAGTCAGAATACCTTTACCACCTCTCATTTGAGGTCTATAAGTATCTGTGCTTAGCTCAGTTCTCTTTCCATATCCATTTTCACTTACAACCAGTAACATTCCATTTTCTCTAACTATATCTATTCCTACAACGTAGTCATCATTTTCTAACTTAATAGCTGAAACTCCAGTTGCAGTTCTACCCATATTTCTTACTTGACTATTATTGAATCTAATTGATTTACCTTGGTTTGATACAACAATAATATCATCAACACCCATAGAAGCCTTAACTCCAATAAGTTCATCATTTTCCCTAAGGTTAAGGGCAATAAGACCAGTTTTTCTATTTGTATCAAATTCCTTTAAGCTAGTCTTTTTAATAACTCCATTTTTCGTAACGAATATCAGATAATTATCTTCTTTAAACTCAGCTATTGGAATAACAGCATTTATATCTTCATCATTATCTAACTGAAGTAAATTGATAATAGCTGTACCCTTAGCTTGTCTAGAAGCTTCTGGTATTTGATATGCCTTCAACTTATACATTTTACCCTTATTAGTGAAGAATAGAATATAGTTATGAGTAGATGTGGTAAAGATATTTTCAACAAAGTCTTCTTCCCTAGTCGAAAGACCAATCTTACCTTTTCCACCCCTCTTTTGGATACTATAAGTATCCACAGGAACTCTCTTGATATATCCCTTATGAGTAAGTGTTATAGTAACATCTTCCCTATCTATCATGTCCTCAATATTTATATCGTCAAAACTAAATGATATAGTAGTTCTTCTTTCATCAGAATATTTTTCCTTTATTTCAGAAAGATCTTCTTTAATTACTGCCATAAGCTTTGTAACATCATCAAGAAGACTTTGAAGGTATTCAATCTTAATCTGAAGCTCCCCATATTCATTTTCAATTTTATCTCTTTCAAGACCTGTTAATCTTTGAAGTCTCATATCAAGGATAGCTTGAGCTTGAACATCTGTAAAAGCAAATTCTGCAATAAGATTTTCTTTAGCAATAGCTCCTGTTTGAGATCCTCTAATAATTTTAATTATTCTGTCTATGCTATCAAGAGCCTTAAGAAGTCCCTCAAGTATATGGGCTCTATCTTTAGCTTTCTTAAGATCATAGTTTACTCTTCTTGTTTCAACTTCTCTTTGGTGTTTTATATAGTATCCTAGGATTTCTCTTAAATTAAGAAGCTTTGGTTGACCTTCAACAAGAGCAATCATATTTATCGAGAATGTATTTTGAAGTTGTGAATGCTTATATAATTGGTTTAGTACTACACTAGCATTTACATCTCTTCTAAGCTCAATTACTATTCTAATACCATTTCTATCAGATTCATCTCTTAAATCAGTTATACCATCAATCTTTTTATTTCTTACAAGATCAGCAATTCCTTCAAGTAATTTTGATTTATTAACCTGATATGGAATTTCAGTTACTATAATAGAACTTTTTCCATTACTCTTTTCTTCGATATCAGTCTTAGATCTTACTACAACCCTACCATTACCGGTTCTATATGCTTTTTTGAAACCTTCCATACCCATGATTTCTGCACCGGTAGGGAAATCAGGTCCCTTTACAATTTCAATGATCTCTTCAACATCAATCTCAGGATTATCAATCATTGCAATTGTTGCATCAACGATTTCACCTAGATTATGTGGCGGTACTGATGTTGCCATACCAACTGCAATACCACTTGAACCATTACATAATAGATTCGGGAATCTACACGGAAGAACTGAAGGCTCTTTTAAAGTTTCATCAAAGTTTAGATTATAGTCTACTGTTTCCTTATCTATATCCTTTAACAGTTCAACTGCTATTTTTGTCATTCTTGCTTCTGTATATCTCATTGCTGCTGCTCCATCACCATCGATAGATCCAAAGTTACCATGACCATCAACAAGTAGATTTCTAGTAGCAAAAGGTTGCGCAAGTCTTACCATTGCATTATATACAGAACTATCACCATGCGGGTGATACTTACCCAGTACATCCCCGACGATACGAGCTGACTTTCTATGTGGCTTATCTGGAGTAAGTCCAAGTTCACTCATTGCATAAAGGATTCTTCTATGAACTGGTTTAAGTCCATCCCTTACGTCTGGTAAAGCTCTAGAGACTATTACACTCATGGCATAGTCAATATAAGACTTCTTCATTTCATCTTTTATGTCTACATGAATTATTTTTTCGTTATTCTCACTCATTCTTTACACCTCTATACATCAAGATTTGTAACGTATTTAGCATTTTCTTCTATGAATTCTCTTCTTGGTTCAACTTTTTCACCCATTAATATAGTAAATATTTGATCAGCTTCAACTGCATCCTGAATATCAACCTTTATGATAGTTCTCTGTTCTGGATTCATTGTAGTTTCCCATAGCTGCTCTGGGTTCATCTCACCAAGACCCTTATATCTTTGAATAGTTACATTTTTTGATCTACCTATTTCCTCTAGTATGCTATTCATTTCTTCATCTGAATAAGCATAGAATTCTTGCTTAGCTTTCTTAATCTTATATAAAGGTGGCTGAGCTATATAGATATATCCATTATCAATTAATTCTCTCATATATCTGAAGAAGAATGTTAACAATAAGGTTCTAATATGGGCACCGTCAACATCGGCATCCGTCATAATTACAATCTTATGATATCTAAGTTTTTCTATATCAAACTCTTCTCCAATACCACAACCGAATGCAGTAATCATAGCTCTAATTTCGTCAGAATTAAAAATTCTTGTAAAATTAGCCTTCTCTACATTCATAATTTTTCCCTTTAATGGCAGTATTGCTTGTATATTTCTATCTCTCCCCTGCTTAGCAGAACCCCCTGCCGAATCTCCCTCGACAAGATAAACTTCACATTTTTCTGCATCTTTCTCTGAACAATCAGCAAGTTTTCCTGGAAGAGTTAAACCATCTAAAATACCTTTTCTTCTAGTAAGATCCCTTGCCTTTCTAGCAGCTTCCCTTGCCTTTGCAGATCTTAAACACTTTTCTACAATAATCTTTGCATCAGCTGGGTTCTCTTCAAGGTAAAAAGTTAATAGTTCACTTGTTGCAGATTCTGTAATACCTCTCATTTCACTTGTTCCAAGTTTAGTTTTAGTCTGACCTTCAAACTGAGGATCTTCTAACTTAACAGAAATAACTGCAGTAAGTCCTTCCCTTACATCCTCTCCAGTAAGGTTAGTATCTTTTTCCTTAAGATATTTATTCTTTCTAGCATAATCATTAATCATTCTAGTAAGAGCACTTCTGAATCCACTTAGATGTGTTCCACCTTCATGGGTATTTATGTTATTTGCAAATGAAAATACATTATCTGAATATCCATCAGTATACTGGAATGCAAGCTCAACTATCATATTATCTTTTTCACACTCATAATAAGTTACATTCTCATGTATTATTTTTCTGTTTTTATTAAGATACTTTACGAATTCCTTAATTCCACCTTCATAGTAGAATTTCTCACTTATTATCTCTTCAGTTCTTTCATCTGACAAGGTTATTGAGATTCCCTTATTTAGAAAAGCAAGTTCTCTTAATCTATGTTCTAATGTTTTATAATCAAAATCCAGAGTTTCAAATATTTCTGGATCTGGTTTGAAAATAGTTTTAGAACCAGTATCTTCACATTCCCCAATCACTTCAAGTGTTCTAACTGTTTTTCCTCTTTCAAAATCAATTCTATGGACTTTTTTATCCCTATTAATTTCAACGATGAAATATTCCGAAAGGGCATTTACAACAGATGCACCTACTCCGTGAAGACCTCCGGATACCTTGTATCCTCCTCCACCGAATTTACCTCCGGCGTGAAGCACTGTATGAATTACCTCAACTGCAGGCTTATTCATTTTTGGATGCATGTCTACAGGCATACCCCTACCGTTGTCCGATACAGAAATTATATTATCTTTTCCTATAATTACTTTTATATCGCTACAAAATCCTGCTAATGCTTCATCAATACTGTTATCTACTATTTCGTATACTAGATGATGTAATCCCCTAGCACTTGTAGAACCAATATACATTCCTGGTCTTTTTCTAACGGCTTCAAGACCTTCAAGTACTTGAATTTGTTCTGCATTATACTCGTTATTCACTGTATGTGTCATAAAATAACCCCCTGATGGATAAAAACACACTATCCATATTTATAATTAATATACACTTATATTACTTTGCCATCATGGATACTAAATACACTGGCATCCTTTAAGGATTCCTTTAATATTCCACTAATCTCAGTTGTAGTTATTACTGTTTGAACATGTTCAAACTCTTTTACAATCTGATTTTGTCTATTATAATCAAGCTCTGACATTACATCATCCAAAAGAAGAACCGGATATTCACCGGTTTCTTCCCTAATTATATCAATTTCAGATAACTTTATTGATAAAGCTACACTTCTCTTTTGACCCTGGGATCCAAATTTTCGAACATCAATATCATTTATCATTATTTCAAAATCATCCCTATGTGGTCCTACAGATGTAAATCCTTTAGCAATATCATTTTCTAGTCTTTCACTTAACTTAGATTTAAATTCCATGTATATTTTATCATATTTATCAATATTTTCAGTATTAATATTACTTAAATATCTAATACTAATTTCCTCTTTCCCAGAGGTGATTTTCTTGTGGTTCTTCTGTGAAATTATATTGAGTCTTTCAATAAATTCAAGCCTTTTTTTTATCAAATCATAACCAAGCTTTACTAATTTATCATCCCAAATTTCTAAAGTATCTTTGAATTTATTCTCAAATCTCAAAGACTTCAATATCTTGTTTCTGCTACTTAATACCTTATTGTATTCAATCAGTTTCATACAATAACTTGTACTCATATGAGAAAGTTCCCTATCTAAAAACTTTCTTCTTTCAGCAGGTCCTTCAGTAATTAATCTTAGATCTTCTGGTGAAAACAATACTACATTAATTTTCCCAATCAATTGTGATGTCTTTTTTAGTCCGATTCCATTGACCTTAATACCTTTTTTATTATCTTTTGATTGAATTATTCTAATATCCATTTCTCTATTTTCTTTCTGGATAACAGATTTTATACTAAAATAATCCCTATCAAATCTAATTAATTCCTTTTCCCTGTTTGTTCTGAAAGATTTTCCAAATGCACATACAAATATGGCCTCAAGCATATTAGTTTTACCTTGGGCATTATTTCCTACAAATATATTGATATTCTTGTTCAAGTCTATTTTAACCGATTCATAATTTCTGTAATTTTGTAACTCAACATATTTTATATACAAATATTACACCCCTTAAAACTAATACCATAACATCTTATTATAACATTAAATTGGGCATTTTCAAAAAAAATGCCCAATTTAATCTACTCGCTTAATACACTGTAATTATATACTTCTAATTCATCATTTTCTTCATCATATATTTTAATAGTTACTTCATCACCAGCTCTAAGTTTTTTTCCCCTTTGAGTAGTTACTTCACCATTTACTTCAACAAGCCCATCTTGAATAATTGCCTTAGCTATTCCACCTGTATCAACAAATCCTGAAAACTTTAAAAATTGATCTAACTTAATAAATTCTGATTTAATTTTAACTTCCATTTTGATCCTCCTAATTTTCTCATAAAAATAATTAGGATGGGTCCTAAGCCCATCTTAATTATATATTATTAATTCTATTGTTTTGGTATTCTTACTGCACTTACTAAATAAATATAATTTTCATTGTCCAGAGGTTTTATTATACATGGACTGACACTTGATGATAATTCAAGAATAACTTCTTCTGAATCAATAACCTTAAGAGCATCTATTAAATACTTAGGATTAAATCCAATTATCAAGTCATCACCTTCAAGGTTTATTTTTACATCTTCATTTACACTTCCAATTTCAACATTTGAACTTATATTCATAAAATCATCTTTAATTGAAATTTTGATTGAAGTATTTCTTCCTTCTCTAGCTACAAGGGAAGCTCTTTCAATACTATTTAATAATTCATTAGTATTTACTACTACTTTCGATTTATACTCTTTAGGAATCATTTGAGAGTATTTAATAAACTCTCCTTCTAATAATCTCGATACAACTTTAATATCATCAAAATTAAACATTATATGTTTTTCAGATATATTTATTTTAATATCATCACTATTTTCTATTCCAGATATAATTTTAGATACTTCACTTAATGTTTTAGCAGGAATAATTGCACTATTGTTATCAGTTCCTACTATATTGGCCATTCTAATTGCTAATCTATATCCATCAAGAGCTACCATTGAAATCATACCATCTTCAATTTTCATAAGAGTACCCGTAAGAATCGGTCTAGTATCTCCAGTAGCAGTTGCAAATATAGTCTGTCTTATCATATTTTTTAAAAGTTCTCTATTCATTGAAATTGTATTAGATTCATCAACTTCAGGAAGTAGAGGAAACTCATCTGGTAATTGTCCAACTAACTCAAATTTTGAATAATTACAATTGATATGAACATTATTATTATCATCTACAAATATCTCAACTGTATCTCCAGGAAGTTTTCTAATTATTTCTCCAAATAATTTGGAACTTACAACTATAGCTCCTTCTTCCTCTATTTCAGTATCAATATGATTTTCTATACCTATATTTAAATCATTACCTGTAAGAGTTAATTTATTAGAAGCTGCTTTAATCATGATTCCTTTTAATATTGGCATAGTAGTTTTTGATGATACAGCTTTCTGAACAATATTAACCCCGTTAATTAAATCATGGGTATTACATCTAATTTTCATGTGGATAACATCCCCTTTATCACTTGTACTTTCTGTTTCTAGGCTTATATATAAATAATATAGAGTATTTAGTAATAGTAGTAGGCACTGTAGATAATGTTAATAAGCATTCCTCTTGTTGATAAATCAATAATTAGACCTTGTTATTAACATGTTGATAACTTATGATAAATTTCTTATTTATTAACATAGTGAAGAAATAAATTAAATATCATATTATCAACAGTGAAGCAAAAAGTTATCTACGTTGATATGTGGATTAATTACTAAATAGTTATGAAAAATCTATTTTGTTCAACTATTCACCTTGAATTTCTTTTTTGATTAGCTCAACTCTTTCTTTTAAAGAGCTATTTTCATCGATATCCCTAGAAATTTTGTCATATGCATGTATTACTGTAGTATGATCTCTTCCTCCAAACTCTTCTCCGATTTTTGGTAAAGACAGATCAGTAAGCTCTCTACATAAAAACATTGCTATTTGTCTAGGATAAGAGATGGATCTAGTTCTTCTCTTAGAATCAAAATCAGAAACATTAACATTATGATACTTAGCAACAACGTTTTTTATTATATCTACTGTTACAGCTTTAGGTTTTGTTGCTGTAATTATATCCTTAAGAGCTTCTTTAGATAAATCTACTGATATTTCCCTTTTAGTAAGTGATGAAAAAGCAATTATTCTTGTAAGTGCTCCCTCAAGCTCTCTAATATTGGATTTAATATGAGTAGCAATAAATTCGAATACATCATTATCAATTATGATTTCTTCTTTTTCAGCTTTCTTTCTAAGAATAGCTATTCTAGTTTCAAAATCAGGTGCTTGAATATCCGTTATTAGACCCCATTCGAATCTAGATCTTAAACGATCTTCAAGTGTAGGTATCTCCTTTGGAGGTCTATCACTTGAAACTATAATCTGCTTGTTTTCTTCATGAAGAGCATTAAAAGTATGGAAGAACTCTTCTTGAGTACGTTCCTTACCTGCAATAAATTGAATATCATCTACAAGTAACACGTCTACATTACGATACTTGTTTCTGAATTCTGTATTCTTATCATCCTTAATAGAATTGATTAGCTCATTGGTGAATTTTTCTGAAGAAACATAAACGACCTTAGCATTAGGATTTTGGCCAAGTATATAATGACCAATGGCATGCATAAGGTGGGTTTTACCAAGTCCAACTCCTCCATAAATAAATAGAGGATTGTATGCCTTAGCTGGAGATTCAGCAACAGCTAAAGAAGCAGCGTGGGCAAAACGATTGCTATTTCCAATTACGAATTCTTCAAATACGTACTTAGGATTAAGCTTTGGAGTATCTAAATTATCAGTGTTATTAGCACTTTCCTTTTCATACTCCACCTTCTGGTTAACACCAGGTATAACAAAGTCGATTGTGTAATCCGTATCAGTAACCTGCTTAAGTGCATTCGAAATTAGGGATACATATCTGTTTTCTAGGATTTCCTTATTAAATTTATTAGGAACTGAAAGAATAAATACATTATTGTTTATTCCCATTGGTTCTAGAGTTTTCAGCCATGTGTTGTAACTAACTTCAGTTAGTTCGGATTTTATTAAGTTCAAAGTTTTTTTCCAAATTTCTTGAACAGTCATTGCAAACCTCCTAAAAAAATATAAGTATCCACAGGTTATATACAGAAAATGTGGATAACTAATTGAAAAAATTTAGAAATTGTATAAAATTAGTTTATTAACAATAGAAATTATATTTTGTGGAAATAAATCTCTTGGTATCTTTTTACGGATGGAAATTAACAGAATGTGAATAAATATATTAAGATATTATATGATAAATACGAATGATTCAGTGGATTTATCCAGAAAAAGACCTAGATATCAACAGATTTATCCACAAAAGTGAATAAGTATTGATAATATGGATAAGTTATCAACTTATCAACATGTGTTATAATAATATCAAATTTAACAGTTGATTTCAATTTAAATAAAAAAATTATCCACAATTATTTTATGGTAAAATAAAAAAGCTATCCACATGGATAAAAATATGCTTATAAACAAGCAGAGAATATGTATTATAATGTAGAAAAAAAATTAAGGATAAGAAAAATCTTATTTATCCATTGAAAATACAATATCTTGTAGGGGATGAAGACAATAATTATATATATGGTGTTTTTTTCGAAAAATGACTTGTAGATGAAAAAACCTTTCTATTGATATAGTAGAGAAATACATATATTGTTCTTGACAATGAAAGACATGCGGGATATAATTATTGAGCAGACTTTTTTGATAAAATGAGTGTATAGTGTATTAAAATATATATAACTAAATAGCAATTAAGGAGGTGTATTATAAATGAAAAGAACTTATCAGCCTAAGAAAAGACAGAGAAAAGTTGAGCATGGTTTCAGAAAGAGAATGAAAACTAAAGCGGGTAGAAATGTTTTAAAAAGACGTAGAAGAAGAGGAAGAAACAAGTTAGCTGCTTAAGACCGCAAGATTATGTGGTCTTTTTTTGTAATTTTAAGGTTTTGGAGTGAATGAATTGTCTAAAAACCAAGTATTGAGAAATAGTATACAATTTAATAATGTATACAGGAATGGTACATCTATAGTTAATAGGAATTTGGTAATGTACTATTTAAAAAATGATTTGGGATACAATAGGTTAGGAATTTCGATAAGCAAAAAAGTTGGAAAAAGTGTTGTTAGAAACAGGGTAAGAAGATTGATAAGGGAAAATTATAGATTGAATGTAGGAAATCTTTTAGATGGCTATGATATTGTTATTGTATCAAGGGTCAGATCCAAGGATTCTGACTATCATGAGATAAATAAGGCCATGCTAAATCTATTTAGGAGATTTTCAAATAGAAGAAGGTAGAGGTTTTATATGAAGAAAATTTGTATTTTCATGGTAAAGTTCTATCAGAAATATATTTCACCTTTGAAAAAACCAAGTTGTAGATTTTATCCGACTTGTTCTGAATATACTTTGCAAGCTTTAGAGAAATATGGAGCTTTTAAAGGAACTTATTTGGGATTAAAACGAATATTAAAGTGTCATCCTTTTCATTCAGGGGGATATGATCCCTTGAAATAGGAGAATTATGTTAGGAGGATATTATTTTGATAAACAGCATAGCTATGTTTTTGGGAAATGTGCTGGGTACTGTATATGGCCTAATTGGTAATTACGGTGTTTCTATAATCGTATTTACTTTATTAGTTAAAATAGTACTTATACCACTTTCAATTAGTCAGATTAGATCCACTAAGAATATGCAGGTAATTCAGCCTAAATTACAGGAATTACAAAAGAGATACAAAAATGATAAAGAGACATTACAAATAAAGACAATGGAGCTTTACAAAGAGTATAAGGTAAATCCTGTTGGAGGATGTCTTCCTATGCTTGTTCAGCTTCCTATCCTATTTGGTCTGTTCAGAGCATTAAGAGAACCTGCAACATATGTATTTGCAGCAAATCCAGCTTTAGCTGAAGTTGCTCAAAATACAGCATTTCTATGGGTAAAGAATCTGAGTATTCCTGATACTATGGCAAATATAATTGCTGGTCCAGCTATTATGTCTACTTTACCGGGATTGTTGCCGATTATTGCGGCTATAACAACGTATATTCAGATGGCTACAATGAGTCCTACTACTGGTAATGATTCAGGTCAGCCTAACTCTATGAAGACTATGCAATATGTGATGCCTTTCATGATTTTATTTATGGGTAGAAGTTTATCAGGTGGATTGATGATATATTGGACAGTGAGTAATGTTTTCCAAATGGCTCAGCAGTATTTGACAACAAAGCTGGCTAAGGGGGAGTAATATGAAAACTTTAGAGATTACTGGTAAAACTGTTGAAAGTGCTATAGATGCTGCTTTGATGCAGTTAAATACTACTATTGATAAAGTAGATGTAGAGATTCTTGAAAATGCTTCAAAGGGATTTTTAGGATTTGGTGCAAAAGAAGCTAGAGTTAAAGTAGTACTTAAAGAAGACTCTGAAGATATTGCTAGGGAATTTCTAATGAATATTTTCAAGCAGATGAATATTGAAGCAGAGCTTACAATAGAAGTTAAAAAGGAAGGCCTATTTATTAATATTGTTGGAAAGCATATGGCTATATTAATAGGTAAAAGAGGTCAAACTCTGGATTCACTTCAGTATCTTGTAAGTCTTGTTGTAAACAAGAACAGGGATGATTATTTAAGAGTTGTTCTTGATACTGAAAATTACAGAAAAAAGAGAGAAGAAACATTAATAAAGTTGGCTAATAAATTGGCATACAAGGTTAAGAAGTACAGAAAAAGTGTTGTACTTGAGCCAATGAACCCTTATGAAAGAAGAATTATTCATTCGGCTGTTCAGAATAATGAGTTTGTCAATACAAGAAGTGAGGGTGAAGAACCTTATAGAAAGGTTGTTTTATACCTTAACAAGTAGTCACTATATTGAATATTAGAAGATTAAAGGGGTTGTATGATGAATACATCCCCTTAGTTGCATTTTATATGCTTGCCTGAAATTGCCTAATCTAATCTAATAATTGAAATTTATTTATATAAATATTGGTTGTATTAGGCAAATTTAGGAGCCTATAAATATTACGAAGTGTTTGCTTCGAGGTTGTATCATTGATACAGCCTCTTTGTGCGTAAACTATGATAATGAGGTGAAAAATTGTGAATTATGATACTATAACGGCCATATGTACTGCTCAAGGAGAAGGTGCAATTGGTATAATCAGATTAAGTGGTGAAGAGTCAGTAGAAATAACAGATAAGATATTTAAAACTCCAAACGGTAGAAAGATAAAAGAGTATGGGGATAGAAAACTAATTTATGGTCATGTATATGATGGAGAAAAGATGATCGATGAAGTCCTTGTAGCATATATGAAAGGACCAAAATCATATACTTGTGAAGATGTTATTGAGATTAATTGTCATGGTGGAATTGTTCCACTACAGAGAATACTAAAACTTGTACTAAAAACTGGTGCTAGAATGGCTGAACCAGGGGAGTTCACAAAGAGAGCTTTTCTTAATGGTAGGCTAGACCTTGCTCAAGCTGAATCAGTTATGGATCTAGTAAGTGCAAAAACAACAAAAGGATTTGATCTTGCACTGGATCAATTGGAAGGTAATTTATCTAAAAAGGTAAACCATATAAGGGAAGACTTGCTAAAGACAATAGCCCACATAGAAGTTTGCATTGATTATCCTGAGGAAGATATTGAAGATATGACATATGAGGAGATTGGAAAATCATTTTCAGATGTAAAAGAAGGGATTGGAAAACTTCTTAAATCTTCAGAGACAGGAAAAATAATGAGAGATGGACTTAAAACGGTAATTGTAGGTCGTCCAAACGTTGGAAAATCATCTCTTCTTAATGCTATATTAAGAGAGAATAGAGCAATAGTTACAGATGTACCTGGTACAACTAGGGATGTAATAGAGGAATTTATAAGTATTAAAGGTGTGCCATTAAAAATTGTGGATACAGCCGGTATAAGAGAGACTGAAGATCTTGTTGAAAAAATAGGTGTTGAGAAATCTAAGGAATTTTTTAATAAGGCAGATCTAATTATACTTGTACTTAATATGTCTGAAGAGTTAACAAAGGAAGATGAAAAATTAATTTCATTAATCAAGGAAAGAGAAGTAATAGTTATATTAAATAAGTCAGACCTTGAGCCAAAGTTAAGTCAAGAGCATTTGCAAGAAGTAGTGGGAAGCAAGAAGATAATCAAGACTTCTATCATGAATGAGTCTGGACTTGAGGAAATAGAAGACACTATACTTGAAATGGTTTACGGTGGAAAGTTAAAAAGTGATGATAATTCCATGGTTACAAATGTAAGACATATTGATACTTTAGAAAAAGCTCATAAATCAATAAGTGATGCACTTGATGCGGTTAAGCAAGGACTAGCATATGATTTTATAGAGGTAGATATGAAAAATTGTTATGATTATCTTGGTGAGATAATTGGTGAAACAGTAGAAGATGATTTAATTGATAAGATATTTAGTAATTTCTGCTTAGGAAAATAAGTTTTTGGAGGTTAGTATGATGGAAAAATTTAATGCTGGCTCTTATGACGTAGTTGTTATTGGAGCAGGACATGCAGGGTGTGAGGCGGCATTAGCTTCAGCTAGACTTGGTTCAAAGACTCTGTTACTTAGTATAAATTTAGATTCAGTAGCTATGATGCCCTGTAATCCTTCAATCGGAGGTACAGGTAAGGGTCACTTAGTTAGAGAGATAGATGCACTTGGTGGTGAAATGGGACTAAATATTGATAAGGCTTTTATTCAAAGCAGGATGCTTAATCATTCAAAGGGACCAGCAGTACATTCATTAAGAGCTCAAGCTGATAAATCCCTGTATCATAGAGAAATGAAGAAGGTTATTGAAAATCAAGAAAACCTGTTTCTTAAGCAGGGAGAAATAACTGAAATATTAGTTGAAAATGATGAAATAAAAGGTGTTGTTACTGCTATTGGTGCAGTGTATGATGCTAAGGCAGTAATATTAGCAACTGGAACATACTTAGGTGGTAAAATATTCATAGGTAGTTCTGTATTTCAGAGTGGGCCAAATGGTTTAGCTCCAGCACTTAAACTTACTGAGAGCTTAAAGAATCTTGGAATTAATATGACAAGATTTAAAACTGGAACACCTGCAAGGGTCAATTCTAGAACTTTAAATTATGACAAAATGTCTGAAGAAAATGGTGATGACGAAATAGTTCCATTTTCATTTATGAATGAAAATCTTGAAATAGAGCAAATTCCGTGTTGGTTAACTTATACAAATGAAGAAACACATAAAATAATTATTGATAATATGCATAGATCACCTATGTTTAGTGGTGAAATAGAGGGAGTAGGACCAAGATATTGTCCTTCAATAGAAACTAAAATCGTAAGATTTGAAGACAGACCAAGACATCAGCTTTTTATTGAGCCAGAAGGAACAGAAACAAATGAGATGTATGTACAAGGGATGTCAACAAGTTTACCGGAGGATGTTCAAATTAAATTTATGCAAACAATTCCAGGAATGGAAAATGTTGAAGTGATGAGACCTGCATATGCTATAGAATATGATTGTATAGATCCTACTCAGTTGAAGTTATCTTTGGAATTTAAAAATGTTCCATATTTATTCTCAGCTGGTCAATTCAATGGTTCATCGGGATATGAAGAAGCAGCTGCACAGGGTCTTATTGCAGGTATTAATGCCCATAGAAAAATTAATGGACAAGAAGAATTTATTCTAGATAGATCTCAAGGTTATATAGGGGTACTTATTGATGACCTAGTTATAAAGGGAACTGATGAACCTTATAGAATGATGACTTCAAGGGCAGAGTATAGATTAATATTAAGACAAGATAATGCTGATCTTAGATTAACAGAGATGTCTTATAACATGGGACTTGCAAGTGAGGAAAGATATCAGAGACTTGTGGAGAAGAAAGAACTTATAGATAAAGAGATGGAGAGACTTAAAACTACTAAGTTTAAGCCAGATCAGATAAATGTAGTAATGGAAATGTGTGGATCTACTCCAACTAAAAATGGTATGTCCTTATATGAAATTTTAAAGAGACCTGAACTGTCTTATAAAGCTGTTGAGGAAATGGATACAAATAGACCTGATCATAGAAAAGATGTATTTAAACAATGTGAAGTAGAAATTAAATATGAAGGATATATTAAGAAGCAATTAATTCAAATTGAGAAGTTTAAGTCACTTGAGCAGAAGAGACTTGATAAGACTATTGATTACTCGACAATAGATGGTTTAAGAATAGAAGCTAGACAAAAACTAGATGAAATCAAACCGACATCAATTGGACAAGCTTCAAGAATTTCTGGAGTTTCTCCAGCTGATATTTCTGTTCTTATGATATACTTAGAGCAGCAAAGGAGAAAGAGAAGGGAAGAGAAGTAGTATGAATATATTTACTGATTGTGGTTTAGATATTTCACGTGAAAACATTGAAAAATTTGATTTATACAAGGATTTATTAAAAGAATGGAATCAAAAAATAAATCTTACGGCGATTACTGATGATCAAGAAATATGGGAGAAACATTTTCTAGACTCTTCAATGTCATTGAAATTTGATCTAATAAAAAGTGGAGATAGTGTTATTGATATTGGTACAGGAGCTGGTTTTCCTGGTTTACCAATCAAGATAATGAAAGATGACATCAATCTAACCCTATTAGATTCATTAAATAAGAGAATTAATTTTCTTATGCATGTGTCAGATGAACTAAACTTAGAGAATATTGAGTTCGTCCATGGAAGAGCAGAGGATTTTGGAAAAGATGATGATTTCAGACAAAGCTATGATATCGCTGTATCAAGAGCAGTGTCTGCTTTACCAGTCCTTCTCGAATTTTGTTTACCATTTGTAAAGCTTGGAGGAAAATTTATATCTTATAAAGGCCCAGGTTATAAAGAAGAGATTGAAAGTGCAAAGAAGGCACTTGAAGTTTTAGGTGGGGCTGTAAAGGATGTATTGGAATTCGAACTTCCTGACGGAAGTGAAAGATATTTAGTAGTAATAGAAAAGGTTAGTGAAACACCTGATAAGTATCCTAGAAGAGCAGGAAAAGTAACTAAAAAACCTATAGTTTAAATATCAATAGGAGTCATAGATTTCTAGCTTACCGGGAGGGGACTTATGGAAAAGATTAATGAAGTTTCAATTGTAAAGCTAAAGGATATAGAGCCTAATCCTCATCAACCAAGAACTGTGTTCGATGAAAATAGTCTAGTAGAGTTATCTGATTCAATTAAAAACTATGGAATACTACAACCTGTTACGGTTAAGTACTTAGGAAATGATAAGTACCAACTAGTAATGGGGGAGAGAAGATATAGGGCGTCTTTACTATTGGGTTTAGAAACTATTCCTTGTATTATAGTAGATATTGATGATGATAAGTCAGCTATGGTAGCTATGATAGAGAATTTACAGAGGGAAGACCTGAATTTTTTTGAAGAAGCAATTGGGTATCATAAGTTAATAAATGAACATGGAATCTCGCAAAAGGAATTATCTTCTAAAATTGGTAAAAATCAGTCAACTATATCTAATAAACTTAGAATATTGGCCTTGTCTGATGAAGAGCGAATAATAATAGTTGAAGCTGGATTATCTGAAAGACATAGTAGAGCCTTAATAAAGGTGGATGATCTTGATTTAAGAATGAGCATACTAAATACTGTTATTGAAAAAAAATTAAATGTTAAACAGACGGAAGAACTTATTGATAGACGTTTAAAGATTGATAAGAAAAAGAGACAGAAAGTATTTTCAAAGATCAATTATAAGATATATGTAAATACTATTAAAACTGCATTCAAGTCAATCAAAGATACCGGTGTTGATATAGAGTACGAAGAAGATGATTTTGAAGATTATATAGAAGTAAAGATGAGAATACCAAAAAACTAGTTAGTTTTAAAGAAAATTTATAAAAATTAGCATGTTTCACGTGAAACATGTTAATTTTTTTTATTTTTTGTTATATAATAATATTATCAGTTAATGTAAAGAATAATGAACAGGTGGTGATAGTTTGGCTAAGGCTATTGCAATATTTAATCAAAAGGGCGGAGTAGGTAAGACTACAACTAATGTGAATCTTAGTGCAGCCCTTGCTAAAATAGGTAAAAGAGTATTGGTAATAGATAATGATCCCCAAGGAAACACATCAAGTGGACTTGGAGTAGATAAAAACAATGAAAGATATTCTACATATGATCTTTTATTAGGTAGTGTAGATATTAGAAAGTGTATTATTAAGGATAAGTATAAGAATCTTGATATTATACCTTCTAATCAATCCTTGGCAGGTGCTGAGATTGAAATGATAGATTTTGATGATAGGGAGTATAGATTAAAGAATGCCATTGATCAAGTGAAAGAGGAATACGACTATATATTTATAGACTGTCCACCTTCCTTAGGAATGTTAACTATAAATTCCCTTGTAGGTGTAGATAGTGTAATTATTCCTATACAATGTGAATACTATGCACTTGAAGGTGTAAGTCAGTTGATGAATACATTTGAACTTGTAAAAAGAAGCATAAATAAAAACTTGCAAGTAGAAGGTGTTCTACTTAGTATGTATGATAGTAGAACCAATTTATCTGGTCAAGTTGAGAATGAAGTTAGAAGACACTTTAAGTCTAAAGTTTTTAGAACGGTAATACCAAGAAATATAAGACTTGCTGAAGCACCAAGTTTTGGCTTGCCAATAATTGAATATGACAAAAGCTCTAAGGGGGCAAGAGCATATTTGAAATTAGCTAAGGAATTCGTAAAAAGGAATGGTGTATAATGTCTAAAAATATTAAAAGAGGCTTAGGAAAAGGCTTAGGGGCACTTATTCAGCAAGAAACTACTTCTGAAGCTGGGGTTAAGTATTTAGAAATTGATATGATTGTACCAAATAGGGATCAACCAAGAAAGTATTTTGATGAAGATAAACTTGCTAACCTATCAGATTCTATAAGTAAACATGGTGTTGTTCAACCTATTTTAGTGCAAAGCCATGAAAGTGGATATAAAATAATTGCTGGTGAAAGAAGATGGAGAGCTTCTAAAATGGCTGGATTAAAAGAAGTTCCAGTGATAATAAAAGATATTGATCCTATTTCAGTAATAGAAATATCTCTTATTGAGAACCTTCAAAGACATGATTTAAATCATATTGAAGAAGCCATTGCATATAAAAACCTTATGGAGGAGTATGATTACTCCCATGGTGATATATCTAAAGTAATTGGAAAATCAAGATCACATATAAGTAATTTGATTAGATTAATTGAGCTACCAGAAGAAATTAAGAATATGATAGTTGACGGTGATATAACATCAGGTCATGGAAGAGCTCTATTAGGGATAGAAAGTGATCAAGTTAAGATGGAGTTTGCAGAAAGAATAATAAAGGACAGATTGAGTGTAAGGGATATTGAAAGACTTGTTAATAAAGAAAAGAATAAGAAGAAAACTATAAAGAGTAAAGATGAAGATCCAGTTTTATTAGAAATAGAAAGTAGTCTACATGAAGTTTTCGGAACTAAAGTTTCTATTAAGCAGGGTAAATCTAAGGGAAAAATCGAAATAGAATACTACGGTAATGACGATTTAGAGAGAATTATCAATATGTTAAAAAAGTAATGTTTCACGTGAAACATTGCTTTTTTCTTAAAAAGATTTGATTTTGATCTAGACTATGAAATTATATTTATAATTTCCTTCGGACAGCTTAAACAATCCCGTTTCACGGGACCATCAAATCCTTTCTTAAAATGATTTGATTTTGTTCTAAATTTAAAAAATAATGTGATGGTGAAAACATGAAAAGTAGTCTTTTTATTATAAATCCAGTAGCAGGTAATGGAAAAGGAATTGAATACATTGAAAAAATAAATGAAGAAATGACAAAAAGAAATCAAGACTATGATATATATATTTCAGAAAATAAGAAGTCAATAGGATTATATTTGAGTAATCTAGAAAAAAAATATGATGCAATAATAGGCGTTGGTGGAGATGGAACCATAAACGACATAGTTAATAATATTTATAATAAGGATATAAAAATAGGGATAATTCCACTTGGAAGTGGGAATGATTTTCTAAGAAATTTCAATAGAAAATTTGATTTGAATCTCTTACTGGATAATTTAATAGCAGATAATTATATTGAATATGACATTTGGAAGGCCAATGAAAGAAAATTTTTTAATGTATTTTCAGTTGGTGTTGATGGAGAAATACTGATTTCAAGAAACAATCGTAAGGCTAATACCAAAGGCAAATATTTAATTATGGCAATAAAAAAATTAATAGGGTATAAGACTAGAGATATTGAAGTGAAAATTGATGGATTAAAAATTAGTAGGAAAGCATATTTGTTTACTGTTTGCAATGGAAGCTATTTTGGAAGTGGTATGAAAATAATGCCGGGAGCAGAACTTAATGATGGAGAACTTGATATCTGCATAGTCAATAATTGCTCAAAAGCAAAAATACTATTTTTATTTCCTAGTATATATTGGGGTGGTCATCTAAAATTTAAAGGTATAGTTGAGCACTATAGAGCTAAGGAAATAGAAATAAACTGTCAAGAAAAATTGCCCCTGGATTTAGATGGTGAAATCATTGGAGAAACTCCAGTAAAAATTAAAATTTCAGAGGAAAAGATGAAAATGATAAAATTTTGGTAAAATATTACATAAAAAGGCGCAAATGTATCGTCTCTGTTGGATTTTAAGGCAGAATAGAGTAATATAATACCTATAAGATATAAAATCTATTAAAAGCTAAAATAGAGGTGTTAAAATTGAAAAGAAATATTATTCTAATTTTTGGAGCTCATCCAGATGATATAGAAATTGGGATGGGTGGTTTTATTGCTGATAATAAAGATAGTGAAATAATTATGTGCGATTTGACTCTTGGTGAGATGGGAAGTAATGGTAATATAGAAATAAGGGAAAAAGAAGCCTTAAAATCACAAAGTGTTTTAAATGTGAAAGAAAGGATAAATCTTTCAATGGCGGATAGGAATATCATAGTTGATAAAAAAAACATAGAAATTGTATCAAATGTCATAAGAAAATATAAACCTAAAATTGTATTTGCTCCCTATCCAAAAGATTATCATCCGGATCATGAAAACTGTTCTAAACTTGTTAGGGAAGCAATTCATCTATCGGGACTAATAAAGTTTAAATCTAATTATGAAAAACACAGGCCAGACAGTTTTATATATTATTATATTAATGACATAGAAAATCAAAATTTTTATTATAATATATCTGAGGTAATTGAAAAAAAGATTGAGGCATTATCGTGTCATGAAAGTCAATTCGGTAATGATGGGAAAAGTGTAAAAACATATTTAAATAATGATTTTATAGATAAAATAGTGACAAGAGACAAGTACTATGGAAATAAATGTGGTGTAAATTATTGCGAAACCTTTCATAAAGTTGGAGCGATTTTAGTAAATAATATATGGGAAATTTAGAGGTGATTCTTTGGATAATTTAAAAAAAGCCTGGGAAATATTCGTAAAAAAAGGTGTAATAAATAAAGAATTGATTGATGAAAAAATAGGATATTCTTGGGCAAAATCTAAGTTGATGGGTCTTAATCCCTTCACCTCTTTTGATACAATTATTATGTCTGATATGGATATAGCTAAGAAAAAATCTGATTATGAAAGCTATATTGATATTATTTCTTTGTTGATTGGAAATGTAGATTATCTGAAAGAAAACTATGATGTATATTTAGTTGATACTAATGATGATGTCATATTTGAAGAATTAAATTCAGCCAGATCGAGTAATTTTTTTAAACTTGGAATGAAGATTGATGAGAAAAGTATTGGTACAACTGCCTATAATATTTATAGAGTAAATAAGGTAATTTCCATACTCAGGGGAGCGGAACATTTCTATTCGATTATGCATAATCTTACCTCCATAGCATTCGAAGTAAATGAGAATTTAGCTGTTTTTGCTGTAGGTCCATTTATGGATATGGATCAGGATCGTATAAAAAAACTGATTGATTTAAAGAATAAAATCCAAAACTACAAGAATGAATCATCCTTTGAAGATAATAATAATGACATAATAGAGGCTGTTTTTGGAAGAATAAATAAGGAAATTTTGATATTCGATAATCGTTTTAATCTATTAAAAGCCTATGGATATTCATCAAACTTCAAGAAATTTGATGAGTATTTTACAGAAAAATCATTAGATAAAATCAGAATAATGATGTTTAATAAAGATAAAAATTCATCGGGAGATATCCTTATTAATAAAAATGGTCAGTATTTTGAAATAGTAGAAATGGATAATATTGATGATAAGTATATAATTCTGACTAAGAAACTCGAAATTTTGGAGATAGATTATAGTAAAGTTGAACTATTTTATAATGAAATAAGTACTGATAAAGTCAATATTTTGGTTAACTTTAATGACCAAGTTAGGGATAGTATTGTGTCATCTTTTCTTTCGAAATTTGGTGAGGAAAGAATTATCTTATGTAATATATCTAACAGTGAGGGCATACCTTCTTATACAAAGGCACTAAGTATTGAAGAAATGTATATAAGTAATTTGTATTTTTCTAATGATCCTTTTGAAGTATATAAAATAAAAAATGATATTGATAATGATAAAATCAACATTATAGATGGCTTTGACTTAATAAGAAGATATAATATAGATTCACTAGGACTTAAACTAGTTAAAAGGGATACTTTTGAAAGTATCAAGGGCGAAAATATAGTTGTAAACACGTTTACAAACGTTGATAAAATTGAAGATGCTGAAAAAATAATGATAGAAAAAGTTATATTGAAGAATAATTATAACTTTACCAAGGCTTCAGTTGAATTAGGCATAGGTAGATCAACTTTATATAGAAAAATGAAGAAATACGGTATAGATATGAAAAAATGATTCATAATGACACGATTATAGAAAGGGAATATAATAGTATTAAAATGGCACAGTAAACATATTACTGTGCCATTTTAATACAGTAAAGAGAGTTGCTAGCTTTACAGCATGGAATAATATTTGTGGGCTAATTAATGTTTTTCTTTAATTACTAAGTAATATGTTATATAATCGTATATATAAAGTAAGGTGTTTAAACTAGTTTACAAAGGTTGGTGTTACTTATGTATAAAATATCTGATGTATCGAAAATGCTAGGTGTAGAAGGATATAAAATTATAGAGTTAATGGTTAACGAGAGGGAAAAGTTAAAGGATCATATTAAGTATGTTCAAGGAGTAAGACAAATTGATCAAGATGGGATCGATTTGATAAGAAAATTTCTGAATGATGATATTTCCCAGGAAATATCAGATGATTCTGATAATAAGGAATCTAAATATAGTAATGATTTGGATTCTACAGACATTATTATGGATGATGATAAGGAAAAAGAGATAGACGATGATTATAATAGGGATGGAATTGTAGAAAATATAAAAAGAGATGAAACAGTCAATCTTCAAATAAATGAAAAATCTAAAGAAGAAATTATTACTGAGGAAGAAGAAGATATATTGGGAAAATATAAAAAGGAAATTTATGTTCTTGATCAAGAAATAAGAAGACTGGATTATGCAATAAGTTCTTATTTTGATATTATTTCTGAAGATATGTCATGGCTGCAGGATGAAGAAAAAAATCTTCTTGAAAAGTATAAAGTTCTGAGTGAAATTATTAAGGAAGAAAATAATAAGGGTTTATTAAAAGGAATATTTAGAAGGTAGGTTGGATAAATGTTGAGGGTAATCGAAGTTGCCAATGAGTTAGGTGTAAGTAAGGTTACGATATATAAAAAAATGAGTAAGTTCAAAAATGAGCTTAAGCCTTTCATCGTTAAAGATAAAAATATTACTTTTATCATGGATGAAGGAATAGAGATAATAAAAAATGATTTACCAGTAATGTTTGTAAGTAATGAACATTTTGATAGTAGAGTTTATGAAGAAGAAATAAATGAACTAAAAAATACTACTAAAAATTTGCAAGTTGAGATGAAAAATATTGAAGTTGAATATAGACGTTTCTTAATGAAAGTTCTTGATGAGAAGAAAAAAGAGATTAAGAGAAAGCAGGATATTGTTGAAAAATTGAAAAGTATTATTGAGGAAAATAAAAATAGAATTTCTTCTTTGGAAGATGTTTCGGATTTAGATTATTAGATAATAGTTTTTCTTTCCTATATTTTGATATTTATACATTGTTTTTATGGCATTTTTCTTGATAATGTCCTAACTTTAAAATATAATAAAAAGTAGAATATTAATAATCCTTTGAGGGGGGTATATCATGTCGAAGAATAAATCCATTTTTGAAAAATGGGGATTTATAGAGTTGAAGGACGAATACAAAGAGAAACTCGAAGAAATGGACGAAAATGAAATGATAGATGACAGCTTTTTAGAACAAATCGCTGCCATGAGTGAAGATAGTGATGGAATAGAAGAGAAGCTTGATAAGTTTATTGAATCATATGAGAAGAATAAACTTCTTTCAATAGACGATATTTATAGAAATGCTAATCTAGTAAAGGATACTAGGGATAGTATTTTTATTGCTGACGTGTTCTTAAAGACACTTCCAGAAAATCTTCCTATTGATTTAAAGAAAGAGTCTGTACTAAATATTCTTAAGGTTTCAAGTATAGTTCCTGAAGACTTAATGACAGATGCCTACGAAAGAGTTGATGCTCTTAATACTGTTATGGAAGATACAGTACAAAAGACTGAAGAGATAGTAGAGAAGAATACTGCTGCTATTAGAGATCTTGAGAGAAGGATTGAAGATTTAAAAAATGTAATTGAAGAAAGAAAGAAATTCCAGAATACTCAAAACACATCAATTGAATATGAAATTCAAAAAGTAATTAGTATCGTAGATTTTATTAAACCTAAAAAATAATAATATTTGGAAGTGGTAGTTTGAGTAAGTATAAGGTTACTAATAAAGGGAAAATTGCTATTGCCGTATTACTCATTGTTGTTATAGTTGCTTTTGCAGCTCTATTAACTGGTGGCAATAAAAATGTGAATAGTGTAGAGGATACTGAAAGTACTAAGAAAACAGTTGATGTTGTTATTGAAGAACCACTTGAAAGTGATGAAGAGATACTTACTGGACCAGTGGTGGAAGCTTCATCAGAAATTGTTACAGGTGGGTCTGTAGATCAGGAAGAAGATCTAAGTGATATTGATCAGGTAGAAATGGATAGAAATGAAAAAATAAGTAAAATTGTGGTGTATTTTTCCCCTGATAGTGCTATAATAGATGAGGAGTTTGAGACAGAGTTACTTGAGTTTGTTGGTGAATCTTTATTATTTAAGGATAATAATATAGTTGTTGAAGGTAATATTAATGGATATCCTTATTTTAAGGATTCTACTTTTGGCAGTAAGCTATCAGAAAAAAGAGCTCAAATGGTTTTAAATTACCTTATTGAAAATGGTATTGAAGAAAATAGAATAGAATTAATATCTAATGGTTCTAGTAAACCTTTAGAAAAAGAAGGTGACATCGAAAAACTATTTATGAATAGAAGGGTAGATGTTTATTTCGAAAAATATGGTGTCGACAAATAGTTAATAAGCATCTATAGCTCAGCTGGATAGAGCGCTCCCCTCCTAAGGGAGAAGTCGGGGGTTCGAATCCCTTTAGATGCGCCATATATACATACGGATTTTCCGTTTAGTAAGAAGTCATATAAAAGATAATCTTAAAGATTATTTTTTATATGGCTTCTTATTTTTTTTGTAAAACTTTAATTACTATATCTGTTTTTTTAGATGTGAAATTGGGTAGAAAGTTTCCGAGTGTTGAATCCGTAAAAAATATTAGAAAGGAAGGTGTATATATGTCAGTTGGATCAGTTCAGGATAAAACTTATAGTTTAAAGGAACTACCAGAGGATAAAATGAAAGTACTGGAAGAGTATATTGATTCATTGGAGGATAAGGAAGGTTCTTTGATTCATATTCTTCATAAGGCTCAAGGTCTTTTAGGATTTTTACCAATGGAGGTTCAGCTTTTTATTTCGAGGAAGATTGATATACCGGCTGCAAAGGTTTTTGGTGTTGTTAGTTTTTATTCATACTTTACTACTAATCCAGTTGGTAAACATACAATAAGTATTTGTATGGGAACTGCTTGTTTTGTAAGAAGTGCAGATAAGATTTTCGACAGGTTCAAGGAACTTTTAGGTATTGAAGGTGGAGAAACTACTCCAGATGAACTTTTTACTTTGAAAGATGTAAGGTGTATAGGAGCATGTGGACTTGCGCCGGTTGTTCTTGTAGATGAAAAGGTTTACGGAAGGGTTACTCTTGAGGATGTTGAAAAGATTCTGGATGAATATAGGGAGGTTTAGTTGATGCCTGTTAAAAGTTTAGATGAGTTAAAGAAAATAAGGGAAGAATCCCTAAGAAAAGTTAACTTAAGGGAAACCGGTGAGAATGCTGGTGAAACTATTGAATTACTTGTTGGTATGGCTACTTGTGGTATAGCTGCTGGAGCAAGGGAAACATTATCAGCCCTTATTGATGAAATAAGTAAAAAAGATCTTGATAATGTAAAGGTTGTTCAAGTTGGATGTCTTGGATATTGTCATTCTGAACCTACAGTTCAGGTTAATATTCCAGGTAAGGAACCTATTCTTTATGGAAACGTTGATATGGAAAAAGCAAGAGAAATCATTGAAAAACATGTTATTGGTGGTAATCTTTTAGAGGATTCCATACTAATAAACACATTTAGCAAGGCTTAATTTTGTAAGTTAATATTAAATGTAAGGAGGGTTCTAATGGAAAAGTTTCGTAGTCACATTATGGTATGTGGAGGAACTGGATGTATTTCTTCCAGAAGTGATGAACTTATAGATAGTTTAAAATCCGAACTTGTGAAAGCAGGATATGATAAAGAGATATCAGTTGTAAAGACAGGTTGTTTTGGTTTTTGTGCCCAAGGTCCAATAATAAAGGTACATCCTGATAATGTTTTTTATGTACAGGTTGGGCCGGAGGATGCTCAGGAAATTGTACAGGAACATATAGTAAAAGGTAGGGTTGTGGAAAGACTCCTTTATGATGAGGATGATAAGGATTCAAAATCTGATCATGATGATATACCATTTTATAAAAAGCAGTTAAGAATTGCCTTAAGAAATTGTGGTCTTTTAAATCCAGAAGATATTAATGAGTACATAGCCTTTGATGGATATATGGCTCTTGGTAAAGCATTGACAGAAATGAAGCCAATAGACGTAGTTAAGGAAATCAAGGAAAGTGGTCTTAGGGGACGTGGTGGTGGAGGTTTCCCAACCGGTCTAAAGTGGGAGTTAACTCACAAATCCCCTGGAGATGAAAAATATATTATATGTAACGCTGATGAAGGTGATCCAGGTGCCTTTATGGATAGATCTATCCTAGAGGGGGACCCTCATAGTGTTATTGAAGCAATGGCTATAGGAGGATATGCAACTGGTGCAAGTACTGGTATTGTTTATATCAGGGCAGAATATCCCCTTGCTATAGAAAGACTTGAAATAGCAATAAAGCAAGCTAGGGAGTATGGATTCCTAGGTAAAGATATTTTTGGTTCTGGTTTTGATTTTGATCTTATAATTAAGCTTGGTGCCGGGGCATTTGTTTGTGGTGAGGAAACTGCTCTTATTCACTCAGTTGAGGGTGAAAGGGGAGAGCCAACTAAAAAGCCTCCTTATCCTAGTGAAGAAGGATATCTTGGCAAGCCATCAACAGTTAATAATGTAGAGACTTATGCAAATATCCCTGTAATCTTATTAAAAGGATCTGGGTGGTTTAATAAGATTGGTACAGAAAAGAGTAAGGGAACAAAAGTATTTGCACTTGCTGGAAAGATTAATAATGTAGGTCTTGTTGAAGTTCCTATGGGAATTACCTTAAGGGAAATCATATATGATATCGGTGGTGGTATCAAGGATGGTAAAGAGTTTAAAGCTGTTCAGACTGGTGGACCTTCTGGTGGTGTAATTACTGTAAAAGATTTAGATACACCAATTGATTATGAAAGTCTTACAGCTATTGGATCAATGATGGGATCTGGTGGAATGATAGTAATGGATGAAGATAACTGTATGGTAAATATCGCAAAATTCTATCTTGAATTTACCGAAGATGAGTCTTGTGGTAAATGTACACCATGTAGGGTTGGGACTAAGAGAATGTATGAAATACTTGAGAAGATTACTAATGGAGAAGGTGAAATGGAAGACCTTGATAAACTTAGGGAGCTTGGAAATATGATTAAAGATTCTGCCCTATGTGGACTTGGTCAGACAGCGCCAAATCCAGTATTATCGACTATGGAGTATTTCTATGATGAGTATCTTGCCCATATTAAGGATAAGAGATGTTTAACTGGTGAATGTAAGGCACTTTCTAAGTATTCTATAGATCCTGAAAAATGTATAGGATGTACTGCTTGTGCAAGGGTGTGTCCTGTATCCTGTATCGAAGGAGAAGTTAAGAAGCTACATGTTATAGATGAAAGTAAGTGTATTGCCTGTGGCGCATGCTATGATGCATGTAAATTCGATGCAGTAATTAAACCTTAGGAGGTGGGATTTTTATGAGTGAAATGGTTAAAATTAAAATTAATGATACTGAGATAGAAGTAGCAAAGGGTTCAACTGTCCTAGAAGCAGCAGAAAAAATAGGTGTCCATATTCCAACTCTTTGTCATATGAATCTTGGGGATTTTGGTATTGTAAACAGAACTGCATCCTGTAGAGTTTGTATGGTAGAAGTTGAGGGAAGAGCTGCACTTGCACCATCATGTGCAGAGAAAGTTTATGAGGGAATGGTAATTAGAACAGACTCAATTAGAGCCATAAATGCTAGACGTATGGCAGTTGAGCTTCTTTTATCAAATCATCCAAATGAATGTTTTACATGTGCTAAAAACTTGGATTGTGATTTGCAAAAAATTGCAGCTGACTTAGGAATTAGGGAAATTAAATGGGAAGGGGAAAAGCTTGATTACCATAAGGACTATAGTTCTGATGCTATATTAAAGGATCCTAATAAGTGTATCATGTGTAGAAGATGTGAGACCATGTGTAATGATGTACAGACTTGTGGTATCTTATCTGCAGTAGGTAGAGGATTCGATACATTTGTTGGGCCAGCCTTCAATATGGATATGGCAGATAGTTCATGTACTTATTGTGGTCAGTGTGTTGCAGTATGTCCTACAGCAGCTCTTACAGAAGTTAATCACACTTCAAAAGTATGGAGGGCACTAAATGATCCGTCTAAACATGTAATTGTTCAAGTAGCACCTGCTATAAGGGTTGCAATAGGTGAAATGTTTGGCATGGAACCAGGTACTATTGTTACTGGTAAACTAGCAACAGCACTTAGGAGAATGGGTTTTGACGGAGTATTTGACACTGACTTTGGTGCAGACCTTACTATTTTCGAGGAAGCTTCAGAGCTGGTTCATAGAATTGAACATAATGGAACTTTACCAATACTGACAAGTTGTTGTCCAGCTTGGGTTAAGTTTATTGAGCATCAGTTCCCAGATATGTTGGATATACCTTCAAGCTGTAAATCACCTCATATTATGTTTGGTGCAATTGCAAAAACATATTATGCTAAGAAGAAAAATATTGATCCGGAATCAATTGAAGTAGTATCAATTATGCCTTGTATTGCTAAAAAGGCTGAAGCAGATAGACCGGAACTTGCTAAGGGTGATGAAGAAAATGTAGATATTGTTGTAACTACCAGAGAACTTTCTACTATGCTTAAGGAAGCTGGAATTGATTTTACTAAACTTCCTGATAGTGATTTTGATAGAATGATGGGAGAAAGTACAGGAGCTGGTGTAATATTTGGTACAACAGGTGGTGTTATTGAAGCAGCTGTTAGAACAGCTTACGAATGGATTACTGGAGAGGAACTTGAGAATGTTGAGTTTACTCAGCTAAGGGGAATCGAAGGAATAAGGGAAGCCAGTGTAATGGTAGGTGATATGGAGCTTAATATTGGAATAGCACATGGTTTAGGTAATGCTAGACAGCTTCTAGAAGATATTAAGAGTGGAAAATCCAAGTATCATGCTATAGAAATCATGGCTTGTCCTGGCGGATGTATCGGTGGTGGAGGTCAACCTTACCATCATGGAGATATGGAAATAATCAAGAAGAGACAAGAAGCAATTTACAATGAGGATAGAAATAAGGTTAAGAGAAAATCCCATGAAAATGAGGAAGTTCTTAAGCTATATGAAGAGTTTCTTGGTAAACCATATGGAAAGAAAGCACATGAATTGCTTCATACACATTATGAAGCAAAAGAAAAAATCTAAATGGATATTTTTGGAGATGTCAATGAGACATCTCCAATTTTATGTTATAATGAGTTAATTAATAACATAAGAGGTGAATATACATGATTAAATGGAAAGATTCTTTTTCAGTAAAAGTTGAAGAAATCGATAAACAGCACAAGGAACTGTTTAATATTGGAGCAGAAATATTAGCTGCAATCAAAAGTAATGAGGATAACTATGATACAATAATGGAGTTATTAAACAAGCTTACAGATTATACAGAGTTCCATTTTGATTACGAAAAGAAAGCAATGGAGAAAATAGGTAAGAGCCTTTCAGATGAACACTTGCAGGAGCATGAAAATTTTGTAATGAAATTAAAGGAAGCTACTACAATTGATATAGATGAAAAGCAAAAAGAAGTACTTCTTCAAATGCTTAATTTTATAGCAGATTGGATAACTAAACATATTCTAAAGACTGATAAGGAGTATGTTGGAATACTCAAATAATCAAAAGCCTATCCCACATGGGATAGGCTTATTTTATTTAGGAATATTAAACTCAGTAATAAATTCAACACCATTTTCTCTATTTACTGCTTTAATCATACCAGAATGATTATCCATAATTTTTTTACATATAGGAAGTCCAAGTCCAAATTTTCCTTCTTTTCCTGTAACGAACTTACTAAATATACCATCAATATTCTTTTCAGGAATAAGATGACCATCATTGAAAAAACTAAGATAGTACTTATCATTTTCTTCGTATCCCTTTACAATTATGGAAGTTTCAGCATATCTCATTTGATTATCAAGAATATTTTCAACAAGTATTTCAACTTGTTCTGTAATAAGACGTAGAATTCTTGAATTTACCTCAATTGTAAAAGAAATATTTTTTTTAGAATATACGAGTCTGTTAACTGTCTCCTCAATGAGAGGTTTGATATCCTTATATTCAAAATCTAAACTTTCAAGCTTTAAATAATCCAGTCTATTTAATAATAATATTCTTTGAACCTTTGCTTCCATTTTAAGAGCTTCCTTTTCTATAATACTTTGAGCTTCATCCATGGACTGACTATCTGAGAAGGTTCCATCCTTCATACCTTGATTATAAGACCTTATTACCATAAGTGGTGTTTTTAAATCGTGGGATATAGTTTGTAGGAAACTAGTTTGGAGTTCATCATGTTCCTTAAGTTGGTTTTTCATATTGTTGATAGAACGGCTCAGGGAACCAATTTCATCTCCACGATCAGTTTCAATATCAAGCTCCCAGTTTTTATTAGATATTTCTTCAACTGAGTGTTCAAGTTTCTTTAATGATGAGGAAAGTTTTCTAGCAAAAATAAGACTAATAATTATTGCAAAGGATATTAGTGGAATTAGGAGAAGCATCAATTTTGATGAAAGGCTTCTTGATAGTTCTATGGAGTAGTCATTCCACTGGAATGAGACTAAAAAAACATCATCCCTTCGAGGTAATTTAGTGATAATGTAGTAAAGAAGTCTGTCTCCATCTTTATACACATATTTCTCTTTTACATTCTTCTGAGATACAGCATTATTTTTAAATTCATCAATAATTTGACTGCTTACCTGCTGTCTAATTGAAGCAAAATCTGTGTCTTTTTTAACTAATATATGATTTACATATCTAGCTTCATCAGGTTGAACATCAGAAATAGCATTGTCAGGTAAGTTGAAACGGGACTTTATGATAGCTGTATTTTTTGTATTTATCCTATCAGCAATTAGTTTTATTCTTACCCTGTGGGCCGCTTCAATATTATTATAGATATCCTTCTCGAAAAAATCCCCTAAAATGGTTGGTATGCTCATATATACAGTAAGAAAAATAATTACTAGTATAAGGGAGAATGTCATGAAAATTTGTACTGAAAGGGGTCTGTTTTTCATGATTTCACCATCCTGTAACCATATCCATATATGGTTTCGATAGAAAGATCAGGAAGTTTTTTTCGCACTCTTCTGATAGTATCATCAACAACACGATCAGATCCAAAGTAGTCCATTCCCCATACAGAATCAAGAAGTTGCTCCCTTGAAAGGGCGGATCCCAAGTTTTCTAACATGTATATAATGATTTCATATTCTTTTGAAGTTAGTTCAATATTTTGATTATCCTTTGAGATTGTTCTTTTTCCAATATCAAAAGTATAACCATTTATTATGATGGAAGTATCCTTTTCTTTTTTGCCATAGCTTCTTTCAATAAGTTTATTTACCCTTATTATTAGTTCCCTAGGAAGAAATGGCTTAGCTAGGTAATCGTCGCTACCCATTTCAAGACCTATAATTTTATCTAAATCTTTATTTCTAGCTGATATGAAAATCACAGGTATATCAGGATTAAGGGCTTTTATTTCTTTTATAAGTTCAAATCCATCTATGTCAGGAAGCATTATATCAAGAACCCAAAGATGGAATTGATTGTGAATGTTTTTTAAGGCACTAGTACCTTCTGTAAATGCTGAAACATTGTAACCTTCTTTTTCTAAGTAAGTTTTAAGTATTGAATTAAGGTTTTTCTCATCTTCAACAAGACCTATATTATACATTTAATCACTCCCTATACGGTAATAATACTATTATACCCCCTAATATAATATATAAATATGGGAAATTTATGTGAGACCTTTATTTACTTTAGATTATTTGATATTTAAACGGGGTAAAAAAATAATGGAGGTGGGTTGATGGATAGATTAAATAAAATTGATGATTTGATGGATAGATTTGAAATATCCTATAAGGATGCAAAGGATATACTTTTGAAATATGAGTGGGATGTTATAAATTCTTATATTTACTTGGAGAGCCATGGATACCTTAAGAAGGAAGATCGGCCTGATTATATGAGAAAAGAGAAGTTTTTGTCTATATTAAAGGAAGAACTTGTTAAAGGGAATAATTCTAGAATAATAATTAAATCTTCAGGGGATATTATACTAAATGTTCCAGTATCAGCAGGTATAGTTGGTACTTTTATTTCCCCAGTAAAAGTAATTTTAAATATACCAGGTATAGATTTGGATGATATAATGTTAGAAGTTGTTAAACTTGGTCAAGATGACATTGTAGTATATTTCAATGAGATAAGCTAGGGGTGTAAATTTGGAAGAGTATATGTTAGAAGCACTTAAGGAGGCCAGGAAGGCCTATGACATTGAGGAAGTACCAATAGGTGCTGTAGTAGTAAAGGATGGTAAGGTTATTGGAAGGGGTCATAATTTGAAAGAAAGGGATAAAGATCCTACAGCCCATGCTGAGATACTTGCAATTAGAGAAGCCTGTGAATTTTTAGGTGGCTGGAGATTGACAGGGTGTGAGTTATATGTTACAATAGAGCCCTGCATGATGTGTTGTGGGGCTATTTATCAGTCCAGAATCGCTAAATTGGTATATGGTTCGGATGACCCCAAAGCTGGTTGTGTTAATTCAATAAATCACTTACTTGAAGATGATAGATTGAATCACATGGTTGAAGTAGACCATGGTGTATTAGAAAGTCAATGTTCTCAGATAATGAAGGACTTCTTCAGGAGATTGAGATAGATTTTGGAGAGATGTCCGAGTTGGCTAAGGGGCACGCCTGGAAAGCGTGTAAGACCGCAAGGTCCCGCGGGTTCGAGTCCCGCTCTCTCCGCCAGAAAATGAATAAAGATTTGTCGTGCTAGATGGGGAGGTAGCGGTTCCCTGTAACCTGCAATCCGCTATAGCAGGGTTGAATTCCTGCCTGAGGCTTTAGAAAATATAGTCTGCCCATGACAAGTAGTGTTGATGATAGGGTCCTGTGCAATAGGAACTTGTGAACCCCGCCAGGTCCGGAAGGAAGCAACGGTAAGCAATAATTTCTATGTGACATGGGAGTGCCTTATCTGAGCTAACTATCATGGTAACGTATGGGTTTTACTGTCGAAGGTAGGTGCACGGCTTAAATTTGAAATATTAGACTGTATTGAAGATACAGTCTTTTTTTTATATAATAAGTAATAGGTTATTAAAGGATAAATAAGGAGTAAAAACATATGTCGTATCAAGCTCTTTACAGGAAATGTAGACCTACAGTATTTGATGATGTTGTGGGCCAGTCTCATGTCACTGAGACTCTTAAAAATCAGATAAATTTAAATAATATAGCCCATGCATACTTATTTACAGGAACAAGGGGAACAGGAAAGACTTCTGTAGCTAGAATATTTTCTAGGGCAATTAACTGCCAAGATATAGTTGATAACAACCCTTGTAATGAGTGTGATACATGTAGGGGAATAATTGATGAAAGTTTAATGGATGTAGTTGAAATTGATGCTGCATCAAATAATGGTGTAGATGATATAAGGGAACTTAGGGAAAATATTAAATATCCACCAACTAAATGTAAGTATAAGGTATATATAATAGATGAGGTTCATATGCTTAGTCAAGGCGCCTTTAATGCACTTTTAAAGACCCTTGAAGAACCACCTGAGTATGCTTGTTTCATACTTGCTACTACAGAACCCCATAAAATTCCTGCAACAATTCTTTCTAGATGTCAAAGATTTGATTTTAAAAGAATTTCTTTTGAAGATATGAATGACCTACTAGTTAAAGTAGCAGAAGAAGTAACCATAGATATTGATGAAAGATCTGTAAAAATGATATCAAGAATGTCAGAAGGGGCAGCAAGAGATGCCTTAAGTATTTTAGATCAATGTATATCCTACGGTGAAAATACAATTACTTATGATAAGGTCTTAAATATTCTTGGTATAGCAAGGGATAATATTCTTTTCGACATGACAGAAAAAATTCTTCTTGAAGATTTTCAAGGGGTAATGACAATGATAGGTGATATTGTAGCTGCTGGAAAGGATGTAAACCAGTTTATAAAGGCGTTTTTAAAGCATTTCAGGAATATTATGATAGCTAAAATTTCTGAGACTCCTGAAAACATTATTGATGAGTCCGATGAAAGTATAAGAAAGTATGTTGAATATGGAGAAAAATTTTCCATGGATCATGTCCTTTGGATAATCGATGAACTTGCTAAACTTGAAGTAGATTCCAAGTATAGTTCAAATCCAAGATTTCTTCTTGAAATGAGTCTTGTTAAAATACTAAGACCAACATATGATGATTCCATTGAAGCTCTGAAGGTTAGAATAGAAAACCTTGAGAGAAAGATAGAAATGGGACTTATATCAAAGCCACAAAGAAGGGTTGAAAGTAGTACAAAGATTGAGACTTCAGTTCAGACTACAGAAGATAAAAAGATCCAGACTGTTCCACAAACTTCTAATCAAAGTCCAGTGCAATCAAATATTGAAAGTCAAAATCAAGTAAGGGAAGAAAGTTCAAATGAAATAGTTGAAGAACCGGCTGTAGAAGTTAAGTATGAAAATCATTCCGGTATATCTTTTGAGCAAGTTAAAGGATCATGGGAAAAGTTCCTTAATCTTATTAAAAGAGAGAAAATATTTCTTTATGCATTCCTAATAGAGGGAAAACCAGCTGCAATAAACAATAAAACACTGGTGATTTCCTTTGAAAGAAAATTCGATTTTCATAAGGAAAGTATGGAGCAAAAAGAATATAGAAGAGATTTAGAAGAAATGTTATTTACTTTTTACAATGTAGACCTTTCCATATCATGTGTATTTGACGATGAAATAGGAGGAGCCGTTGTCCACGTAGAAGTAGATGATTCATCTGATATTGAAAAGATTCAGAATTTCCTAGGTGATGACAAAGATAAGCTTGAAATACTGTAGTATTGGTTATACTATAGTTATTAGATAAATAATATTGTTAATAATAAAAAATTAATATACGGAGGTAGAACAATGGGTAAAAGAAGACCAAATATGCCAAATAACATGGGCAATATGATGAAGCAAGTTCAACAAATGCAAAAAAATATGACTAAGATGCAGGAAGAGCTTGAAACAAGAGAATTTGAAGCTGCAGCAGGCGGCGGAGCAATAAATGTAAAAGTTAACGGTAAAAAAGAGCTTGTAGCTATAAACATTGATGAAGACGTAGTTGATCCAGATGACGTAGAAATGTTACAAGACCTAATCATAGCAGCAGTAAACGAAGCAATGAGAGTTGCAGACGACACGATTTCAAAAGAAATGTCTAAATTAACAGGCGGAATGAACGTACCAGGATTATTTTAATTAAATAATCCAAAAAGATATATAATAGTTTAATAAAATTAGTGGATGCATTGAGAACAAGTGAACTATAATCATTTGCTTTTCAATGTATTTTCTTTATGAATTTGTAGGATTGATTAAAAAGATACTATCAATAAGATGGTTTTGATTTATTAGAACTTACCATACGATAAAAATTTTACCTAAGTAAAATATCATTGGTCGGTTTGTTTTTCAAACCATTAGACGTAAGATTATGGTATATTATATCTTATACTAGACGTTCAAGTAAACTTGAACATTAGACGCGAATTCTTAAGAGAATAGCACTAGACAGAGGTAGCAAGCTACCTCGCTTTTAGAGATGGAGTGATACAATGAACTTGCCATTTGCCATAGAAAGATTAATAGAAGAATTCACAAGACTTCCAGGCATTGGAGTTAAAACTGCACAAAGGTTGGCATTTTTTGTAATTGAAGCAGATGATGAAATACTAAATTTATCAGAAGCCATAGTAAGGGCAAAAAGAGAAATTAAGTACTGTAATATTTGTTATAATTTTTCTGAAGAAGACCTTTGTCCCATATGTAAATCTCAAAAAAGAGATCAATCAACCATATGTGTTGTTGAAGAACCTAAGGATATTCTTTCTATAGAAAAAACAAAGGAATATAATGGACTTTATCATGTTCTTCATGGTGCAATATCACCCTTAGAAGGTATAGGCCCAGAGGATATTAAGATAAGAGAATTAATCACTAGACTTGCTGATAGCAATATTGAAGAGATAATCGTTGCAACTAACCCAACAATAGAGGGGGAAGCAACGTCGGTTTATCTGTCAAAACTAATAAGTCAATTTGACATATTAGTAACTAGGATTGCCCACGGAATACCTGTAGGTAGTGGTATTGAATATGCCGATGAAATAACTATGACCAAGGCACTTGAAGGTAGGAGAAAGCTTAGATAATGATTATAAAGGGATGCCATATTGGCATCCCTTTACTTATTATTATATCAATTCTTCTACTATTAAAATCAAAATTGCTGGAGGTACATATCCTGTGAAGCTATAGCGTTTTTCACCAGCAAAGTTAGAAATGCTGTTACTATCGAATGAGTATAGTTTTTTACCAGCAAATTCAGAAATAGAATTATTTGTAGCGCTATATAGATTTCTTCCAGCAAATTCAGATAGGCAGTTGTTTTTCCAAGTATATATATTGTTTCCTCCAAACTTTTTTATGGTCTTACCATCATATTCTAATATTTTAGAACTGGAATATGAGGACAAAGTATTGCCATCCCATACATATTTTGAATGGCCTGCAAATTTAGAAATGATTACCCCACTATTTTTATTTGGATTAGCATAAGTAGAAAAAGATTGTTTCATTTCTTCTGTAGCTTGGTCATAATCCGCTTTTGTTCTTAAGGGCGCTCTAAGATTTTCATAATATGATAAATCTTGAGCTTCTGATTTGTTTTGAATCAAACTTTTTAGTGCTTTAAATAAGCTCACTGTATCACCTTCCATATTGTGAGTTTAGAGCATTAATAGCAAAATGTAAAGAAATATAATCTTAAGAAGGTTATTATAAAGTGTTTTGTGTTTTAAATTGTAATCAAAATAGTTTTATTTCCAATTCTTTGGGTAATAATGGTATTGAGTACATATGAATTGGAGGATCTTGGTGGAAAGAACAGATTTTATAAAAATACTTGCTGAAGAATTTTTTCGCAGTGAGGATAGGTATGATGTCTTAAACGATAATTATGCTATAAGGGATATAAGTACAACTGAAATTGTTAGGATTATGTGTGTAAAAGAATCAGTAGATGAGTTACACGATTTACTTAAAAGGGAATACATAAGGGATAATTGGGAAGATTTTACTGACGATATGGTAAATTTGCTTTTCCAGCTTCTATCCATATCTGCTTATAATAATGAAATTCCCTATAGTATTGTAGAAGATGCAAGTAAACTATACTATATTCTTTTAGAAAAACTTTTTGATATTACATTGAAAGGGGATATTTTTTTAGAGGATATTAACAAATTATATTTAGAGCATATGGAGAGGGTTAAAAACTTTTTAATCAATATAAAGAAATATCATAATTAATGAATTATTTATGATAAAGTTGGGTAATTAAGTTTTTGATAGAGGTTTTTGAATTTTCAAAAAAATACATAGTCAAGGGGGAGTAATTATGAAAGTAGAGAAAATTAGTTTCACCCACAGAGATGAAGTCAGAAGTAATGCAGTTTCTAAACTAAGAAGAAATGGTGTTGTTCCTGGTGTACTTTATGGACACAATAAGGAGACAAAAAACATCAAGATTAGCCAGGGAGAGCTTGAGCACTTTATATCTTATCATGGCAAAGGTTCAAACCTTGTTTTGATTGCTGATGGAGAAGAGCATAATGTAATCCTTAAGGATATGCAGTTTGACACAATACTCAGAAAATGTATTCATGTTGATTTTCAAGAATTGACAATGGGAGAAAAACTTAAGGTTACACTTCCTATAAGATTCGTTCACAAGGAAGATGTTGAAGATAGAAATAAACTTTTAAGTGAGCAGGTATCTGAAATATCAATTCAGTTATTACCTAAGGATTTAATGGAAACAGTCGATGTCGATGTTTCAAAATTAGATCTTGGTGATACTATCAGAATCATTGATTTAGATGTCTTCAATGACAGTAGGTATGAGGTACTAGATAGCCCAGACCAAATTGTTTGTAGTCTTATCAGTGCTGCAAAATCTGAGGTGGATGAAACTGCTGAAGATGAAGGTGTTATAGGTGATTCTTTAGAAACTTTATAGAAAAAAACATTAAAGTTGCATCCAAAGGACTTAGGTCCCAAGGGTGCAACTTTTGTTATTTTTTGACAAAGTTTTGTGTTTTTCCAAAAATTTGCTTGACAAGAAATAATATCAATGGAATAATATTACACATAAGACTTAAGATTACTTGTTAGGAGTTCATATGGAGAGATTGTCAATACTGGTATGTAGTGAAGAATTGAATAGTGGAGATAAGATATTAAAGGAAATGGTAGACTCTTTTAAAAATTGTGATATTGAAGTGAATTTTGAGTTTACTTATTTTTATGATGATATTTCTGAGAAAAATGAAGTTGGCTATCAATGTGTTATTTTAGACCAGAAGGTTTTCAGATCAGAAATGGAAATGATGAATTTTCTTTCTTCAATAGAGAATCTAAATAAATCTATGAAAATAATTATTATTTTTGATGATTTGATGAAGGGAAAAGCTCTTTTAAGTGAATTGATAGAAAAGGGATTTAATTATGGTATTTTCAATTCTGATGTTAGTGGTAAGTTTATTACTTCCCTAATATTAAATAAGAGATTGGATATAACGAGCTTCAATTATTATGGATTAAAGTATAAATCTTTAGATAAAAATCTAGAATCAGATAAACTAAAAGCCATAATTGATTATCTTGAAGGAAGCATTGATGAATATCTTGATGAAGATTATAACTATATTTCATCCATATTGAATGATGAAGAAAACATACTTATAATTAAAAATTTATCTAAAAACACGGCTATCAAACTTAAAAAGAATAATGTATTTAGGGAGTATAGTAAATGGATTATTGAAGATGGTAGTTCTAAAGAGGTTTTAGTTGAGAAAGAAGTAATTAAGTATAAGGAAGTTCAAATAGGATATAAAAAACAAATAATTACTGTTTTGGATAATTATAATTTTGCACTTGAATTAGGATATATTGTAGCTAAAGAAACAGATTATAATGTTTTACTTCTTGATGGAGACAGACTTAATCCTTGTATGGATTTGGTTATTGATATAGAAGCTAAGAATTTATTAAAAATGGACTATATACAGTATTCAAATAAGTCTGGTTTAAATCAAGCTCTTGAAGCAATTGATAAAAATTTTGACTCCAAAGAGTATATTTATGAAATAAGCAAAAGTCCAAAGGGACTTGATAATTTACATATACTTACGGGAAATTACGATTTGAATAATTACGAGTATTATGAAAATGAGAATTATGTATCTCTTTTAGATAGTTTATATTCTTATTATGATTTGGTCATAATTAACTCAAATAAATTTATGTATGATGCATATACCTGTATTTCCCTTCTCAAATCAGATATAAATATTGTTCCAATAATACCAAGACTGGATAAAATCAGAGAAATAAATAAGTACATTGGCTTTTTAAATGAAAAGCAAAATATACCAACCGACAAATATAAGTTTGTAGGTTATGAGTACAGGGAAAAAGTTCATCTTCAAGCAAGAATTGTTGATGAACTGACTGAAAATAATTACATTGGAACTATAAAATATGATGAGAAAAGGGAAAAATATATTAGTGATAGTGGATATTTTGTGAGGAAAAACTATAGTAAGTTGTTTGAAGAATATATGGAAATCCTTGATTACTTGAATATAGTTAGAAAGAAAAGAGGATTCTTTTCTAAAATTTTGAAAAGGTGATTAAATGAGTCTTATAGCGAGTCATCATAATATGATGATTAAGGAAAAAAAAGATGATTATAAATATAGCGATATCAGTAATCTGGCTCGGGAGATAACAACTGACATACTAAAGGACAAGCCAGAGCTTGTTACAGATGTTGATTTGGGTCTTGTGGATAGATCTGTACTTGAAAAAGAAATAGTAAAACTGTGTGATAAGAAGGGCAGTGGGATACTTACTGACCGAACGAGAATCACTAAAAATGTAATGGATTATATGTTTGGATATGGACCTATTCAAGAATATATTGAAGATGAGGACATATCAGATATTGATTTTTTAAGATATGACTATGGTATCTGTAAGAGAAATGGAAAAAAAGAAAGAATGAAAATTAGATTTTCAAATCCTAAGGAGTTCGAGGATTTTTGTCGTTTGATTATTGTAAGAAATGGTGGAATAATCAACGAAAATGACTCCCATTGTAGGGTATCTGATGATAAATATAGACTAAGAATAAATGTTTCAATAGCACCAAGAAATTTCGAAAGTCCTTCACTGATTATTAGGAAGCATAGACTGTTACCCTATAATCTTAAGGATTTAGTCCATAAGGATATGTTAAGTCGAGAAATCTATTCATATCTAAAGGATAAAATGAAGGGTCAAGATAGAATTCTGATAAGTGGAAAAGGTGCTTCTGGTAAAACAACCTTGCTAAGGGCTCTTCTTGGTGAGACAGATGAATTTGAAAGAATACTCATATGTGAATCAGATTCAGAGCTTTATTGTGAGAATATAAATTTTATATCTCAGAGAATCAAAAAAAGACAATATGGTGGTAGCATCGTTACTTTAAACGATTTAATAAGGGATGGTCTTACAATGTCCTTAGATGGATATTGTATAGGAGAAATAACAGGAAAAGAAGCATGGAGTTTTGTAAATGCAGGTTATACAGATCATAGAATATTTGGAACTATACATGCAACCAGTTCAAAGGATAGTCTTACTAGAATATTAGCTCTTATTGAAGAAAATAAGGTTAATCTATCTGAAGAAACTTTGAAAGAAATTATATCAAGCAGTATAGATATACTCATATATATGAAAGATTTTAAAATATCAGAAATACTTGAAATAAAGGGTTTTGATGATAGTGAGGTTATTTTTGAGAAGATTTTATAAGGAATGATAATTTTGGATGAATTAATACTTATAATAGATACAATAAAAAGCAGTTGGTTACTTATTATCAATGGTTTGTTTATAATAATTGCTACAGTATTTTTAGTATACAGAAGTTCGGTGTATTTCGTTGATAAAAGAATGATGGGGGCCTTCAGAAAGGTTCTTTCTGATAATATTGATGAGAAAACACAAGAAATTCAAATAAAGAAGAAGTTGCTTAGAAAATCTCAAAAGTACAGTTCAATTGAAGCTAAATTAAGCTTTTTTGAAAAGATGGATATTAAATATATAGATAAATCTAATATCAAATCTTATTATTCTAAAATAAGTATATTTCATATTATGGGAGTTTCTACTGTAGTTATTTTTATTACTTTTTTCATATTTGAAGGAGTTTTTAAGTCTCCATTTTCATCTGCGGTGATGGGTTTTGTTTCGGCACTAATTCCATTTGTAGTACTGGATATTATGGGAAAGTATAATTCACAAAAAATAAGAAGATATCTTCCGGATTTTATTGCAATTCTCCATAGGTGGAGTCTAGTTAGGGAAGATCTTGTTTACGCATTTGAAAAATCTCTGGATTCTGGAATTAGAGAACCCCTAAGGACTTATGTAAGGGAAATGATAACCCAGATAAATAGAGGAATGGAAGTAGAAATGGCCCTGGAAATAATGGAATACAAGGTTGACAATGAACATTTTACTACATTTATCAATAATGTTAAGTTTGCTTATAAATCAAGGGGAAATATTCCTAATCTCCTAAAAAAACTTGAGGGGGAGTCATATAAACTTGAAGAAGAATTTAATAGGAGAAAGATTTCTACATTTAGGGATAGGATAATTATTAGTGTATGTCTAGTATTGGTATTGGCCTTTACGTATTTATTTTTAAAATTAAATCCTGATGTAATGAATTATTATACTGAAAATCCAATTGGAAGATCCTTAATGGTGTTCTTTGCCCTGTTATACTTATTGGCATTTTGGATATCCACTGGGATTACCAAGTTTAATTATTAAGGAGAAATGATGAGTATAAAAATAGATTTGTGGATGATAATCATGTTAATAGCACTAAATGGAGTAATAGTATTTTCTATTAAGGATAAAATATCTTTTATTTTAAATCAAGATTATGGAAAAGGGTATTCTGGAAGGGGTTCGAGAAAGTATGAGTCCTTTAAAGAAATATCTGAAAAAAGAATGAAAAAAACGAGTTTTTTCGAAAAAGAAAAGGAGAAGGTGATAAGGGCAGGATTTGATGAGGAAAAGGGTGTAGCCGTCTATATTTTTATAAAGTATTTTTTAAGTGTTTTACTTGGGATAATAGGAGCAATCACTAATTATCCTGATATATCAAAAGGTCTGTTGATGTTCTTCATAGTATTTATTGTTAGTGAATTAGTTGTTAGGTCTGAAATCAAAAGAAATAATAGGAGCTTTCAAAAAAATGCATATAAAATATATAAGTTTTTAAATAATCAGGTTAGCTCAGGTATAAGAATTTCCGAAGCATTAAAGAATTTATATATGATTATTGATGATTATAATATGAAGAAGGTTTTAATAAGATTTTCTGCTATATACATACAGACAACGAACATAGATCTGGCTCTTAAGGAATTTGATAAGTATTATAATACTCAAGAATCAGAGAGTTTGTGTATATGTATAAAGCAAGGGATTACATCTGGTGATAGTTCTAACTTATTAATGCGACAAGAAGAAATGATGTTTAGCAAGTATGTAAATTATATCCAACTTGAGACGGAGCTTCAAAGGCATAAAGGGTTAATTTGTGTAACCCTACTGTGTGTAATAGTAATTCTTATGATAGGAGTACCATTGATGTTAGATATGAATAGGGCACTGACACAAATTTTTAGTTGAGGAGTGGTTATTTTGGTAAAGTTATTTTGGAAAACATCATTTTTAGTTAATGATGCAAAAGAAAAAGTAAGAAGCATAATGAATAATAAAGGAGAATTTGGTATTGGATCAGTACTTTCTATAGCGGCAGCATTAATAGTATCAGCATTTGTATTGATTCCGGAACTTAAGTCATTAGCAGAAAGTATGATGACTGGTATGACTGACTGGTGGGCTGGAACTAACGGTGGTGCTGGAATTTCTAATAAAATATTCCCTAAAAGTTAACTATGGGTGTTTCTAGAGCTATTGTATGGGGAATGCTTGTAACCTTATTTCTATGTATATCTGTTATGATGGTTGAATATTTTGTTCCACTTAATGCAAAATCTCAATTTGACTATATTTGCAGAGGATATATGATAAAAGCTGAAACATATGGCGGTTTATCAAGTGATGATGTAGATAAGTTGAAAGATGAATTGGGTGAACTGGGACTTAAGAATATAGAAGTTGATTACCCAAACATTAATAGTAAGAAAAAAGGACAAGATATAAATTTAAAAGTTGAGGGACTCTACTCTTATAATCAAATATCTGGAATTATTGTGAGAAAAGATAAAGAACTTAACTTTGTATATGATATAAGTACAGTTTCAAAGAGGGTTACCAATAATTAATATGAAGGACACAGATATGAAAAATTATTTTAGAAAAGGTTCTATGGGAATCGGACAGGTATTATTTATAACATTTTTTATTATTTTCATAGTTTTTCCTGTGTTCTCATTTCTTATTGATAAAAATATTGCCAGGCTAGTTGCTAGCGAGATTAGGGAATCCTTAGATATGTCTGTTATTGGGGCATATAATGCTGTAAATGAAAATCAATATGGTAAAAAAGCTGTTGATATTAGTCAGAAACCCTTGGAAAATGAGTTTCTTAAGCTATTTTGTAAGAATATGAAGCTTGATAAAGATTTAAGCCCCAAGGATGGTTCTGTACTTGAGTATCCTATAACAATAAATGAGCTTGAATATTTTGGGCCAGATAAAATTGGGGATTCATGTCCCTGTGGTAATGAAGTAGTTAGACCGATGGTACATTTAAATTTTACATTTTCATTAAACCCAACCTTATATAGAAGGGTTATTAATAGAATGAGTGGAAAAGATAAGTTTAGTATTTCAATTGGATATGATATTGAATTACCTTATGACAAATGACGGAGGTGACAAGATATGAATAGAAAACTTAAAATAATATCAATATGCATAATACTTATTGTTCTTGCCCTTGTTGCAGAGGTAATTATAATAAAAAAATCAGTTAAGTTTGAAGCAACTGTACAAATTCCCATTGTATCTAAAGATATTGATAAATTCCAATTTATCACTGAGGATATGATTGAATATAGGGAGTTTAAATTAACGGAAGTTGTTTCAGGATCAGTAAGGAATAAGGATGAAATAGTTAACAAGTATGCAAGAACAAAGCTTTTTAAGGATGAGCAGGTTAATATTGAAAGAATTTCTGATAAGAAGATTTGTTTCAATAAAAGACCTGAGGCCAGTGATAACAGGTATCTTACAATAGCCTTTACTCCTGAAGAAGCTAATGGTTGGATACTTGATAGAAATCAAATTGTTGATTTAGTATACTTGCCTAAGGGTTTTGGTGTATCCTCAGAGATAAAAGTTCCTAGGATAAATACTTTTTATGATTTAAGAATAGTGAGTATTCTTGATGAAGATTTAAATGACGTAAGTGATGCATCTGAAAGGGAGAAGATACCTATGTATATTTCCTTTGAAGTATCTAATGAGGATGTTGATAATATTATTTTAGCTAAAAATAATGGAACAGTTGAAGTATTGGTCAAGCACTAAAAGTCTTTTTATTATTTATCACTTGTTATATACTCAAACTATAAAAGATAGGAGTATATTATGGATAAGTATAGAAGTAAAATGAGAAAACTAAATATGAGTGAAAGAAAATTGATTTATAGTTTTTCTGGATTTAAGGTACCTAGATTTATAGAGGAAAGGCTTGGGGATAAGAGAGAGCTACTTTTTAATAAGGGTGAAGACTTGGTGTATTCAGTTCTTTCATCAAATAAGTCCCCCCTTCTAATAAAGGATAAGGAAGAGTATGAGAAAAATCTTTTTTCTGGAATGAAAGAAAGCCTTGATAAGACTAAGTTTGAAAAGATGACTAGTCTTTTTTCTGGAGCATTATCTGGATTTGGTGGTATTGGATTTACCTTGATGGAGCTTCCTGTCTTGGTGGGATTTATTATTTCCTACAATTATAAGATGGGTGCAGATGGTTTCATAGACAAGGATCATCAAATGTTTGACCATTATTGCCTTGTCTATCTTGTGGCACTTCTTAGTGATGACAAGGATACTAAGGATAGATATCTTAGGGTGGCTAGATCTATTGAACTTGGTCATGGGGAAGGAATGTTACTAGATCAGGATAGACTTGTAAGGGACCTTTCAAGGGTAATTACCAGATCACTTATGTCTAAAAAAGTGCTTCAAACTGTTCCTGTTGCTGGGGCTGGATTCGGCTTCGCTGTGAATTTTTCATACATGAATAGGATACAGAAGCTATGGAATATTCAAAAGGCAAAAAGAATATTGTTTGAAAGTTAGTTTTTTAACAATCCACACTTTACATGAGGATTCTTTTCTGGTATGATAATGATAATCGATATCAATTAGAAAAGTGAGGTGGGACACATGAGTGCATTAATAGTAGGCGCTGATCGACTTGGAAATATTCCCAAACTTCTTCAGGAGTATGGTATAAATGATTATATTCACTGGAAAGGTAGAAAAAAAGGTATGAGAAACAAGGATATCCCACAGAATGTTGACATGGTAATAATTCTTTATGATTTTATAGAGCATAGACTTACTGACAGGATTAAGGAAGAGTCAAGACAAATGGATATTCCATGTATTTTTTCAAAGCGTTCTGTATCAGATCTTTCTCAGAAATTAGATATGTGTAAGGACTGTAAACTTAACTGTAATAGAAGAATGAATTAGATATTTCGCGAATCGTAAGAAAGCTTATGATTCGCTATTTTTTTTGATATAATTTAATAAAAATGGAGGGTTTTAATATGAATTTTAATTTAACAAATACATTTTATAATAATAGCAAGGTACTATTTCTTTTTATGTTTGAGTCTTTTGATATTGATGAGGTTCTTAAGGATATAAAAATTGATAAAAAGATTGAAATACTGAAAAAAAGAGATTTGTTCGCAGGCAAGTATAAGGAAATTTGTGAGTTAGATATTTTTGAAGATAAGGGATATGAAAAAGCTATATTAATCGGTCTTGGAAAAAAAGAAGATCTTACTAGGGATAGGTTTATAAGGGCGTACGGAAGTGGCCTGTCATCTTTTGCTTATGATAAGCACAGTGAGATTGATGTTTTTATTAAGGAAGATATTGATTTCGAGAATCTTCTTGATACTATTTCTGAAACTACTATTATATCTACTTATAGTTTTAATAAGTATAAAAAAGAAGACAAAAAATCAATCATTGAATCGGTTAATGTAATAAGTTTTAGAAAATTTATTGAGGAAGACTTTTCAAAGGGAATAATTTCAGGCCGTTATGTGAACATGGCCAGAGATCTTGTAAATGAACCAAGTAATATTATGTATCCTGAGACTTTAAGTGATTTTGTTGTGGACCTATCTAAAAATCATGATTTTGAGGTAGAAGTTTTTGATAAAAATGAAATCAAAAAAATGGGTATGGAAGCATACTATAGTGTTGCAAAGGCATCAAAAAAGGAGCCAAAGCTTATTGTAATGAGATATAAGGGTCATCCATCCAGTGATGAAATACTTGGATTTATAGGTAAGGGACTTACTTATGATGCCGGGGGACTTTCAATTAAGTCTACTTCTGGAATGGTGACTATGAAATCTGATATGGGTGGTTCTGCGGCTGTTATTTCTGCTATGTGTGCCATTGCCAAATCAGGACTTTCTGTAAATGTAACTGCTGTTATACCTGCATGTGAAAATATGATTTCTGGAAAGAGCTATAAACCGGGGGATATTTTAAAATCTATGAATGGCAAAACGATATTCATCGGTAACACAGATGCAGAGGGAAGACTTACTTTGGCTGATGGAATGACTTACGGAATAAGAAATGAAAAGATTACTAGGGTGATTGATATTGCAACTCTTACAGGTGCTGCTGTAAGGGCTTTTGCTGAATATGTTACACCTGTAGTAACTAATGACAAGGAGTTTTTAGCTAAATTAAAGATTGCTTCAAATGAAGGTAATGAGATGATATGGGAGATGCCTATAGTTGAGGAATATAGGGATACTGTAAAGCATGACATAGCTGATATTACAAATATTCCTGGTACTCCTGGAATGATTACAGCAGGTCTATTTATGGAAGAGTTCTGTGAGGATATTCCTTGGATTCATATTGATATTGCAGGATCTTCATGGCTAGATAAAAAGAAGAATAATTTTATTAAGGGTGGAACTGGAGCAGGTACAAGAATGTTATTTCACCTTGCTAGACAGTTTTCTACTATTAAATAGATTTCATTGGATTTATGCTGTTTAGTTTATATTGAAATTGTAATATAATATCTATGTATACGGTTAATTAATGAAAATAAAAATGATTAAGAATAAATATTTAAGGGAGATACAAATGAGAAAATTTGAGTTAATTGCAACTGCGGCTTTTGGAATAGAGGGCATTGTTGCAGATGAGGTTAAGGAACTGGGATTTGAAAATGTCAAAACGGAAAATGGAAGGGTTACTTATGAGGCTGACGAAGAGGGCCTATGTAAGTCTAATCTTTGGTTAAGATCTGCTGATAGGGTGTTTTTAAAGATTGCTCAGTTTAGAGCTACTTCTTTTGAAGAGTTATTTGAAAATACTAAGAAGATACCTTGGTCTAGATATATTCCGGAAGATGGGGAATTCCCTGTGAATGCTAAGTCTGTAAAGTCAAAGCTGTTCAGTCTTTCTGATATTCAGTCAATATGTAAGAAGGCAGTTGTAAACAAGCTTTCTCAAAGTTATGATGTACAGTGGTTTTCTGAAGATGGAGACAAGTACAGTATATTAGTTTCTATACTAAAGGATGAAGTTACTATCATGCTTGATACAAGTGGTGTAGGTCTTCATAAAAGAGGATACAGAGAAAATGGTGCAGATGCTCCAATTAGAGAGACACTTGCAGCAGCACTTCTTAGAATATCAAGATGGAAGAAAAATATTCCACTTATTGATCCTTTATGTGGTACAGGAACTATAGCTATTGAGGCGGCAATGATTGCTAGAAATATTGCCCCAGGACTTGATAGAAAGTTTGATTGTGAAAACTGGAAGTTCATAACTCCAGGTCTTTGGAAAAGGGTAAGAATGGAAGCATACCAAGCTATTGATTATGATACTGAAATTCAGATTGAAGCGTATGATTTGAATCCTAGAGCTATAAGAATTGCTAGGGAGAATGCTGAAAAAGCTGGAGTTGATGATTGTATTCATTTCCAAGCTAGGGATGTAAAAGATCTTTCAAGCTCAAGAAAATACGGTTATGTTGTAACTAATCCTCCTTATGGTGAAAGACTTATGGAGGAAGAAGATCTTCAAAAGCTTTATGAAGTAATGGGTGAAAGATTTAATATGCTGGACACTTGGTCTAAATATATTATTACTTCATATGAAAACTTTGAAAGATATTTTGGAAGTAAGGCAACAAAAAATAGAAAGCTTTATAATGGAAAGCTTAAGTGCTATTTCTATCAGTATTGGGGTCCAAAGCCACCAAGAAAGAAAAAAGTAGAAGTAGAATAGTCCTTAATACGAGGAGATTTAAAATGAAACTTATAGAGGAAATAGGTATAGATATAGATAGTAAACAAATTATTTCCATAGTTGGTGCTGGTGGAAAAACAACTACAATGTTTGCCCTAGGGAATGAACTTAAGGAACATGGTAAGAGGGTTTTACTCACTACAACAACTAAGATTTTAGAGCCAGATGAAAGTCAAAAGCATGATTTGTTTATTGTAAATGAAGATATAGATATTAATCTTGATTCCCCGTCAGTAGTAGTGGCGGGGAGCAGTTTCTTTAAAAAAGGTAAGCTGGATGGTTTTTCTAAGGAATACCTTAATAATAAAATTGAAGAGGATATATTTGATTTTATTATAATAGAAGCGGATGGTGCCAATAGGATGCCCCTTAAGGCTCCAAAAGAAGGTGAGCCTGTTATTCCAGAAAAGTCAGCTATCACAATAGCATTAGTTGGACTTGATAGTTTAGGAAGCCCTGTAGATGAGGGTTTTGTCCATAGATGGGAAATCTTCAAGGATATAGTTGGATGCAAACAGGGAGACTTGGTTTCTCCGGAACATGTGATGAAAATCCTAATGGACGAGAGGGGTATATTTAAAGGAACACCAAAATCAAGTGAGAGGGTCATAATTCTTAACAAGGCAATAAATGAAAAAAGAAAGGCACTAGGAGAAGAAATAAAAGGACTCATACATAATGTGAATCCAGAAATAGTGGTTATTATAAGGTAGGTGATACTATGATTTCTGCAATAGTAATGGCTTCGGGATTTTCCAGAAGGATGAAAAAAAATAAACTCCTTATGGAATTTGATGGTGAAATAGTAATAGACAGAACCTTAAAGACAATAAAGAAATCAAAGGTTGGGGAATATATACTTATATATTCAAGTGATGAAGTTAGGGATATAGCAATGGCTAATGGATTTGACACTTATCACAATTCAAAGGCCCACCTTGGTCAAAGCGAATCTATAAAGCTCGGTGTTGAAGTTGCAAGTAAAGATGCAGAGGGATATATGTTTTTTGTAGGAGACCAGCCCCTTCTTGATGAGGAAACAATAGATACATTGATCGATACTTTTCTTGATAATAAAGATTCCATAGTTATACCTAAATTTCGTGATAAGAGAGGGAATCCAGTTATTTTTCCAGCTAGTTTAGGCATTGAACTTTTAAGCCTTGAGGGAGATGTTGGGGGAAGAGATGTGATAAGAAACAATAAGGAAAAGCTAATAGAAATAAAAGTAGCTAATAGCTATGCAGGTATGGATATAGATACTCCAGAGGCTTATGATGAGTTACTAAGAATTAAGAAGAGTAAATATTAAAAATAAAAATTCTATAGGGTATGGTGATAATTTTGGCTAAGGCAGTAAAGAGAAGAAAGGGTGGAGGACTTCTATCCCTTATCGTTTTAATACTTATTGGAGTATTGGTATTCAAGTTTACTTTTATTATGAATAGTGCTATAGGATTTTTAAATTTCAATAAGGAAGCTATAGAAAAAATCAATGTGGTTGAGCTGGAAGATGTGATAGATTTAAACATGTATGATAGTGATGGAAAAAATTTATATGTTGTAAACAGTTCTAAGCTAGAGAAATACGATGAAAATGGGCAGGTACTTTGGCACAAGGACATTGTAAATAACAATATCATACTTAAATCTATGAATGAAGAAACATTTATAGTAGATAAAAATCAAGGTGATATATTCAAAATTGATGGGGATGGAAAAATTCTAAACAGCAAGTATGCCCTAGGTAATATTGATAATTTTAAGGTAAATGAAGAGTCTTATTGTTCTTTTCTTTCTACAGATAAGAAAAAAATAAGTGTACTGAACAGGGATCTTGAAAATGTTACAGAGATTGAAATTAATTCTGGAGATGTTCTTGATTATGATATTTCACGTGAAAATAATATTGTAGTTGTGTCGGTATTAGATTTGAATGAGTCATCAGTAATAACAAAAATTGTAGTGTTTGATCTTGATGGAAAAATGGTAGGTGCCTTTAACTACAATAATAGAATCCTTTATAAGTTGAATATCAAAGGAGACAAGGTTATTGCACTGGGTGACGATATATTGTTTTCTTTTACTATAAAAGATGGAGACCAATGGGAGAACAGGATTACAGAAGATCTTGTAGCTCAAGAATTTTTACCTAATGGTGATGTTACCCTGTTCCTAAGGGAAAAGGAAGCTGACCTTGTTGAATCAAAAATGATAAAAAGTCTTGTGACATATGATGTAGATGGAAATGAAAAATATAGAAGTGAAATAACAGATGACCTTTTAGCTATATATACATTAAATGATATTACCGTAGCTACTTTAGACAAGGAATTGTTAATATTCGATGGACAAGGTAAGCTGCTGTCAAGAAAGTCTGTATCTGATAAAATTGATGATCTTAGATGGATATCAAAAAATAAATTTGTTGTGAGAAGTGGACAAAATTTGAATTTCTATAAATTAAATTAAGGAGGAATATTATGAATTGGATTGATATTTTTTGCCTGCTTATTATAGGAATTTCAAGTTTAATAGGGCTTTTTAGAGGATTTATACTGTCTTTCTTTGGAATAGTAAGCTATGTAATTGCATTTTTCTTTACTAGGGAGTATTATAGTCTATTTGCAAAGTATCTTGCTAAAATGGATTTTGTTGATGGAATAAGGAGCTTCTTTCAAGAAAAACTACAGGGTTTATCTATAAATGGTGGTAATCTAGACTTTTCACAGATGGATGCAGTACCTAAATTTCTAGGTAGGATTGCAGGGAAAAGTGATATTTTTGAAAAAGCTAATGGGAATCTTGATATGGCAAAATTGCAATTAGCAGATTCTATGACTGATACAACAGTTAATGTGATATCATTCATATTACTTTTTATTTTGAGTATACTTATTCTTACTATAGTGGTAAGATTGCTTGATTCAGTATTTTCTCTTCCTATATTAAAGGAGTTTAACAAACTTGTGGGTCTTGTATTTGGAGGGATCAGAGGAGTGCTTATAGTTATGGTTATATTTGCACTTGTACCACCAATCGACTCTGTATTTTCTAGTCTTGATATTATAGGAACAATATATTCTTCTAAAGTGGGAGTATATTTTTATGAGTATAATTTAGTATATATGATTATTGACCTATTTATTTAGGTACTTTGAGGAGGTAATGATATGATAATTAAAGTAGATGCAAGGGGATTAGATTGTCCAATGCCTGTAATAAAAACTAAAAAGGCATTACAGGAAAGTGAAGAGGTTGTTGCAATAGTTGATAATGAGACAGCAAAAGAAAATGTATCTAAGCTTGCTAAAAGTATGAATTGTAATATCAATATTAGGGAATCTGAAGGAGATTATTATATTGATATATTCAAGGGTGAAAAGGCTTCAGAAGAACAATTAAATGAGAAATCAAGTATTCAAGATTTAGTTATTTTTGTTGGAAGTGATAAAATGGGAGTAGGAAGCGACGAATTGGGAGAGGTTCTTATTAAAGGATACTTCTATGCACTTACTGAGTGTGAGCCATACCCTAAAAGCATTTTATTTGTAAATTCAGGTGTTAATCTTACAATTGAAGGATCCCCGACTTTAGAAAACTTAAGAAAGCTTGAAAGCCTTGGGGTTGAAATTCTTTCTTGTGGAACATGCTTAGATTATTATAATATAAAAGATAAGTTGGCAGTTGGTGGAGTTTCAAACATGTACACAATCGTTGAAACAATGAACAACGCTAAAAAAGTTATAAGGATGTAGTTGAATGGATAAGATTTTTTATGTTATTGCTTTTGAGTCAACTCATGTAGCAATAAAGACCGAAAAAGAGCTAATGGATAAGATAAAGATAGAAATGATACCTACACCGAGGGAAATATCAGCAAGTTGTGGTATTTCATTAAAATTTTCTACAGAAGATTTAAATGAAATGCTTGAAATTATCCAAGGTTTATCCTATGATTTGGATGTATACAAAATTGATAGGACAGGTGACCAAAAGGTCGCAGAAAAAATAAGGTAGGTGGAGTTTATGCCATTAAATCTGCAAGTAAATGATCAGATAATTACAAAGAAAAACCATCCATGTGGTGGAAATACCTTTGAAATATTAAGAACAGGTATTGATTTTAGAATCAAATGTACAACATGTGAAAAACAGATTTGGATTACTAGAGCCAATCTTGAAAAAAGAGTTAAGAAAATTGTTAGGGATGGGGTTGAAGTACCCAAATAAAAAAGGAGCCAAGACGCTCTTAGGCCGCTCGACAAGTCATTCACTTCATTCATTCGACAAGCTGTAATTTGTTTGAATAATTCCAAGCCCAGCCGTTGTTAACAACTCGTCCAATGATATTTTTCACGGAGTGAATAAATTAATTTTGAAAAGTAATTAATGAGGAGGCAGTCATTTTGACTGCCTTTTTCTATTGTTGTTTTTTAAAATGAATATTACATTTTTTGTTTGAATGAAGAGTTTACTTTAGTTGTTCTTGTTGTAGAAGCTATGACATCTATAAAGAACGATTTAGCCCTTAAAATAGAAATGAAAGTTTACGTATGTAAGGTAACTAAGATGATTGCTAAGCAATCTTTATACGTTGGAGTAGGAACGTACTGCCAACACTACCCATGAACACGGTGAATACTATCCAAGACTTTAGGAGTATTAATCAGCTTTTCTAAAAGAAAAGTAGTAATCCAACAATTTTAGGCTAATTGCAAAGCAAAAATTAGGCGCGGTATATAATGGAGGCTTTTTGCCCTGCAAAACCATAAATTCAAACTGAATAAAAGCATTTTCAGTTATGAATTTACTAGCATGTTTAGGCTATATTAGGCTATATACAAGATTCCATACTTATTTCATGGGTATAAGTTTATCGAGGTGTATAATATGAAAAAAACTTTAATTGGTCTAATAATATTAATAATGATCCTTGGAGCAGTAACTACATATAGATATAACCTTAAGTACACAAAGGTAATGAATGATATCCAACTTGAAACTTCTAAAAAAATTGAATCGTTAAGTGGTGAGATTGAAAGGCTTAAGATTAGTTTGGATGAGTATAAGGATCATCATGAGGAGGAGTATGAGCTTAGAAATGTTTTGGATATTAAGTTTTATGATCTGATGGCTTCTTTGAGAAGTGGTGATGAGGAATCTATAAAGTCTTTTTTTTATAATGATATAGACTATATGGATAATAGTATTAAGTATACATATGAAGGTGAGTCTTATGAATACAATTTTGATGATGAAGATGTTTTTAGGCAAAGATTTTTCTTCTATGATAGGGAGAGGAATGTTTTTGAATCTGGTTATGAACTTATAAATACTGATGTTAATGATGTGCTTTACATAACTTATAAGATGGTAAACAAGCAGTGGAAGATTGTTTTTATAAAAAAAGATATAGGTTAGCCTTGAAATGATATATCATTAGTGATATAATCTAGAAGTTGTAGAGATATGACTCTCTGCTCTATGGAAATCCATAGGGCCAAATTAGTCCACAGGGAGGTGTAAATGATGAGAAAGTATGAAGTAATTTATATTTTAAGACCAAATCTTGAAGAAGAAAAGAGAAATGAACTTATCGAGAAGTTCAATGGAATCATCAATAACGATGGTGAAGTTACTAACGTTGATGAGTGGGGTGTTAGAAAATTAGCTTACGAAATCGAGAAGCTTAGAGAAGGTTTCTACGTATACGTAAACTTTAATGCTAATGTAACTCTTCCTCAAGAACTTGAAAGAAATTTCAAAATTTCTGATGACGTAATTAGATACATCGTTGTAAATCTTGAAGACTAAGGATTGATTATATGAATAACGTAACTATGATTGGACGTCTGGCGCAAGATCCAGAATTAAGATTCATCCCAGGTAGTGGGAATGCAGTTGCAAATTTTTCTTTAGCTGTCGATAGACCGTTTTCGAAAGATAAGACTGCAGATTTCTTCAGAATAGTTGTGTGGGGAAAACAGGCAGAGCTAGTTGCTAAATACTCTGGAAAGGGTAAAAGACTTGCTATAAATGGATACCTACAATCTAGAAGTTATCAAACACAAGCTGGTGACAAGAGGTATGTTACAGAAATAATCGCCAATAATATTGAAATACTTGAATGGGCAGACAGGGGACAGCAGTCTCAGTCAAATCAACAATCTCAAAATGCTGGTGGATATCAGCAAAAGAGTAGCAGTGGATTGAATGATTTCGATTCAGTTGATTTTGATCCAAAAGATTTTAATACTATAGAAGACGATGATGATATTCCATTTTAACAAGAGGAGGGAAAGTAATGGCTATTAGAAGACGTAGAAGAAAAAAAGTTTGTAGTTTTTGTCAAGACAAAAACGCTACTATAGATTACAAAGATACAGCTAAGTTAAGAAGATACCTTACTGATAGAGGAAAAATACTTCCTAGAAGAGTATCTGGTAACTGTGCTAAGCACCAAAGAGCTTTAACTATTGCTATCAAGAAAGCAAGAATTATCGCTTTACTACCATTCGTAAATGACTAGTAGTTAATGGCCGACGATTTATCGTCGGTCTTTTTTGTTTTTGTAGAAAAGCCTTCATATATATAGAAACTGTGAAAACACAGTTTTTTCTGATATAATGATAACTATGAAACAAGATAAAGGAGTGAAACTTTTTGGATAATAGAAATAGGGTACCCGCTATGGTTGAAGGTGCTTTAATGAGTGCCATAGGTGTGGTCATGATGTTGATGGGTATTTATCTTCCGGTATTCGGATTGATTACAATGCTTATACCTCTACCATTTATAATACTTGGTGTTAGAAGAGGTCTTAATCATGTTATGCCATCGGTCATAGTAGCGAGTATCATTTCACTGATGCTTACATCTATAAGTAGTGGGCTTACAGTGCTTTTACTTGGTGGAGCTAGTGCACTGAGCATATCCTACATGATAAGAAAAAAACAGTCTATGTCAAAGACATTTCTTGTAGGAGCAATAACGACGATATTTTCTGTAATATTATATATTTCCCTACTAAATATGATATTAGGGATAGATTATTTTCTATTAATGGATGAGTCCCTTGTTGAGTCAGGAAAAATTGTTAAGGGATTTGTAGGTAATTCTGAATTATCTTCCAGTATACAGGACAATGTAGAAAACTTAAGATTAGCATTTAAATTGTTATTACCATTTGTATTTACAATGATGGGATCAGTTGTAGCATTTGTAAATATTCAGATTTCAAGACTGGTTTTAAAAAGAACAGGCTATGAAATAAGTGCTGCAAAGCCTCTTTCACAATTGGTGCTTCCTGACAATATTCTTATGGGAACTACCATAATACTGATTCTTACTTATTTTGTAGGTCAACTGAATATTGTAAATATGGATACTTTGTTTTTAAATATATTCAATATATTTGTAATGGTATTCCTTGTTCAAGGGCTTGCGGTTGTTAGCTTTTTCCTTGAAAAATATGTATTTAATAAAGCTGTAAAGGGATTTGTATTGGCTTTTATTCTGTTTTCAGGAATCTCAATATTTGTAGCATTATTGGGATGGCTTGATGCATTGTTTGATTTTAGAAAAATAAGAATGAAGAGGGTGTAAAGTGTTATGGGCAATAGGAAGCTTTTAAAGATGTTCGTTCCCAATACACGGATATATTTATGGATAATTACTTTGCTAGATCTTGTTATCTTCGGATACAATATGTATTTAGGAATAGTAGGAATCCTTTTACTTATATATCTGATAGTACACAATTATAAAACTACACATGCCAGAAAAAAATCATGGGAAAAGTATATAGAATCACTTTCAGCTGATATAGATTCAGCAGCAAGATATGCAATACTCAATCTACCAATTCCCCTAACTTTAATCGATAGTAGTGGAAAGATTTCTTGGTATAACTCCAAGTTTTCAGATATGGTAGGAGAAAAGGATATTTTAGATAAGAACATAGAAAAGCTACTTAACAATTTCAACCTAGGTGAATATATATTCAAAGATGAGCAGAAGCTTATCAAGATGGGTGAAAAAACATATAAGCTTTTATTTAATATAGTAAAGACTGATGAAAATCACGAAGATAGAAATGTAATCATGCTTTACTGGATTGATTACTCAAACTATACGAAACTTAAAAATTTATACAACGATGAAAAAGTAATAATATCACTTATTCAGATTGACAACTATGACGAAGTAATGCAGTCTACAAAAGAGGACAAGAGACCTTTTGTAAGATCTGAAATAGACGCCAAGGTAAATCTGTGGGCTACAAGAATGAATGCAATGATAAAAAAATACCAGGAAGATAAGTATTTGGTTTCATTTGAAAACAAGTATCTAGAAAATCTTGAACAAAAGAGATTTGCTATTCTTGATGATGTCAGGGAAATAGATGCTGGAAATACAATACCTGTTACCTTAAGTATAGGTGTTGGAGCAAAGAGTAAGTCTCTTAGTGAGGCTGAAACATATGCATATTCAGCACTTGAGTTAGCCTTAGGTCGTGGTGGAGATCAAGCCGTTGTAAGAAAAATATCAAACTTTGATTTTTACGGTGGAAAGGCTAAGGCTGTAGAAAAGAGAAACAGAGTTAAGGCAAGGGTAATTGCCCATGGTCTTAGACCTCTTATTGATGAATCAGAAAAGGTAATAATTATGGGTCATAAGAATCCTGATATGGATAGCTTTGGTGCCGCTATTGGTGTGTACAGAGCTGCTCTAAACAGGGGGAAGGATGCCTATATTGTACTTGATTCTGTAAATGAAGCTATTAGCAATGTATATTCTACATTTGAAGACAATGAAATATATGAATTCATTAATCATGAAGCAGCAAAAGAGCTGATAAATGAGAATACTCTTCTAGTGGTTGTTGACACCCATAGACCGAGTATAGTAGAATGTGAAGAACTTCTTAATAGAACTGAAAGAATTGTTTTATTCGATCATCACAGAAGGTCTACAGAATTTATTGAGAATACTCTTCTTAAATACGTTGAACCATATGCATCATCAACAAGTGAGCTTGTTACTGAGATACTACAGTATATTAGTAATGAGTCAAAGCTTGAGAAAAAAGAAGCAGAAGCCTTACTTGCAGGTATATATGTAGATACTAAAGGATTTACTTTCAAGACAGGTGTAAGAACATTTGAAGCAGCTTCTTATCTAAGAAGATTTGGTGCAGATACAATAAATGTAAGACAGTTATTCCAGGATGATATAGAAACCTTTATTACAAAGGCTGAAATAGTACGTTCATCTCAAGTAATTTTTGATGAGATAGCAGTATCAATATGTCCTGAGAATGGTAAGAATATTCAGTTGGCCTCAGCACAGGCTGCGGATGAAATGCTTAATATAAAGGGTATAAGTGTATCCTTTGTTATTGGTCTGAAGGATAATGGAACTGTATTTATCAGTGGACGTTCCTTAGGACAAATAAATGTACAATTAATACTAGAAAAAATTGGTGGGGGAGGTCACCTTACTGTTGCTGGAGCACAGCTCAAGGATAGTAGCATAAGTGAAGCAAGGGAAAAACTCTTCCATGCCATTGAAGAATATTTTGAGGAAGGTGAAAAGTAATGAAGGTTATACTATTAAAAGATGTAAAAGGTACTGGTAAAAAAGGTGAAGTTATTAATACAAGTGATGGACATGCTAGAAATTACTTGTTCCCAAGAGGAATTGCAGTAGAAGCAAATGATTCAAATATGAGAAAACTGACTCATCAAAAGGCCAGTGAAAATAAGAGAAATGAAGAAAAACTTCAAGAATGCAAAGATTTAGCAGACAAGATTGAAGCAATAACTCTTAAGTTCAATGGAAAAGTTGGAAACAACGGAAAGCTTTTTGGATCAATAACTTCAAAGGATATTTGTTCTAGATTAGAGAAGGATTTTAAAATAAAGGTTGATAAGAGAAAGATTGAATTATCAAATCCAATCAAAGATCTAGGTGATAGAGAAGTAGCAATAAAAGTACATCCAAAAGTTACAGCAAAACTTAAGGTTTCGGTTGTAGAATAGGAAAAACGAGAGCTGTATCAAAGTTAATGAACTTACATATACAGCTCTTTTATGTATATTAAATAATTAATTAGGTGATTAATATGGAAATGATAGGTAAAATTCCTCCTCATAATATTGAGGCTGAACAATCAGCCCTAGGAGCAATGATACTAGATAAAAATGCCATATCAGATGTAACGGAGATTATGACTTCGGATGATTATTATAAGGAAGCCCATACTGTTATTCATGAAGGTATTGTGGAACTTTATAATCAAAATGAACCAGTGGATCTTATTACCCTTTCTGAACTTCTTACAAGGAAAGGATTACTTGATCAAATTGGTGGTGTAGAGTATCTTTCAGACCTTACTACTGTAGGTATAATTACTACAAATGCAAGAAATTATGCTAAGATTATATCTGAAAAAGCAATGCTAAGAAGACTTATCAAGTCTTCTGCAGAGATAATTGAAAAGGGTTATGAATCCAAAGAAGCAGATGAACTATTAGAACTTGCAGAGAAATCTATTTTTGATATATCCCAGAAGAAGGATAGGGATGGATTCTCAGCAATAAAAGATGTTCTTATGACTACCTTTAATAGAATAGAGAAACTATACAATTCTACAGATGCCCTTACAGGTATAACGACAGGTTTTGTGGATATAGATAGGAAAACCAGTGGACTTCAAAGATCAGACCTTGTACTGATTGCGGCAAGACCATCAATGGGTAAGACTGCCTTTTCCCTGAATGTATGTCAGAATGCAGCCCTTAAAGCTGATGCATCTGTTGCAATGTTTTCACTGGAGATGTCAAAGGAACAGCTGGTTCAGCGTATGCTGGCAGCGGAGGCACATATTCCTATTCAGAACATCAGAAATGGTGAACTTTCTGAAGAAGATTGGCCAAAGCTTGCCAAAGCAATGGGAAGATTAGCGAAATCAAGGGTATTTATTGATGATACACCAGCCATTACACTTTTAGAAATGAGAGCAAAGTGTAGAAGACTTAAGATGGAAAAAGGACTTGATCTAATAATGATTGACTACCTTCAGCTTATGTCCGGTTCTGGTAAAAACGCCAGTAGACAGCAGGAAATTTCTGATATTTCAAGGGGACTTAAGGCATTAGCAAGGGAAGTTGATTGCCCTGTTATTGCCCTATCACAGCTTTCCCGTGCCCCAGAACTTAGAGCAGACCATAGACCGATATTATCCGACCTTAGAGAGTCCGGAGCCATAGAGCAGGATGCCGATTTAGTAATGTTCCTTTACAGGGATGAATATTATTTCCCAGATTCCGAGAAGAAGGGAATAGGAGAACTAATTATTGCTAAGCACCGTAATGGTGAAACTGGAGCGATTGATCTTACTTGGATTGGTCAATATACAAAATTTGCAGACATTGAGAGAGTACATCAGGACCAGTGATGTAATTGACATTTTAAGTTTATAAAGTGACTTTAAAGTGGTGATAATCATGGTTACGAATGGAATATATATAAGAAAATTAAAAAGAAGGGATTTAAGTCAACTCCTTAAATGGGGAAGTCATGATGACCTTCTTTTTGAGCCTTACAATTTTCCCAAGTATGATAGATTTGAGTTATTATCTTGGTATTTTGAAAAGCGAAGTCCTCTAAAAAAGAGAATATTCGGCATTTTTTTAGATAAAGAACTTGTGGGCTTTCTTACTCTTAAGAATATTAATTATCTGAAAAGAAGGGCTGAGATGGGAATTGTAATGAATCCATCTCTAGTTTCAAGAGGATTTGGTACTAAGGCTATAAAGTTACTTTTCGATTATGTAAGGCGAAAAACATACTTGAAAACAATTTGGCTTAAGACGGCATCATTTAACTATAGGGCTATTAGATCCTATGACAAATGTGGTTTTGAGATAAAAGAAAGGATTCATATACCTTATGAATCTCAGAACAACAAGTATCAACTAATAAGTGAATATGACTACTTTACTATTATAGATGGGGATATTTATACCCATTATGTTATTATGGAGAGAGAAGTATGACAGAAGCTACCCTTTGGGTAGCTTATATTATTAGTAGAACTAATAGTAACGAATAATATCATTAAAATACGCTTCAACATTCGGTTATTTGTTGACGGTGGCATATCCATTTGCTATGATACATATGGGTTTTAAATAATAAATTTTAGGAAGGTGTTATTATGTCAAGTGTTGTTATTGTAGGAGCACAATGGGGCGATGAAGGTAAAGGAAAAGTTATTGATTATCTTGCAAAGGAAGCTGATGTTGTTGTAAGAGGTCAAGGTGGAAACAATGCAGGACATACAGTTGTTGTAGATGACAAGAAATATGCACTTCATCTTATTCCTTCAGGAATTTTATATAATGAAACAATAAATGTAATCGGAAATGGTGTTGTGTTTGATCCAGAAGGATTCTTAAAGGAAATTGATAACTTAGAGAATCAAGGAGTAAGCACTGAAAATATAAAGTTAAGTGAAAGAGCTCATGTTATTTTCCCTTATCATAAGGAAATTGATAGACTTGCTGAAGAGGCAAGGGGAGATAAGAAAATCGGTACAACTAAAAAAGGAATCGGTCCTTGTTATATGGATAAGGTTGAGCGTTCTGGAATCAGAATTTGTGACCTTATGGATGCTGAGGAACTTGAGGAAAAAGTAAGATTCCAAGTAAAGGCTAAGAACACTATTATTGAAAAGATATACGGTGGTGAGCCTCTTGATGTTGAGAAGATTCTTGAGGATTACAAAGTATATGCAGAAAGAATAAGAAAATATGTAGCAGATACTACTGCAATCGTTCATGATGCAGTTAAGAATGATAAAAAAGTATTACTTGAGGGTGCTCAGGGAACACTACTTGATGTTGATTTTGGAACGTACCCGTACGTAACTAGTTCACATCCTATCTCTGGTGGTTTCGCCATTGGATCAGGAATTGGACCAAACAAGATCGAGGAAGTACTTGGAATAACTAAGGCATACACAACTAGAGTTGGAGAAGGTCCGTTCCCAACGGAGCTTGACAATGAAATAGGGGATAAAATCAGAATTGCTGGACATGAGTTTGGTACAACAACGGGGAGACCAAGAAGATGTGGGTGGTTAGACCTTGTAATGGTTGACTACGGAGCAAGGATTAATGGCATGACATGTGTAAGTCTTATGCTTTTAGACGTACTTACTGGATTTGATAAGCTAAAAGTTTGTACAGGTTATAAGTACAATGACGAGATCATTAAAAACTTCCCTGCCAGCCTTAAAGTCCTTGGAAAGTGTGAGCCAGTTTACGAAGAGCTTGATGGTTGGAAAGAAGATATTACAAATGTAGAAAAGTATGAAGATCTTCCAGAAAACGCAAAGAAATATATAGAGTTTATAGAAGAATATCTTGAGTTACCAGTTAAGATAGTTTCTGTAGGACCAAAGAGAAGCCAGACTATTATTAGGGATAGAATTTATAGATAAATTCGTAGGTCGTAGTTGGTAGGTCGTAGGTCGAAAGAGCAATTGAGCCATCTCATTTTGAGATGGCTTTTTATTATTAAGTTTTTGTCTAAGGTTTCCTTGATGGTCACATCTAGGGATTCGTAGGCTCACATCTAGGTGAGATACATCATGTGTATCTAGTCTAGGGGGAGTTGTAGCAACTCCATCCAAGGTAATTTTCCTAAAGGAAAGATACTTTAAATAAGATAATAAGTCCTTTTTAATGTTGTTTTACATAGGTAAAACATATCCAAGGATGTGATGATATATACATCACCCTAGATGATGAACGGAGTACGTTCATACCCTAGATTCGAACAGAGAGAGTACCTAGATGCGACGGTGGAGTCCTTAGACTGCCTACAAAAACTAAAAAAGGACAACAAAATGTCATCCCTTATAAAATATAAAATTATTAACCTCTTTGCCTTTCCCATCTTAGGTCAGGGCCGAAGAATTTTTGCTGTTTATAATTTCCAAACAATCTTGATGTTACTCTATCTGAGTAAATATCTTTTAATTGTAAAGGAGTAAGATTTGTAGAAATTATTGTCTTCTTTCCATTGATAAGTCTGTTATTTAATATATTGAATATTTCAATGTTTGCAAAGGTATTATTTAATTCTGTTCCAAGGTCATCGATAATAAGAAGGTCACTTTGAAACAATAAATTATAAGCTTCTTCACTATTTGATGTTCTGTCATGGAATTTATAATTTGCTAGTATATCTATTATTTTGAATGCAGTCTGATAAACCACTAGATATCCTTTGTCAAGTAAAGCTTTAGCCATTGAGTTACATAAAAAAGTTTTACCTAAGCCAGTTGGACCAAATAGCAGTAAGTTGTCACCGTTGTCTTCGTTAAAGTTTTCAACGAAATCTTCACATGTAGCTAGAATTTTTTGCATATTCTCCTTAGGTGAAGATTCCTCACCTTCGTATTCCTTGTCAGAAAAAATATTAATATCAAATTTACTGAAGTTCTCTTTTCGTAAGATATCTTTTAAATTACTTATTCCGTATGCACTATCGATAATTTTTTGTTTGAAACAAGTACATTTCTTACCAGTTGTTAAAAAGCCAGTATCAGAGCATTTGTCACACTGATAATGAATCTTTAAAAATGATAGAGGAAAATTGTTTTCTGTAAGAATGAAGGCTTTTTGTTGCTTAAGTGCTTCTATCTCTGCCTTTATTCGATCTATCTCTAAATCAATATAATTAGAATCTTTAGTGTCATCTAAAACTAATTTAGTCATTTCAAGACCAAGAGTTCTAATTTTATTATCAATTTCTTTAATTTCTGGAATTGACTTATTTATATAATCAATTCTTTCTTTATAATCCTTTTGTGCTTGCTCTCTTGATCGCTCATATTCTTTAAGGATTTCTTTTGTTTTATATTCAGCCATAGTAATCACCTAATTTCTATTTGGTATTATAGTTATTTTCTTATTCCTAGAATTCTTTCGAGTTCTTCATTAGTGTATTCTTTCTTTCTTGTTTCAAAGTTATGGAACTTATTTTTTTTGGCAGTTGCCGTAGTCTTTTGATTTACTGTTTTTTGAGTAGTAGTAGCTTTATTCTCTAGATATTCCTTATACTTTTCAGGAGTATCAATACCCTCACCAATAAGGTTTTTAATAATCTTATCCATGTAATTCATATTTACATTGGATGTTTTTTTGGAGCTTTCTGTTAGAACAATTTCAACAAAGTCCATATCAAGATTTTGTTCCTTAAACCAGATATCCATGATTTCTCTATCCCCGGCAGTAGGTACAGATTTTTGATATCCAAGAAGGGAGTATACTTTTTGATACATCTTTTGGAATTCATCCCTTGTACCCCTGTATTCAACAAGTTTTTCAACATTTATTATGCCCTTGTCATGCCAGTTCCTTAAAATTGCACCGATATATTTTAAGTCCTTTACTCTTTTAGTTTCGATTGAGTATTCAAATGCTTTTATGATAATATCGGGATTCATATTGTAGTTGTATATGAAGTCCAGTACATATCTTTTTTCTTTAGGATTAAGAGGTCTTCTCATAATCTGATCCACTTCATAAAACATATTTTGAATCATTGGTGAATTATTTGCCATTAATAGGTCATTTGGATCAGACTTGTGAACCGTTTCATGTGAAACAGTTTGAGCAGATCCAGCACTATAGTTGTTGTCTATATATAATTGTCTCAGTGATAAAAATTCAACAGTATAGTCGTATTTGTCATCTGAGTTCATATGTTTTATTATGATTCCTTTCTTCTCCCAGAAGTTCCACGCTCTTAATACGTCTTCAACGGGAAGATTAAGGAGTTTTGCAAGGGTATAATTGTTGTATTCAACGGTGGAATCCCTATCTGTAGCTATTTTATAACCCATTAGATAGACCTTTACGTGGGTTCCATCAGCCATGGGCATGAAGTCGTTTATAAAAATGTTCTCAATTAGGGTTTGACCGAAATCTATTTTTGGATTTGAAATAATAAATGACATTCAAATGCACCTTTTTCCTTTAATTTATTAGTAACATTATATCACAATATTTCTCCTCATAACATAGAAGCAAAAGACCATTAATTAAAAGGGAAATTCTCCTATAATAGAAGGTTTTAATGTGATATACTTTAAGATAGGATAATTATGTATATGAAGAGGAGAAATTATATGAGCAATAAAAGTAGACAAGAGTCATTTGTAGACAAACTGGCTAAAATTGTTGCCAGCATGCTCCGACCTTTTGTTAAATTGTATAGGAAAGGGAAGGAATTTGAATTTAAAAAACCAGAAATTAATGTTCCAGAAATAAATATAAAAAAGCCTGATATATCTTTGGCTGAAAAACTTAGAAATTGTCCCCATATCAACAGGGTTAAAAGTTTTTTTGATTTCAAGGATAAGGACTTTAACTTTGATACTATGAAGGATTTTGTAATCAAGTATAAAATTATAGTTGCCTCAGTTCTTGTGGGAATAATAGTTTGTGCTGGTGGTACATATCATTTACTGAATACTCCGACAGTTTCTGTACAAGAAGCTGCAGCACAATCTTCTACAGAAACGGCTGCAGATGATAGTATGTTTGGGGAGATGTTGGCTGAGTATGATAATCTTTCTGAAATGGGTCTTAATCAATATGTATTAAGAATAAATGGTGAGGTTGCTGGATATTTTTCTGATAAAACAGAGGGAGAAAAAGTACTTGAACTTGTTAAAGCTGAGTTTTCAGGAGATAAGGATACTGAGTACAAGAAGGTATACTTCAAAGAGAATGTAAGTCTTGAAAAAGAAAATGTAAAAGCTATTGATATTGAAGAAGCACAGCTTCCAGAAGATATAGCTAGTTATATTGTTAAGGGAACTGACGAAAAGAGACTTCATAAAATTCAGAAGGGAGAAAACTTCTGGTTACTTGCTAAAAAGTATAATATCAAGGTAGACGATCTTGTTAAGGCTAATCCTGATGTTAGTCCTGAAACGATTCAAATTGGCCAAGAAATTAGCCTTGTAGTTCCTAAACCTTTGATTAGTGTTGTAACTGTAGAGGAAAAGGAACTAGTAGAAAGACTTCCGAGAAAAGTAGAGTACATCGATTCAGAAAGCTACTATAAGGGAGAATATAAAGTAAAGACAAGTGGTAAGGATGGAGAAAGAAAGATTCTTGCTGAAATATATAAAGAGAATGGTATTGAAGTGAATAAAGTAGTACTTTCTGAAGAAATTTTAGTTCCTTCAGAAGTGAAAGTAATGTATAGGGGTACAAAGAATCCTCCACCAAGGATAGGTTCTGGAGTTTTTGCTAGACCTTTAAGTAGGGGTGTAGTAACTTCGCCTTTTGGTATGAGATGGGGTAGACTTCATGCAGGTATTGATATAGGTGTGCCTACTGGAACACCTATAACAGCTGCAGATGGAGGAAAAGTTACTTTTGCAGGAAATAATGGTGGATACGGACTTTTAGTTATTATTGATCATGGTGGGAATTTCTCGACAAGATATGGTCACAATTCTAAACTTTTAGTTAAGAAAGGTGACAGGGTTTATAAGGGTCAGAAAATAGCCCTTAGTGGAAACACTGGAAGATCTACGGGACCACATCTTCATTTTGAAATTAGGAAGAATGGAACACCTATAAATCCAGCTAAATATGTAAAGTTCTAATTTATTACTATAGCTATGTTATTTGAAAAGAGGTGCTTTTATGGAAAGAAAGATACTTGTAGTAGACGATGAAAAACCGATTTCGGATATAATAAAATTCAATTTAGAAAAAGAAGGATATAAAGTGGAAGTTGCTTATGATGGTGATGAAGCTTTAAAGATGGTTTATAAAGAAGAGCCGGATCTTATTCTTCTAGATGTTATGCTTCCTAAGCTTGATGGTTTTCAGGTTTGTAAGAAGGTTAGGGAGTCATTTAATACTCCTATAATAATGCTTACTGCTAAGGAAGAAGAGGTAGATAAGGTTTTAGGTCTTGAACTTGGAGCTGATGACTATATAACTAAACCTTTTGGAATGAGGGAACTTATTGCAAGGGTTAAGGCAAATCTTAGAAGAATTGACTTTGATTCTGATGAGAGTAGAGAAACTGAATCAAAGAATAATATTGTATCTGGAAATTTAGAAATAGACCTTGATAGATATGAGGTAAAAAGGGACAGCAGTATTATTGAACTTACTCTAAGGGAGTATGAACTTCTTAAGTTTTTAGCTACTCAGGAAGGACAAATATTTACTAGGGAGCAGCTCCTTAAGGATGTTTGGGGATATGAGTATTTTGGTGATATAAGGACGGTAGATGTTACTGTTAGGAGATTAAGAGAGAAAATAGAAGAGGACTCAAGTAGTCCTAAACATATACTGACTAAAAGAGGAGTAGGTTACTATTTCAGGAGGAACTAAATAATGTTTAAGAGTATAAGGTGGAAATTTGTTATTATATATTTCCTCCTTGTTTTCATTGCGATGATTCTTGCGGGAGTAATGATAATAAAGACTTTTGAGTCCTACAATTTAAGGGATATCAATAATAAGATAGATGATTTATCCAATCTTATTATGCCAAGCCTTGAAAAAATCGAAAATTTTGAGGAGAATAAAGAGCGTATAGATGGAATCCTTGATAATCATAGAAATATCGGTTTTCAAGAGGAAATATTTATTGTTGATAAAAATTCAAATAATATTGTTGCTACCACATCTGAAAATATTAATATTCAGTCTGAAGAGGTATTGGACTTTAATCTTATCGTCAAGGGATTTGGTGGTGAGACTGCAGAGAGTAATATTATCATTGATTCTGGGGATTATGTTATTAAAACAAAGGATAAGGTCTATCCTGTTCTTTATGATGGAGAAAACAAGGGAATAATATATATACGATATAATCTGAATGAACTATATGATAATCTAAACAACTATAAAAAAATCATAGTCCAAGCTACAATTTTGTCCCTTATTACTACAGTTGTTCTGGGTTCGGTTATTGCTAAGAGTATAGTTAACCCAATAAATGATGTAACGGATAAGGCTGCAAAAATGGCAGATGGTGATTTTGATGTTCAGGTTGATATAAAATCAGATGATGAGATTGGTAAACTTGGGGAGATGTTTAACCATCTAACCGGTGAACTTAGAAAAAGTTATAGTGATATTTCCAGGGAAAAATCCAAAATGGAAGCTATAGTAAATTATATGGCTGATGGACTTATTGCTGTAAATAACATGGGTGAGATAATACTTGTTAATCCTAAAGCAATGGATATGTTGGGTATTGATGAGGGTGAATTTGATATTCATAAGTATAATGAAGTTATTTCTAAATATAGTGAAAGACTTTTAATAAACAATATTATAGAAAATAATCCTAATTGGATAGGTAGCGAGACTATTGCCAAGGATGATTCTATATATAGGGTCAACTTTGCACCATATCAAAATGATGTTGGGATGAAAAAGGGGCTTGTATTGGTTATGCAGGATGTTACAGAGCAGCAAAAACTTGATGATATGAGAAGAGAATTTGTTGCCAATGTATCCCACGAACTTAAAACTCCACTAACAAGTATAAAGAGTTATACCGAAACTATACTTGATGGGGCAATTGAAGATACGGATATGACTAAAAATTTCCTTTCTGTAGTTCTTTCTGAAGCTGATAGGATGAATAGACTGGTAAAGGATTTATTACAGCTTTCAAACTTCGATTCAAAGAAGATTATGATGCATATGGAGTATCAGGATATAGTTGATTTATTGAAAAAGTCAATAATGAAGATGGATGTTACTGCTAAGCAGATGGATCACAAGGTGACACTTACTACAACTTATCAAAGTTTAATTGCTTATTTTGACTGGGATCGTATAGAGCAGGTTGTTTTAAACATAATAGGAAATGCAATAAAGTATACTCCTAGGGGTGGAAAAGTAGAAGTGTATCTAATGACAGATGACAGCAGTGTACTTATTAAGGTAATTGATAATGGTGATGGTATCCATGAAGATGCCCTTGATAGATTATTTGAGAGATTCTACAGGGTTGATAAGGCAAGGTCTAGAGATCTTGGTGGAACTGGTTTAGGCCTTTCTATTGCCAAGGAAATAGTAGAGCTCCATGAAGGTGAAATAGAGATTGATAGTATTGTTGGAGAAGGTACTGTTGTGACAATTAGGTTACCTCTTGAAGATTATGAAGAAGTGTAACAACCTTTTAAATCATGTGTAATATAATTGTAATATTACTCTTGTATAATTTAAGTAACTATAATTTAGGAGGAGAGTCCCATGATGAGAAAATTGATATCCACGTTGACAATTTCATTAATGATTATCATTTTAAGCTTCAGTGGATTTGCTATGGATAATAGCATCGATTGGGACAAGTCAATTGAGATAATCAGTCCGGAAATTGATTCAAATGATGAAGTTCTAGTAATGGATGGAGAGCTTTTGATCAATATAAGATTGAACGGAAATATCAGTACTAACATGAGCATGTATGACATAGGTGAGCCCCTAGAAGTCGATGATATCTATCTTAGTGAACACGAGAGCTTATCAAGATTTTTATTAGAAAACCCTAAGAATACTGAACTTAGTGAAGAAGCTATTTCCCAAGTTGAAGATTTAGATGAAGAAGAGTTAATTGATTTGTACAATCAAAGTGAAGATGATCTTAGTAAGCTTTCAGACGATATAAAATCTATGTATATAGTAATTGATTTTATAATGTTGAAGGATGAAGAGAACTTAACGGATACAGATAAAGAAAATATTAGCAAGTTTGATGAAATGCTTGTGTCGTATTTTGAGAAAAAACTTGAATATGAATATGTTGTAGAAACATATAATAAAGAAATAAAGGATCCTGTATTTGAAGATGTGGAAGTAAAGCTTGAAGGCTTTTTACCATATTACCAAATGGAAGTTGATGGACTAGTAAGTAGTAATTATGAATTAGTCTTCACTGATAATGAAGGTAATATTGTAAAGACACAGGAGTTCAGTGTTGTTTCTGAGGAAATAGCTAAAGAGGATATTATAGAGGAAGATAAATAAATTACGGAGGTAAATCCATGAAAAGGCTGTCGTACAAGAACGGTATTCTTTTAGGCCTTATTGGATTAAGCATCGTTTTAACATCGCAATTGTTATATGATCGTAAGTATTCAGTTTCCAATCTTATAACTTTTGAGGATGAAAGTGTAGAAAAGAAAATTAAAGATATTGATAAGTATTTAAACCCCCAAAGTTTTTCAATAAGCTTTGGGGGTGGCTTTCATACGGTGCTTTTTTCTGACATAGCCGGGGTTTGGAGTAATTCAAAAGATATAGTTAAAAATAACTATATTAATCCAGATGAGGAATTTAAAAAAATAAATTACGATGAGTGGGAAGATGTTTTTAAAGAAAGATCCATAAAGGTAAACATGCCCTTTGTACTTGAAAACAATCTAGTTTCTCAGTATCTTTCCCTAGCTAATAATGAAGGGGAGAAGGGAATATCCTTTGATCAATTAATTATTCCCATAAGTGGTCAGTTTATTTATTATGGAGATACATCCTCAGGGGAATTTTATAAGAAAGTATTAAGTGCAGATTTAAGTTATATCAATGGATTTGTAGATAATATTGAAGGTCAAAAAAATACTAGATACCAAACGGTAGAATCTTATTTTTCTTTAGAAAAAATTCTTGAAACAGAAGATTTTACAGAGAATATTACCCTTATACCTGTTTCAAGATATAAGGGTATACCAAGGATAAAGGCAATAAGAGAAGTTGATATTGCAGGAACGGATTTTGAGACGGATGCAAAAAATATTGCAAATAAGGCCTTTGGTAAAAACTTTGATTTTGTAAAGAAGATGGAAGATTATGATGGTTCCTTGGTATATGTATATGGTTATGGAGAGAAGGCCCTTAGGATTGGTGCCAATGGATCTGTTGAGTATACTGAAAAGATAGGGGAGGATTATTCAGGAAGTGATATATCCCATGAGGAAAGAATAAAAATTGCCCTTGAAACCATATCTAAATATGGGGATATGCCATCAAATGTATATTTAAGTGATTATAAAATGTTAGAGGCTGAAGGTCAAAATGTCTATCTTATAGAATTTGATTATAAGATAAATGATGTTGATGTGGTAAATAGTGTTAAGCCAGAAAAAAGTCCAATAACAGTAAGGATATATAAGGATAGGGTAATTAATTTTAATAAAAATATTAGAAAATACGTTAAGACAATTGCTCCTATTGGATCAAAAGATGAAGTGATTAAATTACCATTTGATATTTTGAATACAAATTTTAAAGATATATCCCTTAAGTTTAATAAAAACAATAGGGAAAAATTAGCTAATTTCGAGTTTGATAATTATAGTTTCTTACTACTTCAAAATATTGAGAAGATAAGGCAATGTTATTTTGTAGATATATTCGAAGGAGAAGAGACTATTAGAAATGCTTGGGAAATAAAAATAGGAGTAAATACCTTCTATTTTGATATGTTTACTGGTGAACTTCTTACAGATGTGGTAGAGTAATTATGATATTTTATAATTGCTTCTAGTTAGGCAGGTGAAAGATTTGGATTGGTCAAGAGCTAGGGATACATTGATATGGGCCCTTGTGGTTGTAAATTTAATACTTGGAGTTTATGTATTTATGGATTATAAGACTAACCCTTACACTAGTAAATCTGTTGAGGATACAGAGTCGGTATTAAAGCTTTTAAATGAAAGTAAAATATATATTCCAAAGCTTATAAAAGTTAGAAAAGATAAGATGAAAGATATCGTTCTTGAATATGAAAGGTATGATATTGAAGAAGAAGGTTTAAAATTTTTTAGTGGAGATTTTGTCATTGATGGAAACGTTGCTTCAAAAAGAAATGAGAAAATATATATAACCAGTAAAAATGAGTTCTTGTATGTAAAGGATGTTGATAAGGAACCATTTGGATATATAGGGGAGACCGATGCCAAAGAAATAGGTTTTGATTTCTTAAGCAAGTATGGTTTTGATCAAAATGTTGAATTTTGGGATTATAAGGTTGACGATGAAGGTGAGAAGGTAATATTTAAAGAAAGCTATAATGATAATTTTATTGAAGATGCCAACATGACAATAGTAATATATGATGGTGATGTAATAGGATTTAAAAGAAAATGGTTAAGGGTAAAGGAAGAGAAGGATACCAATAAGGATATAGTTCCTGTTTCAAAGGCCCTATATAAATTTATGGTTCAAAAAAACTTAAAGGATCCTGATAGAGAGAATCCAGTTGTGATTGAGGATGTGGACCTTGGATATAGGCTTAATATCGGGAATTTTACAAACTCAAATATTATCGCCAGTAGTATAGCTTCTGGAGAAGCAAATGTATATTGGAGAATAAAGACAAGTGACGGAAAGGCCTACTTTATAGGTGCTTCTGTAGATTAGTAGAAAGAGGTATATTTATGACATTGGAGTTTTGCTCACTTGCTAGTGGGAGTAGTGGTAATTGTCAGTACATTGCATCTAATAGTACAAAATTAATACTTGATGCAGGTCTTAGTGGTAAGTATGTTACAAATGGACTTTTGTCAATTAATGTAGACCCAACTACTGTAAATGGTATTCTAGTAACCCATGAGCATACAGACCACGTTAAGGGTGTTGGGATATTAATGAGAAAGTATGGATGGGATCTTTATGTAAACGAGTCTACTTGGAAGGCTATGGAGAGTAAGATGGGTAAGGTAAATCACGATAAGATTCATTTTATTGAGAAAGATAAGGAATTTACTATCGGAGATATACAAATACTACCTTTTGAAATATCCCATGATGCTGTTGACCCAGTTGGCTATAGTTTTATTAAAGGTGATGGAAATATATCTGTTTTGACTGATTTAGGAATAGTAACAGATAAAATAATTGATGTTGTAAAGCATTCAGATTTGTTGGTTATGGAAGCCAACCATGATATTGAAATGTTGAAAATAGGCCCATATCCAGGATATCTTAAAAAAAGAATCCTAAGCGAAAAGGGTCACCTTTCCAATGTAGATGCAGGGAAGGTTCTTGGGAAAATAATGGAGTATGGTAAAGTAAAAAATGTACTTCTAGCCCATCTTAGTAAAGAAAATAACTTTCCAGATCTTGCATATGAGACAGTAAAGCAAGAGCTTGAAACTAAGGATATATTATTAGGTAAAGACATAAATGTTGAATTAACATACAGGGATAGGGTAAGTAAGATATATAGAATTAACCCTTAAAAGTTATAAGACTAACTTTTGCCTGGAGGTATGTAGAATGAAAGATGGGGAAGACCGATATGATTTAAGAAACTATGAAGATGATGTTTCTAGACTCCAATCGGAGGTTGATTTTCAAGAAGATTTAGTTGGAAATCTTGAAAAAAAGCCAATTGATTCATACCATAATATCATTACAGAAACAAGGCCAAGGAAGAAGGGAATTTCTTTGGCCTTGATTTTTATTTTGGGGATATTTGCTGGAATTATTGGAGGAATAATTGGTACATATACACTTTTTCTAATAAATGAAAAACCTATATACACCTATGAAAAAGTAAACATAATTAATAATAAGGATAGGGACAATGCAGTTTCTGTAGCAATTAGAAAAGTTATGGATTCAGTAGTAGGAATAACAACGGTTTCTACACAAACCGATTTTTTTTCTATGGAGGAAAGCCTACTTGAAGGTATCGGTACTGGTGTAATAGTTGATGAAAGGGGATATATCATTACCAATTCCCATGTTGTAAATGATGGGGAAGTTCAGAATCTTTATGTTCACCTTTATAGTGGTGAGCAACTTACTGGAGAATTAATTTGGAATGATGAGCTGATGGATCTTGCAATTGTTAAGGTCAATAGAAGTAATTTACCAGTAGCTGAACTGGGTAACTCGGATGACTTAATACTTGGTGAGATAGCTGTTGCCATAGGAAATCCCTTAGGTTTAAGCTTTGATAGATCAGCTACTGCTGGTATAATTAGTGGATTGAACAGAACAGTTGAAGTCACAGAGTCAGAGGTTTTTTATGAACTTATTCAAACCGATGCATCAATAAATCCTGGAAATAGTGGAGGACCACTTACCAATATAAAGGGTCAGGTAATCGGTATAAATACAGTTAAGGTCAATAGTGGTGAAGGACTTGGTTTTGCAATACCCATTAATTCAATAAGAAAAATAATAACAGAGGTAATTGATACAGGTAGCTATAAAAAAGTTCAGTTGGGTATTAGGGCAATAGATATGTCCGACTTTATTAATATATATGGATCAGAAAATGTTCCTATAGATTATGGTGTAATTGTACACACAGTCCTTGATAATTCAGTTGCAAAGGCAAATGGACTTCTTAAAGGTGATATAATTATTGCTATGGAGGATGAAAAGATAGATAATTATCGTAAACTTCAGACCCAGTTATTTAAACATGAAAAGGGTGATGAAGTAAGGATGTTTATTATAAGAAAGAATATACACATGATCGTAATATTGAAGTTTTAGAATATTTTTAAATAGATTTAATAATGGAGGGATAGTAGTGAAGAGGTTGAAGATAGGAGATACAATAGGAATTGTTGCACCAGCAAGCCCTGCAAAAACAAAGACAGAAATAAAAAGAGCAATATTTGAAATAGAGAAGCTTGGATTTAAAGTCAAGCTTGGGGAATCTGTAGGAAAGACATTTGGATATCTTTCTGGAGAAGATAATATTAGGGTAAGGGACATAAACAATATGTTTAAAGATAAGGACGTAGACGGTATTATATGTCTTAGGGGTGGATACGGATGCCCAAGAATATTAGATAGTCTTGATTTAGAAATGATAAAAGAAAATAGAAAGCCATTTGTAGGTTATAGTGATATTACCGCTCTACATATAACGTTTAATAGATTATGCAATATGGCAACTTTTCATGGCCCAATGGCAGTTTCAGATTTTAGCAAAGGACTAGATGATTATACTTTAAAATATTTTAAGAAAATTCTTATGGAAAATCCTGTTGGAGAAATTGAAAATCCTCAAGGTGAACAATTGCAAATACTTTGCCAAGGCGAGTGCCAAGGTGAAATTGTAGGAGGAAATCTTGCCCTTATTGTAGCCAGTTTAGGGACTCCCTATGAAATTGATACAAAGGATAAGATACTTTTCATAGAAGAAGTAGGAGAAAAGCCATATAGCATTGATAGGATGCTTACTCAATTGAAATTGGCTGGTAAACTGGATCAGTCTAGGGGCATTGTTTTAGGTGATTTTGAGGACTGTGGCCCAAGTAAAAACAGTAAGGTTACTATAAATGATGTGTTTGCACAAATACTTACTCCTATTGGAAAGCCACTATACTATAATTTCCAGTCAGGACACTGTAGTCCACTGGCCACTTTACCATTAGGGGTAAAAGCTCAAATGAAAGACGGAAAAGTAAATATTTTAGAATCACCTTTTGAAGATTAGTATTCTATATATAGTAAAGGATGTGGCCATATGAAGAAAAAATATATTGATAGGCAATACATCTATGAAAGGGAAAATAAAAAATGTTTCTTCTGCTCCAAGTTTCTATATAAGAATAAAATAACATTGGATCATTATTATCCAAAGAAATACGGTGGAACAGAAGAAGTATTTAACTTAGTGTGCTCATGTAAAAAGTGTAATAACATGAAAAAATCAAAAGTTCCAGATAACCACAAAGAACACTGGATAAAGTACTTCGTAAAAGCTGTTGTTGACGGAAGAATATCACCACCCCATGGGACATATCGTTCAGAATTTATAAAGATGATAAAGAATATAGAAATAGATAAAGTATATAAAAATGGTGATTACACTGTCTTTGAAGGAGACGGAAAGAGAATATATGTCAGGGAGAATAAGGCGGATAAGATTGTAGAGTTCTATAGCTGAAGAGGGGAATCACACAAAACCTTGTTTGTGTTAGGTGAATCAATATTGTAAACAATATTTAGGGGAAAAGGAAGAACTTTTAAGACCTTTAAAGAATGTATTTAAAGGTCTTAGGTTACTAGCTTTTCCCCTTGTTTTGTCTACAAAACTAATTCCCCTAGCACGAATTTTGTGCGATTCCCCTTTTATGCAAAAAAAAAATGTGGAACTTTTTCTTACTTAATACGTCTAATATATATAAATAAAATTAGTGTGTGGAGGATATGAAAATGAAAAAGAATATTGTATTTGTAATGTTATTACTGATAGGTTTAATGAATGTTGTACCAGTATTCGCAGCTGAGGAAGTTTTACTTATTTCTGCAAATCAGGAAAGTCTTGAAATCAAGGGAAATGTTATTGAGATTATTAGAGAAGATGATTATAGTAGAATTCTAGTAGAAGATCCTATTACTAAGGACAGAATTTACTTAAATGTAGGTAAAGAAACTAAGGTGATTAACCCACTTATTTCTTTAGATTTTAATCATAACTATATTGAAAAGGGAGATAGAATTTTTGCTAAGTACTCTCCTATAATGACTAGAAGCCTACCAGCTATTTCAAATGCATTTGAAGTTCAAGTAATTAACAATGTAGAAAGATTTGAAGGAACTATAGAGGCAGTTGAGGATGGAAGATTCTTAGTAGATAATGGTGGATACTATCTAATATCTATGGATACAACAATGTTTGTAGATAGTAATAATAATAAACTAGAGATATCAGATCTAGAAGAAGGAGATCAAATAGAGGCATACCACAGTATGGTAATGGCTATGAGCTATCCTGGTCAGACTGGGGTTTATAAGATAGTTAAGAAATAAATAAGACTGGCATCATCTTAGATGATAGCCCAGCTATATCATATTTGGATATAAGCCCAGGGAAGCTTTATGAAGCGGAAAAGGGGAATCACACAAGACTTTGCTTTGTGTTAGGTGAATCAATATTGTAAACAATATTTAGGGGAAAAGGAAGAACTTTAAGACCTTTAAAGAATGTATTTAAAGGTCCTAGGTTACTAGCTTTTCCCCTAGTTTTGTTTGCAAAACGATTCCCCTAGCACAAAAAAATGTGCGATTCCCCTTTTCCCCTGATATGATATAATTTAAAAAGATTAGACTAAAAAGGGGAATACTTATGAAAATAACCATACTTACTGTAGGTAAAATAAAAGAAAAATACTTTGTAAATGCAATTAAAGAATATACTAAAAGACTTTCGAAATACTGTAGCCTAAAAGAGATTGAAGTTTCTGATGAAAAGGCTCCTGAAAATCTTTCTGAGAAGGATATGGAGATTGTTAAGAATAAGGAAGGGGAAAGGATTCTTAAAAATATTAAGGATTCTAGTCATGTTATTGCCCTTGCTATTGAAGGAAAACAGAAATCATCAGAAGAACTAGCTTCAAGGATTGAAAAGCTTGGTGTATCTGGGAAGTCGGATATAGTTTTTATTATCGGAGGTTCCTTGGGTTTATCAGATGCAGTATATAAAAGGGCTGATGAACTACTTTCTTTCTCTAAGATGACATTTCCGCATCAGTTGATGAAGGTTGTTCTTCTTGAACAGGTTTATAGGGCTTTTCGTATTATTAAGAATGAGCCCTACCACAAGTAGAGCTTAAGGGGGAGACAAACATGATTACAATGCAAGGATTTCTACTAGGGTGTTTTATTGTAACGGCAATTTATCATACTTTGTTATTCATATTTTATAAAAGAAATTATGCAGCACTTTATTTTGCATTGATAACATATTCATCATCTTTGTTGACTGTAATAAAAGAAGGGGAAATGTTAATTAGATTCAAGATAATTTTATTGATATTTGTAGTCGTACCTATATTTTATATTGAATTTACTAGGCATATGTATCCAAATGAATTTGATAATAGGGTGAGTAAGATTTTTTCTAAACTAGTTTATGCTTATGCGGGATTGTTTTCCCTACTAATTATCATTATCCCAATGGATAAATTTATTGCTTTGATGCCGATTATGCAGAAAGTTAATTTTACTATTAATATGTTGCTCATTGTATATATGTTTGCTCAATTGATTAGGGCTTCTCGTGCTAAACGTTCTGATGCAAGAACATTACTTGTTGGCTATGGTATTCTTTTTATTACAGCAATGATAATATATGCTGTTCCTAACAGTATGATTTCAAAGAGTAATCCTATTGGTGCTTTAGGAATTTTATTATTGTATTCAGGCACTTTAGCTAGACGTTATGCTAAAGCTTATCATACTTGTGAAATGATTGTTGAAGAACGTACAGAGGAACTTAAGGAGAAGAATTTAGAATTAATTAGATTAATAAACGAGGACGTTCTTACGGGGGCATTTTCAAGGCGATATATAATGGATAAACTTGAAAAGACATTTATTGAAAGTAGAAACTCTAATGTACATTTTTCTTTAATATCTTTCGACTTAGATAGGTTTAAACAGGTAAATGATCAATATGGACATCCAATGGGAGATAGGGTTCTTGTTGAAACTATTAAAGTTCTTAGGACGGAGTTAGACATAAAAGTAGATATTGGACGAATGGGTGGCGAAGAGTTTATCATCTTACTTCCTGGTGTTGAGAAAGAAAATGCTATTTTAATAGCTGAAGAAATAAGAAGTTTGGTAAAGTCTATAAATTATGAGTATATGGGGAACAATTTTAATATCACTTGTTCTTTAGGGCTAGTGTCAAGTGATGAGGAAGTGAAGGATTATGATGAAATGCTTACTAAGGTTGATAATCTTCTTTATGAGGCTAAGGAGAATGGCAGGGATCAGCTTTGTTATTAGTTGCTATCAGTAAAATATATCTTTAAACAAGTAAAATTCTCATATATAATAGTTATAACAGTGTAAAAACTTTCAATTTATGCAATATTTTACGCTGCTTTATACTGATTAAGGGGGAATATGTGTGAAAAGGATTTTAAGTATTGTTCTTGTGCTTGTTACCATGATGTCTTTTGCTACTTTTGCGACAGAGACTACAGTAACTGAAGTACCTGTAGTAAAGGTGGAGGTTAGTAATCCTTATATTACAATTGATGGTTTTAAGGTTAGGTTTGAGAAGCCTATTATTAAGAAAAATAGTGAGATAATGATTGCTTATCAGGATGTTATAAATATTTCTTTATATGCAAACTATGATCCATCTAGTAAAACGGTCTTTGCTTATACTAATGATGATATTTTTGAGTTTAAAGTTGGTCAAAGTAAGACTAAAATTAGTATTAAGGGTTCTGGATCTTGGGTGAATGTTGAAGCTCCTTTTGCTCAAAATGATACTATATATGTGCCTATGATGAAAATTTTAGAGCATGCTGATGCTATTGTTACATATGATGAGTTTGGTAATTTGTTTGTGGAACTTCCAAAGGAAAGAAAAGTTACTACATTTGATAGTGGTTCTGTGTATGATGGGAATTATTCTTTTGGTGGTGTGTCTAAACAAGGATACGGAAAGTATACTTGGAGTGATGGAGAGAGCTATGAAGGAAACTGGTTTGATGATGAGAGAAGTGGATATGGAAAATTTACATGGAACAGTGGTAACTATTATTTAGGATACTTCTATGAAGGAAAAAAAGATGGATACGGAAAGATCTATAATAAATATGGTGAAGTTATAGAAGAGGGACATTATCTTAAAGGTGTACTTCAAGCTCAAGTTGTTCAACCACAGTTAGTTCAGCCACAAGTTAATACTCCTGTTGAGAGTACTGGTGAACTTAATGAAGGTGCTGAGCAAATTCCATCTGTTCCTTATATTGATAGATGGCATAATCCTGAAGATTATGTTGAAGATACTATAATTATATTTGGAAGGATTGTAGAGTATGATTTTAATGGGGAAGCAACCTTAATCATGATTGACGAAGGCGATTATAATTATACCCTTGCTTATGGTCAGTATGTGGATAGTTTTGAAGTTGGTGATATGGTACTTATGCTAGGTCAATATGGCGGTCTATATGATATGGAAGATGAGGTATATGGTATTGTAGAGACAATATTATTAGATGAGTATACAGTCTATAAAGGTGAATAAAAAAATTAGAACTATCCTTGTGATAGTTCTTTTTTTTTCGGGTATAAATAGATATATAATTTTGTTTGGAGGGTTATTATGCTTGATATGAGAACTGTTCTTGCCATAACAATTGCATACAGCCTTTTCTCAGGTGTAGGGATAATTATATTTGGTTTAAAGCGTAAATCTGAACTGGGCATTGTCAGGATAGGACTAGGAATTGTATTGACTGGGATAGGTTTTTTTGTTCTGTCTATGAGATATTATCTTCCACAGTTTGTTACGGTAGTGGTATCCAATTTTTTAATCATACTAGGTATAAGTCAGGTTAGAACAGGTTTATCTAAGTTTAGGAAGTTTAATTATAAATGGTATTTTCAAGATATAGTTCTCTTATCTATACTTCTTGTCAGTTTTATATATTTTACTTATGTTAATCCAAGTATAGAGAGTAGAATTATTATTGTATCTCTAATCAATATTATTTATTTCATTGAAATAATATTTCTTTTTACTAAAAAACGTACCACCAATATTATTAAGGAAAGTTTCTTGATAAATATGTTTTTTCTTATATCTATTTTGATACTTATTGTAAGAATTATAATTACCATATATCAAGATTCCTTGGAGAGTTTTATGTTGGCGGGTTTTGTTCATTCCTTGTCGGTAATGATTTATCAGGTCATGCCCCTAGTAATAACTATCGGAACATTTTGGATATCAAATTCTCTTATGGAGAGAAAGCTTGAAGACATTTCAAGAATTGATTCCCTTACGGGGGTATATAATAGATCAGCATTTATGCTTTTGTCAGAAGGGATTTTTGACAATGAAAAAACACGAAATAGATTTTATGGTCTTGCGATGTGTGATCTTGATAAGTTTAAGCAGGTCAATGATAGCTATGGGCATATAGCTGGAGATGGTGTTTTAAAGCATGTAGCTAGAATAATATCTGAAAATATCAGGGGTGAAGATATTCTTGGCAGATATGGAGGCGAGGAGTTTGTGGTTCTTATTTCTGTATCCTCAAAAGAAACATTAGAGAAAATTTTGGAGAGGATAAGATATAATATTGAGAAATCACCATATAAATACAATGACCAAGAAATAAGGGTTACTATCAGTATAGGAGCAGTCTTGATAAAGGAGTCTGAAAAAGACCTTCAAAAGTATATTGAGGAGGCTGACAATCTTTTATATGATGCTAAACATTCGGGAAGAAATAGAGTGAAAATATAGATTTTATGGGCCATATCGTTTTACGAACGGCCCATTTATCTTGTATAATTTATGTATATATATGAAAGGATTTCGGTGAAGAAATTGGACGGATTAAAAATAATAGATATAAGAAATGTTTCTGGTAAAAAAACGAATGTTCTTAAGTACGAAAAGGATAGTGTATTATTTTCAGAAGAAATATCAGATGGAGATAGTTCTTTTTTTCTTGTGAAAAAACATGAAGCCGATAGTAATATTACTAGTGAAGTGTATAGGCATGTGATACCTCCATATGAATTCTATAGTCAATATATTAGATTTATAGAGAATAAAATTATTATATTAGATAAATCTGATGCTCATAATTTGAAGATAAAGATTTTAGATGGGGAAAGCTTTGAAATTATTAAATCAGTTGAATATGAATTCCTTGGAGAACTAACTTCAATACCGATATTTATTGACGAAAGATATATTTTGGTCCATGAAGATATTGATGATTTGCAAGGTGATCAGTATAATAAGTATTCTAAACAGGGGCTAGATTATGTAATGCATCTTGTGGATGTAAATGATATGAAAACATATATTATTGAGGATATAGAGTTTGTTAAAGGTGTAAATGTTGTACACGGTGGTGTAGGTAATTTGCCATTGATGAAACTGGATAATAGAAAAATTATTATTTATAACCAAACTCATATGGATGATTATGAATATGAAGAAGATGTATATAAGGCGGTAAAATTAGGTCGAATAAGCAGAGAATTAATTAAATCTGTAGAAAAAATAGGCTATATTGATCTTAAAAAATTTGTTGAAGAAGTGAAAGATGGAATCAGTAAACTTTCTATTGATACAATTACTGAAAATCATGTTGATGGATGGGTAAGATTATTGGATATTAATGATTGTAAACTCATTTACAGGGAGAAAAACTTCCAAAGTCAGATAGAAGATGTTTTTGAGATGGATTTTTCAAGTTTTGAGAAAAAGAAATTATTCAGTATAAATCACGAGGAGATTACTGGAAGACTTATATATGACAAGGAAATATATGAGGAAATAGAAAAGAATAATAGAATAACAATCAAAGGCATTTTCAATTGTGATTATGAAGTAAAGTTTATTGCTAGAAGTAATACTCATTATTTGGGATGTATAGATAAGAAATATATAGTTTCATCTAGGTGGTTTGAGGATGAAAATGATAAGTACTATGAGTATGTGACTATCAGAGATAAGAAAAATAATGGAGTTGTAGATTACGCAGGGGATTGTAAGATATTTGATAATGTAATCGTTATATTTGATAGTACAGGATTTATGAATGACTAATAAATTGTATGCAATTTGCACACCACTTCATAAAGGATTTGTTATATGATAAGGTAGATGTACTAAATATAGCTTTGTATTGGACGGTATTTTAAAGGAGTTACTATTGTGAATAAGATAAGTGTATTAAATAAATATTTTGGTTATAACAATTTTAGAAGGGGTCAGGAAGAGATAATTGATGCAATTCTTTCTGGTCGAGATAGTTTAGGCATTATGCCAACTGGTGGAGGAAAGTCAATATGTTATCAGCTTCCAGCCTTGATGGGAAATGGACTTACTGTTGTTGTATCTCCCCTGATAGCACTTATGAAGGATCAGGTTGATGCCCTAGTGGAGAATGGTATTGATGCAACCTTTATAAACAGTTCATTAAGTGCAGTGGAGAGGGAAAGAAGATATCAGGAGATTATTGGTGGATGCTATAAGATAGTTTATGTAGCTCCAGAAGGACTTCTTACAGGAAATATGTTTTCTCTAGCTAATTTTATAGATATAGATATGGTGGCTATTGATGAAGCCCATTGTATTAGTCAGAGGGGGCATGATTTTAGACCAAGCTACAGGGGAATACCTGAGTTTATTAATAGACTAGCTAATAAGCCTGTAGTTGCAGCCTTTACGGCAACGGCTACATCTAAAGTAATAGATGATATTAAAAATATGCTTGCGTTAGACAATCCTTTTGAGATGATAACGGGTTTTGATAGGGAGAACCTTTATTATTCTGTTGTTAAACCAAGTGATAAATTTAGATATTTAAAGGAATATCTTTCAGGACGAAATAATGGTGATACTGGAATAATATATTGTTCAACTAGAAAAACGGTAGAATCATTGGGAGACAAGCTATCTAAAATCGGATTTTCTGTAGGCTCATACCATGGTGGTATGGCTAGTGAAGTAAGGGAATCTGTACAAGATGCATTTATGGGGGGAAATATTGATATTATTGTTGCCACTAATGCATTTGGTATGGGTATAGATAAGCCTGATGTAAGATATGTTGTTCATTACAATATGCCTAAGAATATGGAGTCCTATTATCAGGAAGCAGGTCGTGCTGGTAGAGATGGTGATCCATCAGATTGTATCCTTATGTATTCTCCAGCTGATATTGTGAAGCAAAAATTAATAATAGCTCAAAATGAATCTACTTCTGATTATTCTAGACTACAACTTGAAAATCTTCAAATATTGGTTAATTATTGTCATAGTAATTATTGTCTTAGGAGTGAGATACTAAGATATTTTGGTGAAGAATCCAAACTTGAAAAATGCAATAACTGTGGAAATTGTAACGATGAGATAGAGTATATTGATATGACTATAGAAGCTCAAAAAATCCTGTCATGTATTTATAGGGTAAAGGAAAGATATGGCCTTAACACTGTGATTCAAGTATTAAGAGGGTCCAAAAACAAAAAGATTTTGGATTGGAATCTTGATAAGGTTTCAACATATGGCATAGCATCAGATCATTCTGAAGGGGCTTTAAGGGAACTTGCTATGAACTTAATAGCTAGGGGATATATTACAATGACAGCTGATAAGTTTCCCATTCTTAAGCTAAATATGAGCTCTAAAAAGATTTTCAAGAATGAAGAGAAAATTCTTATAAGAAAAGAGAGGGTTCAGGTTAAGGATAGGATAAAGAAGACTATGAAAAGAAAGACTGATCTTGATTTTGATAAGAAGCTTTATGATGCTCTTTCTGAAAAGAGAAAAGAAATAGCCAACAGTAAGGGTGTTCCCCTATATGCTGTATTTAATAATGGATCACTTGAAGAGATGGCTTATTATATGCCTATTAAGGAGGAAGACTTCTTAGAAATCAAGGGTGTAGGTCAGAAAAAGTATGATTCTTATGGGAAAGATTTTATTGAAATTATTAATGATTACATTACTGATAATGAAGTAGATAAAACTATTCTAGAAAATAGAGTAAAAGATTCTTATGTAGAAGTAGAAAAGATAGTTAAAGAATCTTCTGGACTTGATAGATATGAAGAGACATATCAAATATATCTTGAAAACCTTAGCCTTGAAGAAATCGCTAATAAAAGAGGCCTTACTGCTGCTACTATTGTAAAACATTTTCAAAAATTAATTGGGAATGGCAAGGAAATAGATTGGGATAGATTTATTGATAAGGGAAAGGAAGATGAGATAGTAAAAGCTAGGAGTGAAAATCCTGGTGCATCCCTTAAGGATATAAAACTCTCTCTTAGGGAAGAAATTTCATATACGGATATAAATCTTGTGTTTGCAAAACATGGTATTTAATTTTGGAGCCTTAATTATTTTAAGGCTCCTTTTTTCTATCTATCTTTCCACTTGAATATTTAGTTTATCAAGTTTTTTGTAAAGTGTACTTCTGTGGATTCCAAGCTCTTCTGCTGTTCTATTGCAATTATTATTATTTTGTCTTAAGCAATCTAAAATAATTTGTTTTTCATAATCAGCCATAAGTTCATTGAACTTTTTGTTTCCTGAAATAGATCTAGATATTTTTGAGTTGGTTACAATGTTTGATGGAAGATGTGAGAGATCAATTATGTTATTATCTGATATTGCGAAAGCGCCTTCAATTATATTTTTTAGTTCTCTAATGTTTCCGGGCCATCTATGTGACATCAGACATTCAATAGCTTCATCAGAGAGTTCTACTTCTTTTTTGTATTTTTTATTAAGATTATTTAAGAAGGCTTTTGCAAAGTGGAGTATGTCATCTTTTCTTTCCCTTAAGGGAGGTATATTTATGTTGATAACATTAAGTCTATAAAATAGGTCTTCCCTAAATTTACCTTCATCAACCATTTTTCTAAGGTTTTGATGTGTAGCTGCAATTATTCTTACATCTACTTTTATGCTTTTGTTGCCACCAATACGTTCTATTTCTTGTTCCTGAAGAACCCTAAGTAGTTTTGACTGCATGTGGAGTGGCATATCTCCTATTTCATCGAGAAATATTGTTCCCTTGTCAGCTAATTCAAATTTACCCTTTCGGCCACCTTTTTTAGCACCTGTAAAAGCTCCGTCTTCATATCCGAAAAGTTCTGATTCCAGTAGTTCAGAAGGAATAGCCGCACAATTAATTCTAACCATTGGATAGTTTCTTCTGTCACTTGAATAATGGATTGAATTGGAGAAGACTTCTTTACCAGTTCCAGTTTCCCCGGTAAGGAGAACTGGAAAGTCACTTTTGGCGGATTTAATAGCTAAAGATTTAGCTTTTAAAAAGAGGTGGCAATTTCCTATCATAGTAGAGAAAGAATACTTCCCTGCACCTAATCTTTTTACTTCTTCCTTATAGTATTGTAGTTGGCAGTCCTGAGATTTAATTTTTTTTGCCAAATTTATAGTTTGTTGTTTAAATTTTATCTGAGCAACGGCTGCTACTATTTTGCCATTCTTTTTTACAGGAGATTTACTTGTTACCCATACAAAATTATCTCCGTTAATATTCTGATCAGCATTGAAAGTGTGGATTACATTATGTTCCCTTACTCCCCCTTTAACCATTTCCGCCATTTTAGAATTTGGTATAAGGTCAAGTACATGTATTCCTATAGCATTTTCCCTAGTTGTTTTAAGAAATTTACAATATGTATTATTGATATCTATTATTATGCCATCTGAGTCAACAACCAAAAATCCATCTTCGCTAATATCTAAGATTTCATCATATATATATTTATATAGTTCCAGTGTGTCTTTATTTAAGTTACTTGAAGTCATATTGATTATTTCCTTTCTAAAATTAAATTCTGTCTACATAATGCGACACTTTAAATAATTATACAATAAAACATACTTATTTGAAACTTAAAAGTATTGAAAAATGCATGTTATATATAAGTATGTCTACTTTTATCGACAAGTCTACAAAAGTAGACATACTTATTTGTGCTAAAAGATATAAAAATATGAACATTAGAAAAACGATTTCCAATTCGAAAAATAATATATGCCTTAATAAAACTAGCTTACAGAGCTTTATTTGATAAAAAAATATCAATCTCTTATAAGTTGGCACGTAAGTTGCTTATAGTATTTGTGTAATTAATTACGTCATTCTTGTTAATTTTATAACAAGTAAGGCATTAGAACTAATGTTAGCTAAACAATCAGAATATATAACGGGGGTAAAACATGTCGGTATTAGGTATAGTTATTTCTTTACTTCTCTTGATGTTTATTGCATTCAGAGGATATTCAGTTATTTTATTTGCACCAGTATGTGCAATGGCAGGTGTTCTTTTAACAGGTGGTGGCGAACTTCTACCTACATATACACAAATTTTTATGAAGGGCGGTATGGGTTTTGCCGCTAAATATTTCCCAATTTTCATGTTGGGAGCCGTGTTTGGAAAATTAATTGAAGAAACGGGACTTGCAAAATCTATTTCTCATTATATTTGTACAAAGCTTGGAACAAGAGGGGCAATTCTTTCAGTAGTATTATCATGTGCAATTCTTGCATATGGTGGAGTAAGTGCCTTTGTAGTTGTTTTCGCTGTTTATCCAATCGGAGCTGGAATCTTTAAAGAAGCGGATATTCCAAAAAGACTTTTACCAGCAGCTCTTGCACTTGGAACAATTACTTTTGCAATGACGGCTATTCCGGGAACACCACAGATTCATAATATTATTCCAACAACTTACTTTAAGACAGATGGGTATGCTGCACCTGTTTTAGGATTAGTAGTTGGTATGGGTATGTTAGTCTTCGGTATGATGTGGCTTGAAAGAAGAAGAAAAAAGGCTGCTCTTTCTGGAGAAGGTTATGGAGAAGGTCATTTCAATGAGCCAGAGAAGAAAGAAGACGAAGTCTTTATTAAGCCAGCCCTTGCTTTTTTACCACTTCTTACGGTGTTAGTGAGTTACTTTGTTTTAACTAAGTATGTACTTACTAAAAATATGTATGACAATTTACCAGCAGATCAAATGAATGAACTTGTATCAAAATATGGTGAAGGATTTACAAATGCAGCACCTATTTGGTCCCTGATAGTTGCAATAACGCTTGGTATTATTATGGTTATTGTTATTGGTCATAAAAATATTGGCCACGGTGACAAACTTAAGGTTGCTCTATCAGCAGGAGTTTCAGGATCTCTTTTAGCAATTATGAATACTTCTTCAGAGGTTGGATACGGTACTGTAATCAAGAGTCTTGCGGGATTTGAGCATATTAAAAATGGTCTTATGGCTATCGATTTTGGTACACCTCTTGTATCTGAGGCAGTAAGTGTAAACATACTTGCAGGTATTACAGGTTCTGCATCAGGTGGTATGTCTATTGCACTGGCTTCTATGGGAAATCAGTACTATGAATGGGCACTTCAAACAGGACTTAATCCTGAGTTCCTTCACAGAGTTGCAGCTCTTGCATCAGGCGGACTAGATTCACTTCCTCAAAATGGAGCTATCATAACACTTTTAGCAATTTGTGGTCTTACACATAGACAATCATATAAGGATATTTTTATGGTATCTGTACTGATTCCATTTTTATGTACATTTGGAGCAATTGCTTTCGGAACAATATTTAACTTGTTCTAAAAAAATAAATAATTAAGCACAATATCTAGGAATAATTCTTAGATATTGTGCTATATGTCGTATTAAATAAATTTACTTTTAGTTAGGAGAGAGAATAATGGCAGAATTTATATCATCAAGAGAGGCTATCGATCTTATTCAGGATCATCATACTTTAGCAGTAGGAGGATTCGTAGGTTTTAGTATTCCAGAAGATTTAATGTCTACTTTGGAAAATAAATATATAGAAGAAAAAAGCCCTAAAAACATTTCTTTATTTTATTGTGCAGGAATAGGTGACAAAAATGGTAGGGGTATGGATCATTTTGCCCATGATGGTTTATTGAAGAAAGTTTATGGCGGCCACGTTGGTCTTGCACCTAAGTTAGGCGAGTTAATAGCAGAAAATAAGTTTCCAGCATATATGGTTCCTCAAGGTGTTACTATACACCTTCTTAAGGCAATAGCAAGTGGAAAACCAGGGGTTATTACCCATGTAGGATTAAAGACCTTTGCAGATCCAAGGGTAGATGGATGTAAGGCCAATGCTATGGCTGAAAATGAAGATGTAGTAAGGCTGATGAGTATTGATGATAAGGATTATCTATTTTATAAAGGTTTCCCAATAGATGTATGTTTTATAAAAGCAACTACAGCTGACGATCAAGGTAATCTTTCCCTTGAAAAAGAAGCAGTTAGGGCAGACCAGCTTAGTATGGCTACTGCAACAAAAAATTCTGGTGGAATTGTTATAGCACAGGTTGAAAGGCTTTGTAAGTACGGATCTTTAAAGGCATCAGATGTAGCAGTTCATAAACATTTAGTAGATTATGTTGTTGTTGGAGATCCTAAGCACAATGTTCAATCATTTGCAACTGATCAGTATATACCAGAGTGGTCTGGAGAGGTTAGGGGATTACCTAGCAAAAACAGTCCAAGTAAATTTGATATAAAGAGAGTTATAGGTAAAAGGGGAGCATTTGAATTAAAGAAAAATGGCCTTGTAAATCTTGGAATTGGTGTACCTGAATATGTTGCCATGTCAGCAGATGAGGAAGGAATATCTAATCAAATTACTCTTACAATTGAGTCTGGTGTAATGGGTGGGGTTCCAGCCAGTGGTCTTGGGATTGGCGCTACTTTTAATCCTGATGCTATTCATATTCAAGATCAGATATTTGATTTATATGATGGTGGTGGAATTGATGTTGCTTATTTAGGAGCTGCAGAAATAGACAAAGCTGGAAATGTTAATGTAAGTAAGTTTGGAGGCAAGGTTGTAGGTCCAGGTGGATTTGTAAACATCTCTCAAAATGCCAAAAAGATAGTGTTCTGTGGAACATTTACTGCTGGTGGATTAAGAGTTGATATAGATAATGGTGAAATTAAAATAGCAAATGAAGGTCGTAGTATGAAGTTTAGGGAAGAAGTAGAACAAATTAGTTTCAGTGCTGAATATGCTAAAGATCTAGGTAAGGAAATTCTTTATCTGACAGAAAGGGCTGTATTTAGGCTTGGAGATAGTGGAATAGAGCTTATAGAGATAGCTCCAGGCGTAGATATGCAAAAGGATATCCTTGATCAGATGGAGTTCATTCCTAAGATTTCTGACGATTTAAAGATTATGGATAAAAGAATTTTCTTTGATGAGAAGATGAATATTGAAATTAAGTAGGTGATATTAACCTGACTATTGAAAGGTGAACACTTGTAGTTTTTACTTTCACAATATTTTAGCCTTTACAAATATTGGTTGCTAATAATGATAAATGGAATCCTTTCACTGTCAGGAGAATATATAGATAATCAGGAACTTGAAAAACCTGTAATTCCAGTACTTAAAACAAGCATGAAATATCCCATATAGCTTGATTTAAGGATGGTATTCCAGAGTTCTTCAGGTTTTCCCTAGGGTATGGGTTTATGATTATAGCTTTTAATACTAAAAGGAGGTAAATCGAATGAATTTTGAATTTACAAATGAGCAAGTAATGGTAAGAAAGTCTATCCAGAGATTTGTGGAGAATGAAATTGCACCAATAGCAGCTGAGATTGATGCAAATCATAGATTCCCAGAGGAGAGTATCAAGAAATTAGGTAAGTATGGTTTTTACGCTATCCCTTACTCAACTGAGTATGGTGGAGCTGATGGGGATGAAATCTCAAAGGCAATCGTAATTGAGGAAATAGCTAAGAAGTGTGGATCAACAGCTGGTATTTCTTCTGTTCACTATCTTCCAATTATGATTCTTGATAAGTACGGAACTAAAGAGCAAAAAGAAAAGTATATGAATAAGCTGATGACAGCTGAATATATAGGAGCATTCGCCCTTACTGAGCCAAGTGCTGGTTCTGATGCATCAAATGTACAGACTACAGCGGTTCTTGATGGAGATGAGTATGTTCTTAATGGTACAAAGTGTTTCATATCAAATGGTGGGGTAGCAGATTTCAATATTATCCTTGCAATGACTGACAAGTCTAAGGGGATTAAGGGTATGTCTGCATTTATCGTAGACAAAGACACACCGGGATTCAATATTGGAAAAATAGAAGACAAATTAGGAATATGTGCATCTGCAACAGCAGAACTTATTTTTGAGAACTGTAGAGTCCCTAAGGAAAATCTTTTAGGTAAATTAGGTAAAGGTTTTATCATGGCAATGGTAGGACTTGACAGTGGTAGAATCGGAATGGCCGCTCAAGCATTGGGACTTGCAGAGGGAGCAATGGAAGAGACTATCAAATACCTTAAGGAAAGGGAGCAATTTGGAAAGCCTCTAATCAAGATGCAAGGTCTACAGTGGTATTTAGCTGAGATGGAAGCGAAGATAGAGGCTACAAGAAATCTAGTATATAAGGCAGCTTATCTTAAGGATGCTGGTAAGCCTTACACTAAGGAAGCTGCAATAGCAAAGCTTTTCGCATCTGAGACTGCAATGTTTGTAACTCATAAGGCAGTTCAAATGCATGGTGGATATGGATTCATGAAGGATTATCCAGTAGAGAGAATGATGAGAGATGCTAAGATTACTGAGATATACGAAGGTACATCGGAAGTTATGAAGATAGTAATAGCTTCTCAAATTACAAGATAGTCAACTTATATAGGAGGTTTTAAATATGAAAATTATAGTTTGCGTAAAGCAGGTTCCAGATACTAATGAAGTACGTATAAATCATGAAACAGGAACACTTATCAGAGCTGGTGTTCCAAGCATTATAAATCCAGATGATAAAAATGCGATTGAAGAAGCATTAAGAATAAAAGACCAGCATGAAGATGTTCATGTAACGATATTAACAATGGGTCCTCCACAGGCTAAGGAAGCATTAAATGAAGCCTTAGCTATGGGGGCAGATGAAGCTATCCTTTTAACTGACAGAGCTTTTGCTGGTTCGGATACTTGGGCGACTGCAACAATACTTGCGGCAGCTGTAGAGAAGATTGGTGACTACGATATTATCATGTGTGGTAGACAGGCAATTGATGGGGATACAGCTCAGGTTGGGCCGGAAATGGCAGAATTCTTAGACCTTCCTCAAATCACTTATGTTGAGAAGTTAGAAGTACTTCCTAAGGAAGGTAAAGTTCTAGCAAACAGAGCAGTTGAGGGTGGACACTATGTAATCGAATCAAAGATGCCTGTAGTTCTTACAACTATCAAGGAGTTAAATGAGCCAAGATACATGTCTACATGGGGAATATTCCAGAATGTAAGAAAAAATCCAGTAAAGGTAATGACATCAGACGACTTAGTAATAGATAGAAGCCAGATTGGATTAAAAGGTTCTCCTACAAATGTATATAAAACTTTTGTACCTACAAACAAGTTTGAAGGTGAAATCATTGAGGGAAGCTCAGCACAGGAGAAAGCAGGGCAGTTAATCACAAAAATGAGAGAAAAGCACGTTTTATAGGAGGAGATAAAATGGAAAGAGCTAAGGTTAATCAAAATATAAACTTAGAAGAGTATAAAGATATATGGGTAATCGTGGAGCAAAGAGAAGGTCAGGTTCTTGATATAGGTCTTGAGCTTATAGGTGAAGGTAGAAAGCTTGCTGACAAGGTAGGCTGTAAGCTAGTTGCAGTACTACTTGGAAATGGCATGGAAGATAAGGCAAGTGAACTAATTAAATACGGAGCAGACAAGGTAATTTATGGAGAAAGTGAGCTGCTTGAAGTATATACAACTGATGGATATACAAAAATTATTTCTGAACTTATTTTCGATAGAAAGCCGGAATCAGTACTTATTGGAGCAACAACAATAGGTAGAGACTTAGGACCAAGACTTGCAGGTAGAGTTGGAACAGGACTAACAGCAGACTGTACAGTACTTGCAATAGATGAAACTGATGGAAAAATCCTTCAGACAAGACCAGCATTTGGTGGAAACCTTATGGCTACAATCATTTGTCCAAAGAACAGACCACAGATGTCTACAGTAAGACCGGGTGTAATGGAAAAGGGAATTTTTGATGAGTCTAGAAGTGGTGAAGTAGAGAAGATAGATGTTTCTTTAGAAGAAAATGATATTAAGTCAAAGGTAATAGAAGTGGTTAAGTCTGCTAAGAGTCATGTAAGCCTTACGGATGCAGAGATAATTGTATCTGCTGGTAGAGGTCTTGGAAATAAAGACGGATTTGAGATGATTGAAAAGTTAGCTGAGGCATTTGGTGGAGAAGTAGGAGCATCAAGAGCGGCAGTAGATAATGGTTGGATAGATCATGATCATCAGGTAGGCCAGACAGGAACAACTGTAAGACCTAGAATATACGTAGCTTGTGGTATTTCAGGTGCTATTCAGCACTTGGCAGGAATGAAGGAGTCAGACATGATTATAGCGATAAATAATAATCCTGAAGCTCCAATATTTAACCATGCACATTATGGTATTGTTGGAGACCTGTATGATGTAATACCTGAAATAATAAATGAGTTAAATAAATAAA
>JAOARG010000049.1 GCA_025210655.1 Bacillota bacterium
AGTAACTCAAAGAGAAAAAATTATATTCCCGATAGTAGTTGCATTAGTAGTATCATTAATAGTACCTGCAGCAGCAACACTAATCGGTATGTTAATGCTTGGTAACCTGTTCAAGGAGTCAGGAGTAGTTGGAAGACTTACTGATACAGCTACAAATGCACTTATGAACATTGTAACAATATTCCTTGGAGTATCAGTTGGAGCGACAGCAACAGCTGAGGCATTCCTGGATATCAGAACAGTAGCAATCCTAGTACTAGGAGTTGTAGCATTCGGTATCGGAACAGGAACAGGAGTATTACTTGCAAAATTAATGTGTAAGCTTACTGGAGGAAAAATCAACCCACTAATCGGATCGGCAGGAGTATCTGCGGTACCGATGGCAGCGAGGGTATCTCAAGTTGTAGGTCAGAAGGAGAATCCATCGAACTTCTTACTGATGCATGCAATGGGACCAAACGTTGCAGGGGTTATTGGATCTGCAGTATCAGCCGGAGTATTATTATCCCTATTTGGGGGATTCTAGATAAGATAAGATGGGCTTTGCCCATCTTATTTTTTATAAAAACAAAGTCATCCTGTTCAAAACAGTGTCTGGCTTTGTTTTTTTGAGAAATAAGATGAATTTTATCTTGAATAAATAGAGGAATATATATAATATTAATGTGTATACAATACTATGCTAAAAGGTGATTAACATGAAAATTAGAATTCTCAAGGCCTTAAAAGAAAATAAGGACGGATATATATCAGGTGCTAAACTTGCAGAAAATCTTGAAGTTTCAAGAACCGCAGTTTGGAAACATATTAATCAATTGAAGAAAGAAGGCTATAATATTGTCTCGGTTTCTTCAAAGGGTTATAGGCTTCTTGAAGACCAAAGTTTAATGACTAGGGAAGAAATCTTTTTAGGAATAAAAGATTTGTCTTTTCTGGATGAGGTATATTACTTTGATACTATAGGGTCTACTAATACTTATATAAAGGAAATAGAAGGAAAGAATTCTGGCCAACAGTTATTAGTAATATCTGATGAACAAACAGCTGGAAGGGGTAGACTTGGGAGGAAATGGGAGTCGCCAAAAGGTGATGGAATTTGGATGTCTTTACTTCTAAGACCAAGGATTTCACCATTCGAAGCTTCTAAGATTACTCAGATAGCGGCGGCAGCACTTGTTGAAGCTCTTAGAAATGTTCTTGGGATAGATGTTAAAATAAAGTGGCCGAATGATCTTATTTTATCAGGCAAGAAGTTGGCAGGAGTTTTAACAGAAATGAATGCAGAACTAAGTAGTGTGAATTATGTAGTTTTAGGTTGTGGTATCAATGTAAATACTATTGAGTTTCCAGATGATCTAAAAGATAAAGCTACGTCATTGAAACTAGAGTTAGATAAGGAAATAAATAAGAAGGATATAATAGTATCCTTTATAAGGGCCTTTTACAAATTGTATAGTAGCTTTGAAAAAGCAGGTGACTATGAGGAGACTCTAAAAATATGTAGGGAAAACTCAGCCACACTTGGAAAGCAAGTAAGGGTTATATCAGGTGATACTGTTGAAATAGGAAAAGCAATAGATTTAAATAGCAATGGTGAACTTATAATAGAAGATGAAAATGGTGATCAAAAGACCATATTTTATGGAGAAGTATCTGTTAGGGGAATCAATGGATACCTTTAATAAAGGAAAAGTTGAAAACAACAAATAAAAATGTTACTATTTAAAAGACTTTGAAAATGGAAAGAGTAAATAAACAGGATAAATTATGAGGTGATAAAATGTTACTGGCATTTGATGTTGGGAATACGAATATTGTTTTAGGTGTATATAAAGACGGAGAATTAACAAATTACTGGAGGATGTCTACTGATAAGGGTAAAACATCAGATGAGTTAGGAATGCTTATTAACCAGTTATTCCAATACGAAAACTTAAAGATGGAAGAAATCTCAGATGTAATCATTTCCTCTGTTGTACCTACTATAATGCATTCTCTTCAGCACATGACAGAGAAGTACTTCAATAAGAAAGCTATAGTAATCGGACCTGGAATAAAAACAGGTATGAATATAAAATATGATAATCCAAGACAAGTTGGAGCCGATAGAATAGTAAATGCAGTGGCTGCATTCAAGAAGTATGGAGGTCCTATTGTTGTTGTTGACTTTGGTACTGCAACGACCTTTTGTGCGATAAATGAAAAATGTGAATATCTTGGAGGGTCGATTACACCGGGTATAATAGTATCCAGTGATGCACTATTCCAAAGAGCAGCAAAGTTAACAAGAGTAGAACTTAACAAGCCTGGAACAGTTATTTGCAAGAATACAACAAAGAGTTTACAGGCAGGTATTATTTATGGATATGTAGGTTCGGTTATCCATATTGTTGATATGATGAAAAAGGAACTAAAATCAGATGATGTAAAGGTAATTGCAACTGGAGGTCTTGCAAGGTTAATTGCTTCAGAGACCGATATCATTGATGAAGTGGATAGTTTCCTTACATTAGACGGACTTCAGATTATATATGATATGAATAAGTCTAAAAAATAGGAGGGAAAATGAAAATAGGAAATATAGAATTATCTAGCAATCTTATTCTTGGACCTATGGCTGGAGTTACAGATAAGCCATATAGAGAAATATGTAAAGAATTTGGTTGTGGTCTTACTGTTACTGAGATGGTAAGTACAAGGGGATTATATTATAAGGATAAAAAGACCAAAGTACTTATGGATATAGCAGAAAAAGAAAGACCTACTTCCCTACAGCTTTTTGGAAATGACCCAGAAGTTTTTTCTCATGTAATTAAAGAGATAAATAATCATAACCATGATTTTATTGATATAAATATGGGATGTCCGGCACCAAAGATTGTGAAGAATGGTGATGGATCTGCCCTAATGAAAAATGAAAAACTAGCTTTTCAAATAGTTGAAGCATCGGTTAAGGCATCAGAAAAACCTGTAACGGTTAAAATGAGACTTGGTTGGGATGAAAATTCAATAAATGTTGAGAAGATTGCTAAACTTTGTGAGGATGCTGGGGCATCTATGGTTGCGATACACGGAAGAACTAGGGAGCAATTTTATTCTGGTAAAGCTTCTTGGGAAGAAATTGCAAGGGTAAAAGAAAATCTTAATATACCAGTTGTGGCAAATGGTGATATAAATGATTTTGAAAGTGCAATTAAGTGTCTTGAACTAACTAAATGTGATGGACTTATGATAGCAAGGGCAGCCCATGGTAATCCGTGGATATTTAAAGAAATAGACGACTATCTTAAAACAGGTAAGAAAATAGAAAGACCTGGAATTGATCAGGTTAAAGAGGTAATATATAGACATCTAAGGGAACTAATAAATCATAAGGGTGAAGTAATTGCAGTTAAAGAAATGAGAAAACATAGTGCAGCTTACCTTAAAGGATTTAGAAATAGCGCAAGAATTAGGAATGAGATTAATAAGGCAAATACTTTTAATGAGTTCCAAGAAATTCTTGAAAGTTATATTTTTTAGTCATTTATTATCATAAGGGGGCAAAAGCTTTTTTATGGTGCGAAAATAAAAAGTGCATGATGGAGGTGCAGATTTTGAGTGAAGAAATGAACTTAAGTGAAGTATTGCAGGTTAGAAGAGATAAGTTAAAAAAACTTAGAGAAGAAGGTAAAGACCCATTCAAGATAGAAAAGTATGATAGAACAAACTTTAGTGGTGATATTACTGAAAACTTCGAAAACTTTGAAGGAGAGCATGTAGCGGTTGCTGGTAGAATTATGGCAAAAAGAGCTATGGGTAAAGCTTCATTCATCGATATTTTAGATTCAGAGGGAAGAATCCAGTCATATGTTAGAAAAGATGCAATAGGCGAAGAAGCTTATGCTGATTTTGTTACTTATGATATTGGAGATATTATAGGTGTTAAGGGTAAGGTGTTCAAGACTAAAAAGGATGAAATCTCAATAAGAGCAGAGGAAGTACAATTACTTTCTAAGTCTTTACAGGTGCTTCCTGAAAAGTTCCATGGTCTTAAGGATCCTGATCTTAGATATAGACAAAGATATGTAGATCTTATTGTTAATCCAGAAGTTAAGGATGCATTCTTAAAGAGAAACAAAATAATGAAGGGTATTAGAGAGTATTTAGATGATAGAGGATACTTAGAGGTTGAAACGCCAATTCTTAATACTATTGCAGGAGGAGCATCAGCAAAACCTTTCATTACACATCACAATACTCTAGATATAGATATGTACATGAGAATTGCCAATGAGTTATATCTGAAGAGACTTATAGTAGGTGGATTCGACAAGGTATATGAGATGGGTAGAATGTTTAGAAATGAAGGTATGTCTATTAAGCATAACCCTGAGTATACTGCAATCGAATTATATGCAGCATACGAAGATTATGAATATATGATGGAACTTACTGAAAATATGGTAGCATATGTAGCTGAAAAAGCTTTAGGAACAACAAAAGTAAACTTCCAAGGAAGAGAAATAGATCTTGCACCACCATGGAATAGATTATCTATGCAAGATGCAGTTAAGAAGTACGCAGGTGTAGACTTTGATTCTATGGAGACAATAGAAGAGATGAGAGCAGCAGCTAAGAAATTAGGTGTTGAGGTTGAAGACCATATGAAGAAAGGCCACATAGTAAATGCTGTATTCGAAGAGTATGCAGAAGAGCATTTAATTGAGCCTACTTTTATCATGCATCATCCTGTAGAAGTTTCTCCACTTGCTAAGAGAAATCCAGATAATCCTGAAATTACTAATCGTTTTGAAGCTTTCATTAATACATGGGAAATTGCGAATGCTTTCTCTGAGCTTAATGACCCAATCGATCAGAAGCAAAGATTTATGGATCAGCTTGAGCAAAGAGAAGCTGGTGACGATGAAGCTCATATGATGGATGAGGATTTTGTAAATGCACTGGAAGTAGGACTACCACCGACTGCGGGACTTGGTATAGGTGTAGATAGACTTATCATGATCCTTACAAATTCACCATCAATCAGGGACGTAATTCTATTCCCTACAATGAAACCAATAAAATAATAAAAAAGTGTTGACATGTATATGTCAAACGTGATACTATATATGAGTTGCTTGTTGAGGCCGAGGCCGATGATTCAAGTAACTCATTTTTCTTTTAAAACACATAAAATCAAGTTATTTCAGCTTAAGGGATTAAGACTTAAAAAACAGTAAAAAGATTTTAAAAAAGTGTTGACAGCAAGTTTGGAAATGTGGTAAGATAAACAAGTCGTCAAACGAGTGATAGCAATCACTTGAAAGAAATTGAAAGTTAAAAAAACTTTGAAATTTCACTTGACACAGCGAACTTGAAATGATATACTAATCAAGTCGCTAAGACATAGAGAACTTTGAAAACTGAATAGTATGATTTAAACAAATTACCTCGTCAAGAGGATAAAGATAACGAACATTAAGTCAGTTATCATTCAAGCAAGGAAATCAAAATTTTATTTAAGAGTTTGATCCTGGCTCAGGATG
>JAOARG010000004.1 GCA_025210655.1 Bacillota bacterium
TGTTCCGCCAAGATTTAATTGTACACAGTGCCCGGGTCAAATGGAGCCAATATACTATAAATCGGTACATGGCATAACTTATGAATTAAAGTAAAAAGTTGAAGTTAAGAAGAAGCGGTCGATTAGACCGCCTTTTTTATCGACTAATATTTAGTCGATGTTTAGCACTAGCTTTGCTAGCAGCCCAGCCTCATCTTTGATGAGAGCCCAGCCCTCAGGTACTTCGTCTGAGGAGCCCAGCAAAGTTCTATAGAACTTTTAGTTAAAGTAATTTTACCAACGTAAAATAATTTGAAATAATACAAAAGCCTAAACCAGTATTAATTGGTTTAGGCTTCTCTATGTTTTTTTAAGTTTTTATTTTACGTTGGTAAAATTTCAATGTGCAAGTTGCTAAGTAACCGCTGGGCTCTACATACAAAGTACATGTAGGCTGGGCTTACATCAAAGATGTAGCTGGGCTATCAGCAAACTTTGATGATGCTAACCGGAATGTGCAAAGCACATTCTACAAGAATTATTATTCATAATTCTTGTCAATAATAAAACTCTTAAAAGTCTCAGCAAGTGGAGATAGTACTCTGCTTTTATGATAAACAAAGTAGAAACTTCTCTGAATTTTGAAATCGTCAATTCTTATTTCTTTTAATGTTGAGTTTTCTAGTTCTTTTTTTACTGCTAATTTTGAAAGAAATGCTATTCCCATATTCATTTCTACTAATTTTTTAATCGTTTCGTTGTTTTCCACATATCCCAAAATATCAAGAGTCTCCACATCTATTTTTTTAGATGAAAGGTATTCTTCGATTTTATTTCTAGTGCCTGAACCATTTTCTCTGAAGATATATTTATGTTCTATCAAATCTTCAATTTCAAGTTCATCTATTTCGAAGAACTTATCGTTGTTCGGTGCTACTAGAACTATTTCATCTTGGAAAATCTCAATGTATTCTAATTGATTATTATCTTTTTTTGCACCAACAATTCCAAAATCAATATCCCCAAGAAGAATTCTTTCTACTACTTTTGTAGAATCAAATCTATGAAGTGAATATTTCACCTCAGGGTATAATTTGTTGAACTTATAAAGTACATCCGTAAGGAAATATTGTTCAGGTATTGTACTTGATGATATTTCAAGGATACCTTCAATTTTGCCTTTAAATTGATCCAGGGCAAAGTAAGCGTGATCCCTTTTGTTCAGTATACTTATGGAATACTTATATAGTATTTCACCTGCGCTTGTCAGGGTTACATTTTTATTTGATCTATTAAGAAGAATGGTACCCAATTCCTTCTCTAAGATATGTATATGGTTACTAATGGTTGGCTGTGTTAAATACAATTTTTCAGCCGCCTTAGAAAAACTCTTTAATTTTGCTATCGTTATGAAACTTTCAAGTTGTTTAAAATCCATTTTGAATCCTCCTATACAACTATTATATTAACATAAATGTTTGATTTTCCAAATAATTAATGTCTTCTTAGTGTAAAGTATTTTGTGTAAGGTATATATGTAATAAGATGAGAAAAAGGTAGGTCGTGGTTTGTGGGTGGTAGGCCGGGAGATATTTAGCTAGTCTAGGGACTCCCTTTGGTCACATCTAGGGTTTCCCTAGCCTCGAACCTAGTGAGTACCTAGATGTGAATAAAATGAATCCCTAGACTATAAAAAGGTGGGTGACTTGTATGGATGTTCAAAAATTGATGGCTATAATTAGAGAAAATGAAGGTCCTAAACTTGATTTTAAGGAGCATATAGATTTAAGGTATCAATCTGGGAAAAAAGAATTTGCTAAGGATGTTTGTGCAATTGCCAATTCTCTTGGTGGTAGGGGATATTTGGTTATTGGGGTCAAGGATAAGACAAAAGATCTTGTGGGCATAAAGGCAAAGTATTATAGGGAAGAAGCTATGCAACAAATTATTAGTTCCAGACTTGATCCTCCCGTTGATATTAGGGTGGAGCATGTTCAGATAGATGACAAAACAATAGGTGTAGTGAGTATATTTAAGAGTAATAAGAGACCCCATCAATCTAGACAAACGGGAGCATTTTATATTAGGAGGGGTTCTACTACTGATATAGCTAGGAGAGATGAAGTAGCTATGATGCTTCAGCAAGGTGGACTTATAAGTAGTGAACTTACACCTCTTTCAGGTATTGATATGGATATTTTAAATAATGATAGAATATTAGATTATTTAGATAAGTCGGGTTATGGTAGGGAATCTTATAGTTTGAAATTCCTTCAGCATCTTGGGATAATTGCTTACGACAGGGATTTGGAAATATATGAACCAACACTTGGTGGAGCCCTTTTATTTTCTGACAATCCACAGATATATTTAAAGCATACAGGGATTAAAATAATATCAAAGATTGATGGAAAGATGGTATATAAAATAAATGGAGATCTGATTACCCTTGTAAAAAGGGCTATGGATATAATAAAGAAAGAGTTAAAGGATTTCACTGAGTTATATGATATTTTTGAAGAGGCTATAGTTAATGCTGTAGTCCACAGGGATTACTTTGATCAGTCCAGGGAAGTTGTTATTTATATTTCAAAAAATAAGATTGAAATTTCCAATCCAGGTTGTATAATTGGAAGGGAACGTTTAAATAATTTGATAAGGCAGCTTAATCCAAATAGAAGAAATAATTGGCTTTATCAAAATTTGTTGATTTTAGATAATGAGAAGAAAATGCTGGACACAGGGGTTGGCTTAAGAAAAATGAAAAAGAATATTGAGGGAATAGGTAAGATTATGTTCCTTAATCTAAGAAAGATTGATCTTTTTAAAATTGTAATCCTGGGTTATGAAGCAGAGTAGGGGAATTTGAAATGGAAATGATAGATGTATTTGAAATAATAGGTACAGTAGCATTTGCTATATCAGGTGCTGTTGTTGGTATAAGAAAAAAGATGGATACATTTGGTGTAATAATACTTTCGGTTACAACAGCAATGGGTGGAGGAATAATTAGGGATATAATGTTAAATAAACCTTTACCAAGCGCCTTAGCAAGTCCTAATATGACATTTTTAAGCATATTTTCGGCTTTAGTTGTATTCTATTTCTATAGGCACATTAATAAGTTCGAAAACATAATACAAATATCAGATGCAATAGGTTTGGGAGCATTTACAGCAATAGGGGCAAGAATTGCAATGACATCAGGACATGAAACTTTATTTATTACAGTAGTAATTGGAGTACTTACAGGAACTGGTGGAGGAGTTGTAAGGGATGTATTAGCAAATGATATACCTCTTGTATTCAGAAAAGAAATATACGCAAGTGCCTCTATAATAGGTGGCTTAGGATACTATTATTGTCATATGTTTTGTAGTAGTGATAATATACCACTATATATTGCTTTTACTATTACTTTTGTGATTAGACTAATGTCTGTGAAGTTAAACTTGCATTTGCCTACGGTTAGGGAAGAGTAAAAAGCTATGGCGAGTTTTCGCCATAGCTTTTATTATTAATACAAAGTCATCAATCTCAACCACTCCGTAGCATCTTCAACAGTAAGAAATGGCTTCATATCAAAGCGGTTTCCATTATTTAAAGTCGTTAATAGATTGGCATACTTACAGCTTATATTTTCATCACTGCAAAGAAGTGCGATTTTTTTGATATAGAGATTTGATCCTATATAGTGTGAAAACTCAAGTGCGTTAAAATCAAAACCCTCTATATTTACTAAATCAAGGAGGATATAGTTCTTATTGTCTAGATACTCTACATAATCGTGAATATATATTATATCATCCTTTGATACAATCCCTTTGTTTTTAAAAACGACATTTATTATATCGTATTTGTCCATGAATATTTGAGAAACACTGCCGAATTCATTATTCATTTGAATTAACCTCCCGGCTTAAAAAATGGTCATTTTCCTCTTGCTAATTTGATACCCTAAGGGAGAGTTAATAATCATTATTATAGTATTATTTTATAATAAACATAGAAAAAATATACAATATCTTGTGATTTCTTTAGATAAAAATGATAATTAATTTAACAAATAAAGGAATAACAATTTCAAAGTGTTAATCATTCCATCGATATGGGTTCTTTCTATACTGTGGGAAGCATGTACACCGGGACCGATTAGTGCTCCTTTTATGTCATTTCCAGCCCTAAGTGCTGCTGATACATCGGATCCGTAGTGGGGATATATATCAACTGCAAAATCAAGTTCATTATCACGGGCAAGCTCAATCAATTTTGTAACCATATCATAGTCATATGGTCCAGATGAGTCTTTTGCACAGATTGATACTTGATGTTCTAGTGTGGATAAATCATCACCCATAGCTCCCATATCAAGGGCTAGGAATTCATCTATACCGTCAGGTAGAGATGTAGCTCCATGTCCGACTTCTTCATAAGTGGAGAATAGAACGAATATATTACAACTTAGCTCGATATTATTTTCTTTAAGCATTTTTAAAAATGCTAAGATTATTCCTGCACTTGCCTTATCATCAAGATGACGGGATTTAAGATATCCATTTTCAAAGTATTTTGTACGGGGATCAAAGGATATAAAATCTCCAGGGAAAATTCCAAGTTTTTCAACATCTTCCTTTGAAGAAACCCTCTCATCTAGCCTGATTTCCATATTTTTTTCAATTCTTTCCACTTTTCCAGAATCCCTTGAAACATGGACACTTGGTTCATTAATAAGTACAGTACCGTTAAATTTTGAACCTTTTCTAGTGTGTATTGTAACATACTCATTTTCTATTGAATTCATAGTGAATCCACCTATACTAGTGAGTTTTATTTTACCATCATTAGTTATTGATCTAACCATAGCTCCTAGGGTGTCTACATGACTTGCGATAGCAACTGTATAGTCAGTCTTTCCCTTAATGAAAATATGTCCGTTTCCTTTTTTAGTCTTTTCAAGTTGGTATCCCATTGAGGATACTTCTTCGTCAATTATATTCATTATGTTTTTGCAAAAACCAGTAGGGCTAGGTGTTGTAAGAAGTTTTTTAGTAATATTTATTAAGTAGTCCTTATCAATCATTAAGTTATTCATTTAAATTCAATCCTTCATAGTATTTTTCGTATAGCTTAGTATCTTTAATTTCTTGTGTTGCTATATGATGACTTTCTAAAAGAAAATCTTCTATTTCATTTTTTTTATTTTGTTTTTCAAGTAAATATATTATATTTTCAAAGACTTTTAATTTATATATATTATTGTTGTACATTTCTTTGAAAAGATTATATGCAAGTTCAATTTTTCCTGATGATATTAGTTTCTCACCTTTTGAAATGTTAAGTGAAATATCTTTCTTTTGTTGAATACCATCAAGATGCTCACGATTGTGTATGGGGAAGTCTAGATAAAGGTTTGCAATAGCAAGGGATTTATTAATAGACTTTTTATCAGGAAGTGAGCTGTTACAGTATTTTTGATATATATCATCAATATCAATTTCCTTTTTACTTGATTCCAGTTTTTTATAAAAGAAACATATGTCAGTAACAGGGCTCTTAAAACTATAGTATAAATCGTTGAAGTTTTTAATAAGAGTATTTATATATTTGTAGGGACTGTATCCTACCATAAGTTTATTGTCAACGAAGCTGTAAACATCTTTTAATACAGAACTTAAATCTGGGGAGTATGCAAGCATTTCATTAGTTATCCCTGTAGATTCAGAAAAAGATTTACTCAATTTGATTTTGCTCTTTATAAGAGAATCAAATTCATCCACGATTATTGAATTTTCAACTTTTATACAAGATATTTCAACAATAGTATTTTCATATACTTCACAGTGGAAAGCTACGAAATCGTCTGTGACTATGTTTTTTACTATGTATTCAAGCTTATCTTCCTTTTTACTTTTTCTCTTTAAGAAATTAAAAACCATATAATTACCCCTTTTGAAAATACAACTAGAGAATTTCTAATAGTAGTTTACTATTTTTTAGTACAATTTTTAAAAATATAACACAATAATATTTTATAATAATGAAGTGAAAAATAAAAGAGGCTGCCGTAAATATCGACAGCCTCTTTATATTAAAACTTATTTGATTTTAAATTTACTTACTGATAATGTTAATTCTTCAGCAAGGCTAGATAAACTTCTACTAGCTTCAACAATCTGAGTCATTGAAGTAGCCTGTTGGATAACAGATGCTGATGCTTGTTCTGTACTAGCAGCATTTTCCTCAGCTATAGCTGAAAGTCCCTGGATAGTATCAAGAATTTCTGCTTTTTTCATTTCCATGTTACTTTCAGAAATATTAAGGTTTTCAATAGCCTTAACAGAGACTTCCACTGCCTTGAATATTTCCTGATACTTATCTTCAGTAAACTTAACACTTTCAACCTGCTCCTTGATAATTGCACTAACTCTGTGAATTGTCTCAACAGCAAGTTTTGAAGATTCAATAAGTTCTTGAACGATAGTATCAATTTCTTTAGTTGATTCTGTAGACTGTTCTGCCAATTTTCTGATTTCGTCAGCAACTACTGCAAAACCTTTACCGGCTTCACCAGCTCTGGCAGCTTCAATTGCCGCGTTAAGAGCAAGGAGGTTAGTTTGCTCAGCAATTGAAGCTATCACATTGCTGGCCTCGCTAATCTTGGAACTACTTTCATCAGTCTTTTGAATTACACTGAAAATTTCATTTGCAGCCACATTAGTTTCTTCAGTCTTAATAGAAAGTTCATTGATAATCTTAAGACCATCGTCTATCATGTCTACCATGTTGGTAGAAGCATCGTTAAGTGAACCCATGTGGGATCTATTGTCTTCAATAAGTCCACCAAGTTCGTAAGTTTTTTCAGCACCTTTTTCAGTACTTTGTGCCTGGTCTGTTGCACCTTGTGCAATTTCCTCAATAGTTTTAGCAACTTCATTCGAAGCATTAGATACTTCATCAGCAGTTGCGTTAAGTTCTTCACTTGATGAAGAAACATGATGAGCTGATTCCATAATCTCCCCAATAAGAGAACTGAAACTGCTGTTCATTTCTTCAAAGGCGTCAGATAATTGACCTATCTCATCAGCCCGTCCTAAATACTTACTAGGAACATTGTGGGTGAAGTCACCACTACCTAGAAGTTTAGCATGTTCAGTAGCTGCTGAAATTGGTTTCATAGTATTTCTAATACTTAAGAATACTATTACAGCTAGAATAACAGCGCCTGATATAAAGATTGTTAATACAACTGAAGTAAATGCCCTTAGAGGAGCGAATACCTCTTCTTTATTAACAAGCTGTATAATTCCCCAACCGTTTATTTCTAATGGAGTATATGCAACGAAGTATTCAGTGTCATTATATTCAGCTTCACCTATATTAGTATTACCAGCTAGCACGTCAGCGCCAAATTTAGATAATGAAGGTATATCGGAGATATTTGTACCATTATCTAATAGTGTTTGGTCTTCAGCATAGATTAAGGCTCCATCTACACCAATAAGGAAGTTAGTTCCCTGTTGACCGATTACAAATTCCTTCATGATATCAGGAATATCTCCAAGGGAAACGTCAGCTGAAAAGAAACCATACTGATTTCCAGAGTCATCCCTTAGGGCGGCTATTGCAGAAACAACCATAGTACCTGTTCCAACATCAGCGTATGGAGATGTGAAAGCAACTCCATCTGTAGCTAAAGCAAGAGAGTACCAAGGTCTAGCGCTGGCTTCATAACCAGGTGCAGAAACAAACTCAGTATTATCTATAAAGAAGTTTGCCCTGTCGTTTGCTATCCAAATGAAAAAGAGTTTATCAAAAGATTCTTTGTAATCAATTATTGTATCGTTTACTACTGAATAGAGCGGGTTTGTTGTGATTTGATCATGTGTATCCACTTCTTCTAAATACTGCATGATGTTACGATCCCTCATACCTTGTCTTACTACCTGTTCAGCTATTGCAAATGTTTCACTTACATTTGTTACTGCCAAGTCAGTTCTCAGCTCAATCTCTTCAAGCATAGTCTTGTTGAGAGTATCTGAGGTGTTAGTAAAAATCCACCAGCCACTACCTGTAAAAATTAGTAGAATTGCGACGATTGTAATAGCGGTTAATTTCATTGCTATGGATTTTTTGAAAATATTCATAATTAACCTCCTTCATAATTAAATGATTCATCATCAAAGCCATTGAAATACATTTAAATTTCTAATAATAGATATTATTGCCCCAAGAATATTAAGTATTATTTTCAATGGTAAGACGTATCCATTTGTTATTTACCCCCAAAGTCCTACCTTTAATTACCAATAACAAAGATTCTCCATAAATTGTGTTAAATCAATGTAAATGGATATAAGTGTAATATAGGGATTTTGATATTTTGTCGTGGGGGGATAGTATGAAGAATATACTACTAATAGATCATGCACTAAATACCCATATTGCTTTAAAAAATATTTTTCAGGAGTATTCTATAGAAATTCTTGATGCTAATACTGCAAGGGATGCCAAGAGATTACTTAATGAGTTTGACTCCATTAAGTTAATAATTATTGATACTAATTCTTCCAATTTTGATGGATTTCAGTTTATAGAGGATATCAGAACACATTATACTAATATACCAATAATTATCCTTACATCATCAAACAACAGAAGTGATTTTGTTAGGGGAATAAAATCAGGTGTAGATGATTATATTCTTAAGCCATTTAATAACGCAGAACTTGTAAACAGGGTATTTAGACAATTAAATTATGATAGAAAAATCGTTAAAGAAACATTTGATGAAAACAATATAACAGTTGATTCTATTATTGAAAAAGAGATTGTTAAATCAAAAAAAGGAAATTATCCATTAATTATTATGGGAATACATTTCTATGCTATTACAGACAGGGATATGTCTAATGCATATGCAAATATAGCAGGTTATTATTTTGATGTAATAAATAGTGTTTTGTTTGATACAGATATATTTATTCAGTATGGGGATCAATTTTTCTTTGGTATATTACCTTTTTGTTCCCAGGAGAATTTTTCAATAGTTGAGGAGAAAATTAGACTTACAATCAGAAAAAACAGTGATAAAAAATTTGGATCTTTCAATATAAAGTGGGGCATTGAGACAGTACTTTTTCCAAATGTCTTGTATGACAATACCTCAGTTGGAAAGGTAATTGAAGATATGAAGGAAAGCTTGAAGAAAAATATCAAATACAAACATGCCAATATTAAGATTGATGAAGATGAAGGTGAAGATTGATTTAAGTTAAGACTATATATACTTCTATGGAGGGATCCTATGGGGAGAGAATTTGATCCTGCAACATTATCAAAGGAACTTAATGTGAAGATAAATAGAATACAGGCAATAGGAAACCACGAATTAGGTAGAAATCTGGTTTATCAAATTGATACTGAAGAAGGAGAAATGGTACTTAAAATATTCTTTAAGGATAATAGAAGATGTCGTGAGATTGCTTCATTAGGATTGTTGAACAATCTTGATATTTCTATTCCTAAGCTAATTAGATATGGAGATATGAGTGATGGTACTAAGTGGAGTTTGAAGACACTCCTTAAGGGAAAGCCCCTTAGTTCAGAAAAAGAAAGTATATCTCAGGAGGATATGAATGGAATAATGATCTCCTTAGGAGAAGATTTAGGAAAAATACACGGAAGTAATGAGTTGGATTTTTACGGAAACTGGGATGCCCAGGCTAGATCAATAGAAGGATTTAAAAGTTATAGAAAGAGGCACGAGAGTATACTACTATGTATAAGGGAAGATATTAAGACTAAAGATATTCCAGATAGAAACTTAATGCTAGAAGGGATTGAAAAGCTATTTAGGGATATCAAACTTTTAGATAAAGTAAAGAAGTCAAATATCACCCACAATGATTTTAATTATAGAAATATACTTGTAAACAATGAAAATGGAAAATGGATTTATTCTGGACTAATAGACTTTGAGCAGTGTCTAGCAGATTTCAAAGATAGGGATTTGGTTATGTTTGATTATCTATATTTAAATAGAAATGAAAAGCTGAAAGAAAAATTTTATGAGGGATACCAAAAGTATAGTAAAAAATCAGATTTTTATGATGACTTTTATAGATATCATTTGCTTTATCTTGGAGTATATATATGTAGCTGGTCATATAATGTAGCTAGGGAATATTATGAAAAGGGTAGGGATTTGGTTGATCTGTTAGTTGAATAGTGAATAGTTTGTTTTTTAAAAAAATGAAATAAAAAAAGGGGGAGTCTAAATATTTGACTTCCCCTTTTACTAGCTTACTAAATCTAATTTAATTTTCTTTAATAATTTGTTAGCTGCTGGATCACTGTGACCTAATTTCATGTTGTCTAAATCCCACTTGATATCAGAAATACTTAGTGATGTATTACTTGATACTAAAGGCTTAATGCTAGCAATAATTTCCTTGTAGTTTTCTTCCTCACTTCTGTTGTAAAAGTTAACTCCAATTCCGTGACTTGAGTGTCTTAATTTAATTACGTTTGACATTTTATTTCCTCCTTTTTTTTATCTTTCTTACACTGAGAGTATATACCCTCAGAAAATAAATTCAAGGGAAAATAAGAGGAAAACGGTGCCTAAATGTAGGAAAACGGTGCCTACTTTTAGGAAAACGATGTATGATAAATCATGGAAACACGATATAGAATAGCATCGTCAAAAGCATATGCTATTTTTACAATGGTTCTGTATGTTCGTGAGTTGAGACCTAAAAGTTCCACTGTATATTTTATTATAAGGTCTTTTATATGTTCGTTTTGATTTATAAAAAATCTTTCAATGAAAATAGAATGTACACAAACATAAGGTAGCAACTAGGAATTATATTAAATTTCAAAGCTTTAATATAGTTGTTTGTCTTATAATTTTTTAAGGATGTAATAGAAGAAAATAGAGTCAACATTGGAATTAAACCTATTAGGAATGCTATCAACCATACAAATAAATTGAGTTCATTTTCGGGTGAATCAAATAGGAATGGTATCATTAATATACCAAATAAGCCGAAGATGAATAGAATAGAGTTTAATATCCAGGTACAAATAATACTGACTTTTAAGTGTTTTAAACTTTTATTCATAATCCTCCTAAAACTCATGATGCTTTTTTAAGTAGTAGAGATAATAAAAGCTACCAGCTAATAAAACTAATGTAGTTAAGAGACCTCCTTCTGAACCGAAAACGCCTCCAGATATTAAGTCCATCCCATCATTACTGACTGTATCAAATATTGATTCGCCTGGGAAATCATTGCCACTTACCCTTATTCCAAACAGGTTTCCTTGAGACCAATTCCAAAAGCTATGAAAACCAAATACTCCCCAAAGATTTTGTTCTTTGATATAATATAAGCCTAAGAATACACCACAGACGAGTATGTTAACAACAGGAAGTAAAGTTATTCCTGGATTTGTAGCATGAAAAGCTACAAAAAACACTGATGACAAAATAAGTCCACAAGCTACATTATATCGATTAGATAATAGAGGTAGCATCCATCCCCGTACCAATACTTCTTCAGCAGCACCCTGTACGACAAAACCACATAGCATAAGAAATATGGAAAGAAGTCCGTTTGTTGTCAATGTGTTCAGTGTAATAGTGTAAGCGCCCGTTAAAATACCTAATATGACGACAATTGCCATGAAACCCATTCCTGTTAAAGCACCTTTTATATACTGCCCAAACATTTTTTCTTTATAGAATCCTAAGCCTTTGATAGACCTTTTTTCTATAAATTTGACATGTATTATTGTAAAGACAATCATCAAACCAAATCCCATCCACATAGAAAAAACAACTGTTCTAATGTGTTCTGGTAAAACATTGATAAAGAATAAACCTGGTATTTCACCTAGTAATCCGGCAATCGTTGCTAAAGCATAGGCAAGGATTGAGAATAATATAAAATTATAATTTCTCTTTGCTGACTTTGCTTCCTCAAATACTCTCATTTTATTAATTTTCATTTCATACCTCACTTTCATGATATAGTATAAAGTACGTAGTCGACTGCGTGTCAATAAAGAATTTAAATAATATCCTAATGAGGTGGAGAAAATGAAAATCAGTGAATTTGCAAAATTATTTGATAAGAAGAAATCAACTATTAGGCATTATACAGAAATGTATCTTCTATTTCCATCATTGCATGGTACTTATCCAGATTACGATGAGCAATGTGTACAGGATATGAAAGAAATTTTGGAGTTTATTGATCTTGGATTTAGCCTTGAGGAGATTCGGACAATCACTATTTTTAGAAATATACATATGGATTTAACAAAAGACAAAGCTCTACCGGTTGAGAATTTATTGGAAGAAAAAATACAGGCTGCTATAGATGATATTCAAGATTTAGAGAAACGACTGAGTAGGTTAAAGGATTATAAGAATAGTATTCTTAGTAAATCTAAAAATGACCAAAAAAATGGATCAAGTATTATCTTGTTAGACAAGTTGTTATGTCCTAAATGTAAAAATACATTTTCTTCAACCAATTGTCATATTGAGAACAATGAAATCATAAATGGTTATTTTATTTGTACTTGTGGTTGTCAATATAAATTTGTAGATGGTATATTCATGGGGGCGAAAAAAGATGGTAAGGAACAAACAAATCAATACTATGATACACTTGAGGAATTTAAGGATATTTTTACACCTGACGTTGTTTATACTGCAAAGAAGATTGCTAGCTTGACCAAACCATATTTCATAAATAATAAGGATTTAATTATTTTAGGTGCTGATATTGATATAATTTTTTCAGGTCTGTATAAGAATTTTACTAATCAGAAAATCGTTTGCGTGTCACCAAAACTTTCGGCACTAAAAGAACTCAAGAAACAACTTAAATTGTGTAATAGTAAGGGACAATTCTTATTTGTTTTTTCTGAGGATGAACTTCCTTTAGTTAAAGAGTTTAATTTATTAATTGACTATTCATCGAGCTTTTTAGAAGCATTCCTAGGTAAAAAAGTATTTAGTTTAATAAATTGTAGTCTAAAGCAGTTAAGCTTTAATGAGGTACTATCAGTAGTTATGGATAGCAATGATCCTATCAATTGTTCAGAGCACTATCAGTTACACCTTGATCAGATATTAGAAATTCATAAGAACTATAATTATAGTCTTAGTCATAAAGAGATTATATCTAGATTTATAAGACCTGATATTCTAGCAAAAATTGCACCAGGGGATTATTTAGAAATCAGTCTGCTTGTACACAAGAAATAATAATGAAGTATTTAATGGTGGTATTTATATCAAGACCGCATTAAAGAGAAGTACGAGGAGAAAAAAATGACTGTTCAAAATAGAACTAGCAAAAAGAGGGGCAGTCTAAAAGGACTGCCCCGAATATATTATATGTAGTTCTTCAAGCATTCAGGAGTATCTCCAGAAATACTAACACTTATTTCAAAATCAACTTTATGGTTATCAGAAAGTATCTTAACCCTATCAAGCCAAGAGCATATTTCTTCTGCCGTCATTATATAGATGTTTAGAATCCCATCTAAATAAATCTTTTCTATATCGTTATTTGATCCAAGCAGTCCATAGAGAAAGGGAATAAGAGCATTGGATGATTCGATAGGATATTCAGAAATGTCAATATAGCGAATATCGTGCTTGAGTTCTAAAATACTTTCATTAGATTCACAGACAAATACAATAGATCCTTTTGCAGTAGCCTGAGATTTGTTTGCAGCTTCAATCATATCTTTTGTTTTTCCACTACCTGGCTGTCCAATAAGTAAATTAATCATAAACTCCTCCTTGAATTGTAAGAATAATTGCCTATACCTTATTGTACCCTGTTATGAGTAGTTTTTATACAGAAATAAACTGAAAAGTTTCAAAATTCTGTATTTGTTTTCAAAAACTATACAAATACAATAAAAAAAATAGCATGCCCTAATGGACATGCTATTTTTACAATGGTGCCGAAGGCGGGAATCGAACCCGCACGCTCCGAAGAACTCTGGATTTTGAGTCCAGCGCGTCTGCCAGTTCCACCACTTCGGCGGGACAAATAATATTATACCTCATAGAATTAGAAAATTCAACAATATTTTGGTAAAAATTATAATAGTCAGTGTAGTATATAACTTAGTGTTTGATATACGTGATGAGAAAAAAGAGCACTAGACATAGTAACAATCGGTATCAAGATTGTTACTAATTAATTATTGAGCCTAGGTCTAAAGTATGATAAAATGGTTAACATAATACTAAATTTGGAGGGCTTTAGACATATGGATCCAGTTTCACATGGAATAATTGGTTTGGCACTTTCAAGCTATTCTGGGGTTGATGTTTCAGTAAACCCTATTAGTATAGGTTGTATGCTTGGAGCTATGTCTCCTGACATAGATTTTGTAGTTAGAATTTTTAGTGATGATAAGGCTTATTTAAAGCATCATAGGGGTCTTACCCATAGTATTCCTTTTTTAGGTCTTTTATCACTTTGTATAACGGCTCCCCTTTACTATGGTTTTGGAGGCGAGTTTTCATTTTTAAGCATTTTACTGTGGACTTTTATTGGGGCATTTTCCCATACATTTTTTGATATGTTAAATTCATATGGTGCAATGTTTTTTAAGAAAAAGAAAAAAGCAAGTTTGCTTATGCTTTATGATCCAGTAATTATTATTTCTTCACTTTATATGATACTCAAGGGACATCTTAACTTCTTTGATTATCCTATAATAGTAGGGGGATTTTGCTTATATCTTTATGTTAGGTATTTAATGAAGAAGAAAGCTACTGAAAAAGTACTTGATAATTATCAAGGGGTAGTTGAGATTGAAATGATTCCTTCCCTTATAAATTTCTTTTCATGGAGATATATAATAAAAACAGATACAATGAATATCTCAGGAGAATATGATATACTGTTTAAGTCCTTTAAGAAGGTTCACAAATTTGAGAGAAGAGATGTAGAGATTGAAGAATTATTTGCCAAGTCAGAAGTAGGTATATATTTTTTGGATTTTACACCAAATGTACACATTGAAAAAATTGAAAAAGAGGATTATTTTATTATCAAAGCAATTGATTTAAGATATTTCTATAGAAATAGTTTTATGCATCATGCCACTATGCATTTTAGTCATGATAATAATCATATAGAATCTTTCATTCATCCCTATAAGATGGAAAAGAAGATATTGTTCAATGTGGGATAAAATTAACTAATATTTTGTAAGCCGTCTTTGTAAATAAGATGGCTTTTCTTGTTGTAATTTTCTAATAATGGGTATAAGTAGCAAAGTGTGGATATATTTATTACAATAATAATGAAAAGTTGGTTTGGATTATGAATTTAAAGTTTAAGTTGAATATTTTATTATTGGTTATACTTATCACGGTTTCATCGGTAATAATTCATTTCAGTACTGACAGTATTGAAAGGGCTTTTGTTTCAGTTGAAAATAAGTATTTCAATGGTTTTTATAGTGAACTAACCCATGAAATAGAATTATATCTGGGATATAAAGATAAGATTCTTAAGGATTGGTCTAGATGGGATGCTTTATATAATTATGTTGAAAGTGAGAGTACTGATGGAATAGAAGAAGTACTTAATTTAGCACCAAGTTCCTTTAAAAGTCTTGATTTGAAGTTTATTATTATAGAAAAAGATGGTCAAATTTTGTATGGTAAAAAGTATAATGAAATGACTAAAGCTATCGAGCCTGTAGATAGTTATTTTTTCTCAGAAGCAATAATGAATAAGCATAAAAGTGGCTTATTTTACTATGACAATAAATCATACGCAGTATTTGGTTCAAACATTGGAAATAACGATGGCACAAAAATCTCAGATGGACATTTGATTATTGGTTATGATTTTGGAATAGAAGAAATCAGGGAAAGCTTTTTGGAAGATCATTTTTCAGTTGATGTTATATATGATCCAGCTTCATTTAGTAAGTTTCAGGGAGCCTATGCTGAAAGGGAAAAGAATTATACAAAAATGCACTATAAGATTCCTTACTTAAATAGAAGTGAGTTGGGCTTTCAGATAACAATAATATTTGATAATGATATTACTGATCTATCAAATAATATTATTAGATTTTTTATTATCCTAGTAATAGCAGTTGTTATCTCATTATTTATTTTCCTAAATGTCTTTTTAAATAAGATGATTATTTCAAGAATAGATCGTTTTAATAATATTGTAAATGAAATAAGGGAAAATAATGATTTGTCTAAGAGAATTCAGGTAAAAGGAAATGATGAAATATCTCAGTTAAAGAGGCAGTTCAACTATATGATAAGTGAACTAGAGGAAAATAGAAAAGTCCTAGAAATAGATGCAATGGTAGATTCCCATACTGGTGCTTATGTAAAGAAATACGGATACAACCTCCTAAGGCAGTATATTATAAAATCTAAAGAAGAAGACAAGAATTTGTTTGGGGTATATATAGACATTGATGATTTAAAATATATTAATGATACATTCGGACATATTGAGGGGGATCGTCTTCTAAATATAGTGACCAATTGCTTATTTAACAATATTTTAGATGAGATGGCTATAATTAGAGTTGGAGGAGATGAATTTTTTGTATTTTCCTATGGAAAAGATGAAAAAACAGTACTTGATTATGTAGATAGGGTCATAGATGATATAGATTCATATAATGACGAGAGTTTATTTATGAAGAGCATATCCTTTAGTTGGGGACATGCCAAATACAATGAATCAATGACCATGGAAGAATTCATCGAACTTACTGACCAAAGAATGTATGAAAACAAACAAAGTAAAGATGATGTTTAGAATAAAAAACAAACTACTTATTTAAAATAATAATCTTTTAATATATAATGAAAATGATTTCTTGTAGTGATAGTGCCACCTGTGGTACACTTATAAAGTTGAGTAATTATTAATAGAAAGAGGTTATTTTTTATGGGGAAACCTTATATTTTAGTTTTTGGTGCATCTGTAGTGGATATTTTCGGATTTTGTTTTAAAGATTATAAGACCCATGATTCCAATCCGGGATCTGTAAAAGTATCTTTTGGTGGTGTTTCTAGAAATATTGCTGAAAATATGGCCAGACTCGGTGTGTATACGAAATTCATTTCTGTAATAGGAGATGATGAAAAGGGAAGAAGAATGCTTGACCATTCACAAATGATTGGTTATGACATGTCAGAATCTTTAATAGTAAAGAACGGAAGAACTCCAACTTATCTTGCTATATTAGATGAAGGGGGAGAAATGGTATCAGCTATAGCTGATATGGAAACAGCTGATGAAATAAACAAGGAGTTTATAGATTCAAAGGCTGTAGCCATAGAAGGAGCAGACTACACATTTGTAGATGCAGACAATCCTGAAATATTAGAATATATGCTAACAAAGTTTAAAGGAAAGACAAACTTTATACTTGATCCAATATCAGCAGCTAAGGCGAAAACAATAACTCACCTTATCAAGCACTTCCACAGCATAAAGCCAAATAGACAAGAAGCGGAAGTAATGGTTGGATTTAAAATAGAAAATGATGAAGATTTAGTAAAAGCAGGAGACAAACTTTTATCATTCGGAATAAAAAACGTATTTATCAGCCTTGATGAAGACGGAGTTTACTTCACAAATGGAGTTAGATCAGGAAAAGTAAAAGCAAACAATGTTCCAGTAAAAAATGTTACAGGAGCAGGAGATTCATTCGTAGCAGGTCTTGGATATGGATACCACAATAACTTAGATATTTTACAGACGCTTAAGATGGCTGTTGCAATGTCAGTTATTACTATTGGTTCTGAAAAGACAATCAATCCAGATATGTGTTACGATATGGTTATGAAAAAAATAGATGAAATTGATTGGGAGATAAATAAGTTTTCTTAAGGGAAGTCATTTTGACTTCCCTTGTCTAGTGCTTATTTGTTTCACAAATGGCACGTCTAGTCAGAACGTTTCGTTCTGGTCTAGTGCAAAACTTATTAGACTCGTTTTGCGTCAAGTGTACTTCCGTAGGAAGTACGTCCAATGAAATTTTACCAACGTAAAATAACAATTGAATAAAATTCTTTCTATCCATATAAAAAATCTATAGATTTTTTATATGGATAGTTGTTTTTTAAAAAGGAAATTTATTTGCTCAAGGAGCAAAA
>JAOARG010000050.1 GCA_025210655.1 Bacillota bacterium
ATCAACAGGAATTTTATCAATATCAAACTTACTATTTAGATAGGCATCAATATTTGCAGTGATTACAACAGGTATATCCTCACCTATAACAATCTCCCTACTAGAAAATTCACTCCAGACACCTTCCTCATCCTTGACCCTATGGGAAATATAATAAGTAGTATTGTACTCAGCATCCCTTAAATCAAGCTTTTCATTCTTCCATATCCTATTCCTATCAGTTCTCCAGTACCAGTCATGGGATCTGATACCCTTATTAGACTGACTAAGATGATCAAGATCGTAAGATCCTTCATCAGCAGCATACACATGGAGTTTACCATCAGTCTTCTTAGCATAAAGGCCATCCCTAACCCTTGGTTTCCTATGGACATAAACATTTAAAGTAGTTTCATCCTTATTCCACAGCCTATAACTATCAAACCTATCATCATCAGCAACCGGATTGTCCTGTACCTTTAGATCAATCTTATAATGACCAGTATAATCAAATACCTCAATAGGTTCCCCATTAAGCTTAGCCCTCGGATCCTTACCCAAATCATTCTCATAGTAAGTCTCATCATGAACCACATCCCATCTGTAATCATATAAAGGATCATCCTCATAATCAGAATAGAATGTTTTCATATTGGCCTTTGTAGCTAATAATATTACAGCATTGTCTGTATCTTCTTTTTTGTAAGTATTATAGATATCTTCCATTAGCTTATCATTTTCATCTACTTCATATCTTTTATTTCTAACGTCGTCACATACTAGCTCCATAGGTGAAACAAATATCTTATTAGAATATTCAGGAGATACATTAGTTAGAGCGTCGTATAAATTCCTATAAGATAGAATAGTCTCTTTATTAGAAACCTGTCCCAATTGACCATAATCTGATTTTCCTTTTCCAATTATAGTATTATCCTGAAACAAGATAACTGAATTTTTATTATCAGATACTATTTTATCTATTTTTTTACTTCTATATGAACTTGGTATATCATGTGGTATAAGCAACTTATCATTGCTATCCCAAGCATAAAAATCTTCAAAATATCTAAGAGAATCCCCAGTTTTATTATTAAACTTTCTAAAATGATAATCTTTAATATCATTAATTATAGAAAAATTAGTATCAGAAAATATCACCGCTCTCTTATCTTGAAATATTAATATATGTTCATTTATTCTATTCAAATCACCATTATCAGTAATTTTTTTAATCGTAAAATCACTATAAACACCATTAACAGGCTGCGTTTTAACATCTGAAGCCTTACCTCTAAGCCTAGCTTCAATCCAAACATTGTCTTTCCTTACAGCGTTTAAATAATACCAACTTCCATCTTTTTTCTTATAAATTAAAGCATCCTTTGTTTCTCCTGGCATTATTGAATTATTAACTAATCCTCTAACACTATATATTCCTACTACATCTGTATCTATATTTATTATAGTTTCTGTACCCTTCAAAGCTGCGCTATATCTAGTAGTGAAATAATCACTATTTACTTTATATACTTCACCATTTACATAAGCATCTGGTTTATGAAGCTTTAATATTCCATCATCACCAACTGTATATTTCCCTTTTATCCATCTTGTTTCAGAATAATTTCGTTCGGGATACTTTTGGTTACTATAGCTATGTCTATACGCCAATGTAGGAACACCTGTAACTTCTTTTTTTAGTTCTATTTCATAATCTTGTGTTAATTCATCTGACTCAACTTTCTCAAAAGTAAAATCAAGATAAGAAGTACCACCACTACTATCACCTATTTTCAAAGTTGAATCATAAGGTGTTTTGAAATATATAGCACGATTTTTTATTACAATATCATTAATATCATAGTAATTAGCGTAAAATTCCTTATATCTATCACTAATAGAATTTCTAGTAATTATATTATTATCTTTTAAATATTTCTTAAAATCTTCATCGAAATCTCCTAATGTATTTCTATACTTAACACACTCAATCAAGTATCTATCAGAATTATCTCTCAACTTAATTTTTTTCAACTTATCCATATCCAAAACCATATAATCTTCCCAATTGTCTTTGACTTTATTATATGGATAGAATTCATTTTGAACATTTAAATTCATATTTTTAGGATTAGATGTCACATTAATGTCTGAAAATACTTTTTGTGATCTTCGACCTCCATCATAAGTTAGCATTTCATGAACGAATGTTTTAACCTTATTGTCATTTTTATCATAAATATCAATCTCATATTTTATATAATCATCGTCACCTCTGTCAAAACTCCCTTTTTCAGTGATTTTACCATAATACCCCTTGTTCTCTTGATAGGCTTCAATTTCACTCATTTTGCACTGAGCATGTTCAAGTATTAAACTATTATCATATACATTAACATTATATTCTGTATATTTATCTTTATGATATTCACGGTGCTTCACTTTATACCATCTGTATGATAACAATGCTTTTTTATAAAAATCATATGTTGTGTCATTTATCTTTCCGATATTTTTATAATTTTCATTCAAAGTATTATCAAAAATATAAATCTCAGCATCAACCTTCTGCTCCTGAAGCCTCATCTTCAGACTATCAACCTGATCTCTCAAATCCATAAGTGCCTGACCTTCATAATCAGTAAGAAGAATAAGATCCACCTGCTTACGTTCATCAAAATTTAGCTCAACAGTAGGAGCAACATTTAGTACCTCAGCAGTCCTCTTTTCTTCCTCAATATCTGTATTATCATCTTTTCTACGATCAGAAGCCGTAACAAATTTTTCAATAGTTGGCTGTCCAAATTCTTCAGTTACTTCTAGTTTAAATAAATACTTACCAACATCATCAACTTCAAAAATAACTGTACTTTCATTTTCATCACTTACTACAATATAGTTCTCATCTTCGAAAGAACCATTATTATTTGAATCAAAAGCATATGACCACTTCCTATGGGCAATAAAATCCCCATCAATACTCTTAGACTCATCAGCCACTTGAAGTACAGCCTTTCCACCAACCTTAGGATTTCTATAAACCATTTTTCTTAAAACCATATCAGCTATTGGTTTTTCGTCAGGTTTTATTTCTATAATCTTCTCTATTTCAGCCTCATAGGATACATCATCATACTTAAAGTAAGTACAATCAGAGTATATTTTCATCCAAACCTTATATCTCCCAGGCTTCTTGAATAAAACATCAAAATTCTGTCCATCCATAGTCCCGTCAACACAAATATCAGTAATGCTTTGTCCATCCATAGGAGTAATATCCCATTCCGTTCTGTCCCATTGTATAGGAAAATATTTGGTTCCAGTACTTTTGTAACCTGTAATATTTACTTTTCTGTTTTCCTTCAAAGCTCCATTGGATGAAATGACAGGTACAAGGGGATTTATAACCTTAAAATGTTTATCAGTATCATCATGTTTATCACCATTATCAGTAACACTCAACTCTATTTCCGCTCTATCATCTTCCTCAAACATATAAAAGTAATATCTTTTTTCATTCTGGCCCTTATAATATAGAGCATTATCAACATTCCATTCTCGATGTACTATTTCTCCATCTTTGTCCCTAGATTTACAAATACCCTTTACTTTCTGTCCAGCCTTTACTTCTTTTTTCATATCAATATCAGCAATAGGAGGCTTATTATCATCTACTGGTTTAACAGGCTCTTTCTTTATTCCACTTATCTCAACTTTATGAATTGATTCACCAGTATTTCCTTCCGAATCAGTTACCTCAAGTTTAAAAATAGCTTCACTACTTACATTTCCCTTAGAATCCGTAAAATTATATATATAATCTGAATCAAACTCCACCTCATAATTACAAGTAGGACTAAGAACACTATTTAAAAGAATGTAATTTCCCTTAGTATCACTTATATACCAGTTCCAAGAAATAATCTTTCGCTCAATATTATTATCATCAGAGTTACTATCAATAATTTCCGAGTTATCCTTCAAAACAAGCTTTACCTTGTCATCACCATCATCCCACTTACCTTCACCCAAGGTAATGAGCTTTTCAGTATAATCAGTATCATTATGATCAATAATAAAATCCGCAATAATATTACCATCCATCTTAATATCAAGCTGAAAATCACAAGTTCCTTCCCCAATATAAGGCTCATTAAAAATACTGCTAAAACTATATTTACCCATTTCTACAACAGTATTTTTCCCTAA
>JAOARG010000051.1 GCA_025210655.1 Bacillota bacterium
GCAAAGTAACATAGCTATAATCCTTGATATTTTCATAGTAACCTCCCTATCTCAATTTCATGCTATGCTTGATATAAAATATATAATTCATCAAAAACCAACTACTATTTCATCTGTATTTACATTTTGAAAGGCTACACCAACAAAACCATTAGATTCGTTATTGTTTTGATACTCTATTATTTTCCAATCATTTTTTATTTTGTCTATTTCGGATTCCCATTGTAAATAATTACCTTCAGATTGATCATAAAATAGTTTATCGATATTTATATCTGATAATGTCCTTCCTATATTAGTTTTTCCATCTACACTGCGTTCATAATTTATATATGTTAATTGACTTAATATTCTATATTCATTTTCTGAAATCATATAATTACTCTCCTTCATTATCTATTATTAAAAATTCTTCTAATTGGATACCATCAGTAATATTACTTATATCTTCTTTCCATATACTGTAATCATAGTTTTTATAACCATCATTAAAACTTACATCAATCATATAATGGCTAAATTCATTTTGTCTTATTACCTTGATTAAAGCTAAAACTATAGATTCCATTTTTTCTTTTTCAATATTATTCATTCTATACTTAATATTAACTCGTATTTCAAAAAACTTACTATACTCAGAAATAATATCAGAATACTCAGGAGTATAACCCAAATACATATTTCCGGATATATCCACGTCACTCTGAAAATCCACGTAAAGAAAGTCATAAGATTCTAGTATTGCTTCTTCAATTCTATTTGAATAATCTATATTAATTTCTTTACTCCAAAGATAATCTAAATAATGATCCACATGTCCATTATTTCTATAATCGTCACCAAACTTATCACTAGATTTTGTATCAAGTGATGATGAAATAATTTCAAATACAATATCCTTATCTTTTTCTGGTGATGCTGTACCTTTAATCATCAAATTACCTATCTGAGGTATATAATAATCGAGCTTATTGATGACAAACTCATCATTGTACTTCGCCTTTAAGTATTCCTTTAGCTTTTTCTCTTCTCTTTTTAACTCTCTCTTACTTCCACAAGCTACCGCTAACAAGCTTAATATTATACATAGCGCCAGTGCTATTATTTTTTTATAGTTCATTACCTATCTCCTGATATCTATTATTATTTTTTTGTATTAATGTAAATATATTGATTTTGTAACGCAAAAAAAAATGAGGAATAGATACTCCTAATTACCCTAAAACAAGCAAAAAGATATTACACTTCATTTTCCTTTAATACAGACAGAATTTTCAAAGAAAGAGCACTAGACAGAGGCAGTGAAATACTGCCCCTATCCATTCAGTGCCCTCTCTTCTTCTCTTTCTTCTTAGCCTGTTTCTGCTCAAATCTCTGTTTCTTTTCCAATTCCCTTTGATCTTTTGATTTGTGTTTTCTTTCTTTTTTGTTCTCTTCCCTTTCCAGTCTCATAGCATCTTGGGCCTTTGTTGATATGCCCTGCTTTTTTTGCTCTTTCATGACTTGTCTTTGCAGTCTTTTAGGATTAATTTTTTTCTCTTTTATTCCTTCAGATTTGACCGGTCTTGAAAATTTCAACTTGGAATAGTTCTTAAGAACAAACTCATAGACTTCCACATCCCTAGGCTCTGGACCGAATACTATCCGGCTAGTTTGATATTTTTTACCTTCTTCCCTTTCAAAAATACCTACCCAAAATGGATTTTCATAAAAAACAGTTAACTTATTCATTTTTTCCTCCTGTTGTGTAACAATTTTTTTCAAGGAAGGGACAACCCCAGGAGGGCAGGTTACTGACAAAAATTTTTATTTTTGCATCCGGACTACCAATGACATCTAATAAGTATCAACCAAAATTTCTTATTTTTAATATATTCACTTCAATTACTAAGAAGATTTCTTATATTAAAAATGTAAATTTCAATCATTTTCTTACTTTCCGACAAACCGAATTGTGTTTTTATCCTCAAAAACATCATAATACATTATTTGTAAAATATCAAATTTCGAAAAAAAAATAAAAATATTTCACTTTAATCGGTAAACGTTTTACCAAAAACTTTTCATTTGTCTTAAAGGATTCAAAATACTTTAACCAAAGGAAATTTGACAAAATTCTCAATAAAGCAAGTGTTTGATTTTTACTGAACTTTTTTCAATAATCTTCCTTGACACATAATTTCACTCATGCTATACTACTGATAATTTGTGAATCACCTACAAATAACGTTCGTGTTTTGTAGTTCGTTTTGTTATATATTGCTATTACTTTGAAAGGAGTTGAATCAATTGAAATATATCTTATCTAATGTTTACGTATTTGTTCATGATAAATTTATTAAATCTAATGTAATTATTGATAATAATATTATTTCTGATATTTCAACTAAAGAATTTTTCCCTTCTTCTGATAATATAATTTTTAATTTAGACAATTGTTTCTTATTTCCCGGTTTCCTTGATGTTCACGTACATCTTAGAGAACCGGGATTTTTTTGTAAGGAAACCATTAAATCAGGTACTATGGCAGCAGCCCGTGGTGGATACACTACAGTTTGCTCAATGCCAAATCTATCACCGACTCCAGACTCAAGGGAAAATTTAGATATACAACTTGAATTGATAAGAAAAAATGCTTGTATCGAAGTCATTCCTTATGGAACAATTACTATTGGTGAAAATGGTGAAGAACTTACCAACTATGAAGGCCTAGCAAATGATGTTTGTGGATTTTCCGACGATGGTCGTGGCGTTCAAAATAATAAAATAATGAAGGAAGCAATGACTAAGATTAGTCAGCTTGGAAAAGTATTAGCCGCCCATTGTGAAGATGAAAGTCTTATAAGAGGTGGCTATATTCATGCCGGGGACTATGCAGCGGAAAATAAACACAGGGGCATATGCTCGGAAAGTGAATGGAAGCAAATAGAAAGAGATTTGGAACTAGTCAGGGAAACGGGATGCAAATATCATATCTGCCATGTATCAACAAAAGAAAGTGTTGACCTAATAAGGCAAGCTAAGCTAGAAGGTCTTGATGTAAGCTGTGAAACAGCACCACACTATCTAGTAATGAATGATGACATGCTGAAGGATGAAGGTAGATTTAAGATGAATCCCCCTATTAGAAGTGAACTTGACAGACTTTCTCTAATAATAGGAATCAAGGATGGAACCATAGACATGATAGCCACAGATCATGCACCCCACACATCTGAGGAAAAATCTAAGGGCTTAAAGGATAGTGCAATGGGAATTGTTGGCCTTGAAACAGCCTTTCCCATCCTTTACACAGAATTAGTAAAAAAGGAACTGGTAAGTCTTGAAAAATTAATAAACCTACTCCATGAAAACCCTAGAAAAAGATTTAAAATAGGTAATCCATTAGGGGTCGGTCAAGTAGCGAATTTCACAGTTTTCGACCTCGAAAAAAACTACAAGATAAATCCTGAGGATTTTCTAAGTATGGGAAAAGCAACACCATTTGAGAACAAAGAAGTTTATGGAGAATGTATTCTCACTATGGCTTCTGGGAAAATAGCTTATCAAGGCAAAAATCTTAAACCAGAAAAGGAGGTCTAAATTTGAATCAATCAATATATAAAGTATTATCTAACACTCCCCTTACAGATAACATTTATAAAATGATTCTTGAGGGCGACACATCTTCAATAAGTAAATCTGGACAATTTATAAACATAAAAATTGAAGGACTTTTCTTAAGAAGACCAATATCAATATGCGACTATGATGATTCAACAATAACAATCATATACAAAGTAGTAGGTAAAGGAACAAAGATTCTAAGGCAAATGACTAAATCTGACCAACTTGATATTCTAGTTGGTCTAGGAAATGGATATGACACTAGTAAAGCTGGTGACAAACCCCTACTTCTTGGTGGTGGAGTTGGTATACCGCCCCTTTTCAGACTAACTAAGGACTTAATTTCAGAAGGAAAAAGCCCATTAGTAGTATTGGGCTTTAAAAACAAGGAAGAATCCTTTTATATAGATGAATTTAAAAATATAGGCGCAAAGGTCCTTGTAGCTACTGAAGATGGTTCCTTAGGAACAAAGGGATTTGTCATAGATGCTATAAAAGGAAATAGTGAATACACATACTTTTACACCTGTGGGCCAGAAGCAATGCTTAAAGCAATTTCTGAAAATACCCATACAGAAGGTCAGCTTAGTTTTGAAGAAAGAATGGGATGTGGCTTTGGAGCTTGTATGGGATGCTCATGTGAAACAAAATATGAAAGTAAAAGAATATGCAAAGAAGGACCTGTTCTTGAAAAGGAGGAAATCATATGGTAAGTACAAAAATATCCTTGTCTGGAATAGATATGGACAATCCAATTATACCAGCCAGTGGAACATTCGGTTATGGATATGAATACGCAGAACTCTACAATATAAATATCCTTGGATCATTCTCCTTCAAAGGTACAACAAAAGATCCCCGCTTTGGAAACCCTACACCAAGAATTGCAGAATGTATGGGTGGAATGATTAATTCAGTAGGATTACAAAATCCAGGCATAGATAAGGTAATAAAGGAGGAACTTCCAAAACTAAAAGAATGTTTCTATAAACCTGTAATAGCAAATATCAGTGGTTTCTCTAAAGAAGAATATGTTCACTGCTGTAAGCTTATAGATAAGGAAGAACAGGTTGGAATCATTGAAGTAAACATATCCTGTCCAAATGTCAAAAAAGGTGGAATGAGCTTTGGTACTACTCCTGAATCAGCAGCTGAAATAACTAGGGCAGTAAAAGAAGTAACAAGAAAACCTGTATATATGAAGCTAAGTCCGAATGTTGCTAATATAGCTGAAATAGCTATAGCCTGCGAAGATGCAGGAGCCGATGGAATAAGCCTAATAAATACCCTTCTTGGAATGAGAATTGATTTAAAGAGTAAGGCTCCAGTCATAGCAAATAAAATGGGAGGCTTTTCTGGTAGCGCAATATTCCCAGTAGCTCTTAGAATGGTCTACCAAGTTTATGAGGCAGTAGATATACCTATTATTGGCATGGGAGGTGTATCATCTGCTGAGGATGTAATCGAAATGATTATGGCTGGTGCCACTGGGGTTCAAATAGGTGCCGCAAACTTAGTTGATCCATATATATGTAAAAAAATTATCGAAGACTTACCAAGAGTTATGAAGAAATACAATATAGATAAACTTGAAAATATTATAGGAGGTGCTCATAGATGAGTAAAGATGTAATAATCGCATGTGACTTCAGTAGCAAAAAGGCTTTGATGAACTTCATAGAGAAGTTTGAGAAGGAAAGACCCTTCCTTAAAATAGGAATGGAACTTTACTACTCAGAAGGTCCACAAATAGTAAGGGAGCTAAAGGATAGGGGCCATAAAATTTTCCTAGACTTAAAACTACATGACATTCCAAACACAGTGAAAAAGTCATTATCAGTTCTTTCGAATCTTGATGTAGATTTATGCAATATCCATGCATCAGGTACAACACCTATGATGAAAGCAGCTCTTGAAGGTTTTACAAAAGAAAGTGGGCAAAGAGGTCTACTCATTGCAGTAACTCAGCTCACTTCAACCAGTGAAGAAACAATGAAAGAAGACCTACTTATAGAAAAATCTCTAGATGAAACTGTAATGCATTATGCTTCTAAAACTAAAGAAGCTGGACTTGACGGGGTAGTATGCTCTCCCCTTGAAGCAAGAAAAGTTAAGGAAGTATGTGGGGAAAACTTCTTAACCATTACACCAGGTATCAGATTCGCAGGTGGAGACAAAGGTGACCAAGTAAGGGTTACAACACCTAAGAAAGCTAAAGAACTGGGCTCTGACTATATAGTAGTAGGACGTTCAATAACAGGGGCTGAAAATCCTCTAGAGGCTTATAGAAAATGTGTGAATGAATTTCTTGGAGGCATGTAACAATAGTTACGTGTAGCATTATGATAAATCATAACGTTAAGCGGTCATTACATTCCCGTTAAGCGATGAGTTTTAAAACTCATTGTTAAGCAGTAATTTATAAAATTACCGTACATGGTTACTTTACTTCGTAAACTTTCTTTAAAATTAGCTTGCATAGCAAGGTTTCCATGTACAGCATTTGTTAAAATGCCGCTTCACGTCCATGAATATGGATGCTCAACGGTGGTCACACCTGCTTAACATATATTGAATCTTTCAATATATTGCTTAACAGATTAATGACGAAGTTATAATCAGAATAGGAGGAGTAAAATGGAAAAAATAATCGCAAAAGATCTCTTATCAATAGGAGCGGTCTTCCTAAGACCTGAAGACCCATTTACATGGGCAAGTGGAATCAAAAGTCCAATATACTGCGATAACCGCTTAACCCTTACATCACCTAAAGTAAGAACAAATATTGAAACAGCCCTTGCTGAAACAATCAAAAGAGAATACCCACTGTGTCAAGTCCTTATGGGAACTAGTACAGCAGGCATAGCACATGCTGCAATAACAGCCCATATGCTAGACCTTCCAATGGGATATGTGAGATCAGGTAAAAAAGATCATGGAAGAACTAATCAAATTGAAGGAAAACTTGAAAAAGGTCAAAGAGTCGTAGTTGTTGAAGATTTGATTTCTACAGCTGGAAGTGTACTTGAAGTAGTAAACGTACTTAGGGAAGCTGGAGCTGAAGTACTGGGAATAGTAAGTATCTTCACATACGGCATGAAAAAAGGCCTTGATAGAATGAAAGAGGAAAATGTTAAAAACATCAGTCTTTCGAACTTCGATGCAGTAGCAGAAGTTGCAGCAAAAGAAGGTTACATTAAACACGAAGATATAAATAGATTAATAGCATTTAGGAATAAGCCTAATGATGAGAATTGGAGGAATATATAATTATGAGAAGTTTAATTGATATTATCGACTTATCTACTAAGGAAATTGACGGTCTAATAGAAACTGCAAATGACATTATTGACAACCCAGCAAAATATAGTGAGAAATGTAAAGGTAAAAAACTTGCTACCCTTTTCTTTGAATCATCCACAAGAACAAGACTAAGTTTTGAAGCAGCAATGATGGAACTTGGTGGAAATGTAATAGGATTTTCAAATGCAGGAAGTAGTTCTGCTGCAAAGGGAGAAAGTGTTTCAGACACAGTTAGAACAGTAGGATGCTATGCTGATATCATAGCAATGCGTCATCCTAAGGAAGGTGCTCCAACAATTGCTTCAATGAATACAGCAGTACCCCTAATCAATGCTGGGGACGGTGGCCACAATCACCCTACTCAAACACTAACAGACCTATTAACAATACACAGGGAAAAAGGTCGTTTTGACAACATAACAGTTGGACTTTGTGGAGACTTGAAGTTTGGAAGGACAGTACACTCCCTTATCCACGCCCTTTCAAGATATAAAAATGTACACTTTGTACTAATATCACCTGAAGAACTTACAGTACCTGAATACATTATCCATGACATACTAGATAAAAAAGGTATCAAATATACTGTAACTACTAGCCTAGAAGAAGTTATGCCTGAACTTGATATTCTATACATGACAAGGGTTCAAAAAGAACGTTTCTTCAATGAAACAGACTATGTAAGACTTAAGGATAGCTACATTTTAAATATGGAAAAACTTCAAAATGCAAAGAAGGATTTATGTATCATGCACCCACTACCAAGGGTAAATGAAATTTCAATCCAAGTAGACAAGGATCCAAGAGCATGCTACTTTGACCAAGTACTTTGCGGTAAGTATATAAGAATGGCCCTAATACTAAATCTTTTGGAGGTAAAATAATATGAATATAGATTCAATAAGAAACGGTATCGTAATCGATCATATTAAAGCAGGACAAGGCATGGAAATTTATTATCTACTCAACCTAGAGTCCCTAGACTGCTCAACTGCACTAATTAAAAATGCATGTAGCGAAAAAACTGGAAAAAAAGATATTATCAAAATAGATTCAGAAATGGAAATAGATTTAGACATCTTAGGATATGTGAATCCAGATATAACAATCAATGTAATAAAGAACGACAAAAGAATTAAAAAATTCCACCCAGAACTACCTGAAAACCTAACAAATGTGATCAAGTGTACAAATCCAAGATGTATTACTTCCATAGAACAAGAAATAAATCATACTTTTAAATTAACTGATAGAGATAATAGAGTTTATAGATGTATATATTGTGAGGCAAAAGCTAAATAATAGAAAAAAAATTTGAGGCAGTCACCCGACTGCCTCAAATTAGATTTCTAGTCTAAATTCAAAATATACCCACGACCCCTAATATTTTCAATAACTTCAGTTGGGTAACCTAAAGCTTTTATTTTTTTTCTAAGATTACTTATATGTACCTTTAGTGATTTTATATCATCAAGATATTTAACGCCCCAAGTTTCTTCATATAGTGTTTCATAATTTTTAGGGACACCTTTTCCTCTATATAGGTTCATTAACAAATTGTACTCTGTGATTGTTAATTGAACTGTTTTATCTTTATAGCTTAGGGAGTGCTTCTTATTATCAAGAATCATGTCCCTAATGGAAATAGGCTTGCCACTGTTATCTTTATGACTGGACTTGTATATTACGTTACGTCTTATATTTGCAGCAATTCTTGCTTCGATTTCTTTTACATTGAATGGCTTTGTAATATAGTCATCAGCACCAATTGAAAGTGCTTTCAAGATACTTTCCTGATCTCCAATAGAACTTACTATAATTATTGGACAATATATAGATTGTCTAATTTTTTCACATAGCTCATAACCATTAAAATCAGGTAACAGTATATCCAGGATAATCAGGTCATACTCATATTCTTTAATTAATTCTAGGGCTTCACTGCTATTATAAGCAGCATCAACAACATAATTTTTGTTTGTCAGGTGTAGCCTGATCAAATCTGATGTAGTTTTAGAATCCTCTGTTACTAATATCCTATAATTTTGCATAAATTCACTCCATAACACTTTTTCTTAGAATATTTTTACAACCCCATATATTTCTGTCATATTACCTTAATATTATATAACAAATAACGGTTACAAACAAATGAATATTGTTTGTAGGTGGTGTTTTTTCCCGTATGGAAAAAGGTGGTTTACTCGCCGGATGGCTTGTGGTGGTGAGTTTGCTAAAGCAAACGGTGTTTGGGTTTTAGGGGAATAGGGGAATTTCAAAGCGGGGGCTTTGAAGGGGAATAGGAGAATGGGAAGGGCATTAAAAACTTTGACTTCTTAGTAAAACTAATTTGTTGATGGGGCATCTCTATACGGAGAAAATCAGTTGTATCTAGGGTCTTTTAATAGGACCATAATTCACAAGTGAATCCTTCCGGAGAGCTTTGATCTAGAATGGATTTACTTTAGCAGGATAAGAAA
>JAOARG010000052.1 GCA_025210655.1 Bacillota bacterium
AGTAACTCAAAGAGAAAAAATTATATTCCCGATAGTAGTTGCATTAGTAGTATCATTAATAGTACCTGCAGCAGCAACACTAATCGGTATGTTAATGCTTGGTAACCTGTTCAAGGAGTCAGGAGTAGTTGGAAGACTTACAGATACAGCTACAAATGCCCTAATGAACATAATCACAATATTCCTTGGAATATCAGTTGGAGCGACAGCAACAGCTGAGGCCTTCCTTGATATCAGAACAGTAGCAATCCTAGCACTAGGAATCGTTGCATTTGGTATCGGAACAGGAACAGGAGTATTACTTGCAAAAGTAATGTGTAAGGTTACAGGAGGAAAGATTAACCCACTAATCGGATCGGCAGGAGTATCTGCAGTACCGATGGCAGCGAGGGTATCTCAAGTTGTAGGTCAGAAGGAAAATCCAGCCAACTTCTTACTGATGCATGCAATGGGACCAAACGTTGCAGGTGTTATTGGATCCGCAGTATCAGCCGGAGTATTATTATCCCTATTTGGGGGATTCTAGATTATAAATATTAGATGAATATTTTACTAAAACCACTTCAGATTTATTAATTTGAAGTGGTTTTAATAATTTATAGTATAATGTTATATGAAAGGAGAGATATAAATGAAAAAAATCGCAGCAATCATATCAGTAATTCTTATTATTTCAAGTATTTCATTTGCACAAGACTCGGAATCTATTAATCTATCTGAGGAAAATACCAGCTCCATAGTACCTAATGATCTGGTAAAACTAGTATCCTTTAATAGTATATTAATGGAGGCTTTACATACTAAAATTGAAAATGATATCAATGAAGAAGCCCTTATTGAGAAAAATATAAAAGACATTGATACTTATAAAACCTTTAAAATAAATGTAAATAAAGATGAAAAGATTTTAAGATTTTATGGGGATGATAAATTAGTAGGGAAATATAAAGCCGCAATGGGAAGAAGTCAAAAAGAAGGTACAAAAGAAGTTGAAGGGGATTATATGACACCTGAAGGAACATTCTATATATGTGAGAAGCATCACAGTAAGAATTACAAACTTTTTATGGGCCTTTCTTATCCAGGTATAGAAGATGCTAAAAGAGGCTTTGAGAAAGGATTTATAACAGAAAAAGAATATAATCAAATAGTCACTGCCAATGAAAATAAAAAAACACCCCTATGGAACACAAAACTGGGAGGAACAGTTGGTATCCATGGCGGAGGAAAAGATGTACCCTATACAAGGGGATGTGTAATGCTTGATAATGATGTTATTGAGTTTTTGTGGAAGTATACTCCTCAGGGGGCGGAGGTTGTTATTGAGTAGTCTAGTGCTGTTTTCTTTGTGAAAACTCGCGTCTAATTTTCAAGTTCCTTAAAAGTCTAGTGTAAGATTTAACAAAGCATAATCTTTCGTCTAATAGTTTACTGACTGTAAACCGTCCTACGATACTTTCCTTAGGGAAACTTTTAATCGTATAAATATAAAAGATTAAGAGATTAGGTATCTTTTAAAGTCTTAAAAAATATATAAATAAAGACACACTATAAATCTATTGTTCAACTATAGATTTATAGTGTGTCTTTTTCTTACTTTAATTTCAATTTTCCCTTAGGAAAATAACATTGGTCGTATTACCACTGTAATACTCTAGACGTAAGATTAATGTATTTCTATATCTTACACTAGACGATCAAGAAACTTGATCACTAGACGCGAGTTTTCACAAAGAAAACAGCACTAGACAAAAGAGCAGCTGATTAGGCTGCTCTTTCAATTATAATAATCCCATATTCATTCTCTTATTATACTTAGCTCTATCTTCAGAACCAAGAACCAGTTTTCTGATTCTGATGTCTTCTGGAGTGATTTCAACTAGCTCATCTGCTGCAATAAATACTAGAGCTTCTTCTAGTGTGAACTGCTTTGGATTGTTTAGTTTGATTGCATCGTCTGAACCTGATGCTCTTACGTTTGTAAGTTTTTTGTTTTTACATGGGTTTACTACCATGTCTTCTTTACGGCTGTTGATTCCGATGATCATACCTTCGTATGTGTCTTTTCCTGGTCCAACTAGCATTTCTGCTCTTTCACTAAGGTTGAATAGTGAGTAAGCCATTGTAGATCCTCCACATTGTGAGATAAGTACTCCGTTCTTTCTCTTTGGAATTTCTCCACAGTAAGAATCATATTTTTCGAAGGCTCTTACAAGAACACCTTCTCCTCTTGTTTCATTTATAAAGTCACTTCTATATCCAAGAAGTCCTCTAGTAGGTACTAGGTATTCTACCTTTGTATATCCACTATCAGATTCCATTTTTTCCATGATACCTTTTCTAAGGTTAAGGCTTGAGATGATAGTACCTGAGAAGTGATCTGGCATTGTAGCTATTACTCTCTCATATGGCTCTCTTCTTTCACCTTCTTCTTCTTTGAAAAGAACTTGCGGTGGAGATACTCCTAATTCGTATCCTTCTCTTCTCATGTTCTCTATAAGAACTGAAAGGTGAAGCTCACCACGGCCTGATACTTTAAATCCATCTTTGTTCTCAAGTTCTTCAACTCTAAGACCAACGTTAGACTCAAGCTCTCTTTCTAATCTTTCCTTTAAATGTCTGTTAGTAAGGAACTTTCCGCTTTTACCGCAAAGAGGAGAGTCGTTTACAAGGAAATTCATAGAAAGTGTAGGCTCTTCAATTTTAATCATTTCAAGTGGCTCAACATTTCCTTCTACACCGATTGTTTCTCCGATTGAAATATCAGAAATACCAGCGATAGTTACAATGTCACCACTGTAAGCTTCTTTAACTTCTATTCTGTTTAGTCCTTCTTGAACAAACAGTTTAGCTATTCTTGCTCTTGTTAATTGTCCATCTCTTCTATATACAGAAACAGATTGTCCTTGCTTTATAACACCCTTAGTAACACGGCCGATACCAAGTCTACCAATATAATCGTCATATCCAAGTGCTGAGATTTGAAGCTGAAGATTTTCATCATCAAGATTCTCGTATGGCTTAACATGTTTTACGATAGTTTCGAAAAGTGGTGTAAGATCATCACTTTCGTCTTCAACTTCGTACTTAGCAATACCTTCTTTTGCAACTCCGTAAATAATTGGGAAGTCACATTGTTCTTCTGTTCCGTTTAACTCAACGAAAAGGTCAAAAGTCATATCAACAACTTCTTCTGCTCTCTGATCCTTCTTGTCAATCTTATTAATAAAAAGAATAGGGTTAAGACCTATTTCCAGAGATTTTTCAAGAACGAAACGTGTCTGTGGCATTGGACCTTCACTTGAATCAACAAGTAATATAACTGTATCAACAGTTTTTATGATTCTTTCTACTTCTGATGAGAAGTCAGCATGACCTGGCGTATCAACAATGTTAATTTTTATGCCATTGTGCTCGATAGCACAGTTCTTAGAGTATATAGTGATACCCCTTTCCCTTTCAAGGTCATTACTGTCCATTACACAGTCCACGACAGCCTCATTTTCCCTGAAAACGCCACTTTGTGATAGAAGTGCATCAACTAAAGTGGATTTGCCGGCATCAACGTGTGCGATGACACCGATGTTAATTATGTCTTTTCTATTCATTATAATAACTTCCTTATCTAAATTTTTTCAACCTTCATATTATACTACTAAAAAACCTCTTATTCAATAGAATATATGAGGATGTTTTAATATATTTCTATGAAAACAATTTCCTATTTAAAATAGTGGAAAAGCTTGATAACACTTTATTTTTAAATATTCAAAATATTTACTTAATTCAGAAAAACGTGTTGACTAATTGTCTTTTTTTTAATACAATACCACTTAAATATCTTAAAAAGTGGGTGAGCATATGTACATATCGGATACAATTGTAGAATCGTTAATAAAGGAAAATGTTGATACGGTCTTTGGATATCCAGGGGGAGCTGTAGTACCCCTCTATGAATCTTTAAGAAAATCTAAAATAAATCATGTCCTAGTTAGACATGAACAGGCTGCTGCCCATAGTGCAAGCGGCTACTCAAGATCTTCTGGTAAAGTAGGTGTCTGTATGGCAACTTCTGGACCAGGTGCAACAAACTTAATTACAGGTATTGCTACTGCATATATGGATTCGATCCCTATGGTAGTTATAACTGGTCAAGTTGGTTCTGAAAGTATTGGAAAGGATGTTTTTCAAGAGGCTGATGTAGTCGGTTCAACAGAACCATTTACTAAGCATAATTATCTTGTTAAGGATCCAGATGATATCCCAAGGATTATAAGAGAAGCCTTTTATATTGCTAATACTGGACGTAAAGGGCCCGTTCTTATTGATATTCCTGTGGATTTACAAAGATTGAAAGCCAAGAAAAAGTTAAGTAATGAAATGGATATACCAGGATACAAGCCTACTGTAAAGGGACATATTGGACAAATTAAGAGAGCTCTTAGAAAAATTAAAAGTGCAAAACGTCCAGTAATCTGTGCAGGTGGTGGTATTATTTCCAGTGGAGCATGTGAAGAGCTAAGAATATTTGTTAAAAAATCAGGTATTCCTGTGGTCCATACCCTTATGGGTATAGGATGTGTCGAAACTAATTGTGAATCATATATAGGGATGTTAGGTTCTCATGGTCACAAAAAAGCCAATGAAGTAATATCAAGGGCTGATTTAATAGTAGTTGTTGGTACAAGACTGGGAGACAGGGCTACGATTGGTAATAGAATTCTTGATGAAATGCCAGATATTATTCATATAGACATTGATCCAGCTGAGGTAGGAAAAATTGTAGAATCAACAATACCTTTGGTTGGAGATGCAAATAATATTCTTTCCAGACTTAACAAGGAAATAAAGCCTGTTGATATTGCACCGTGGAAGGAAGAAATAAAGGGAATTGAAGAAAAACCATCAAATGATGATATGAAGGAAGGTTATTTAAATCCAAGGGAAGCTATTTTAACCCTTTCTAAATATTTAGATGGAAATGCAGTTGTGACTGCTGATGTAGGACAAAATCAAATATGGGCTGCAAGAAATATTGTAATAAAAGACAATATGAAGTTTTTTACTTCAGGTGGACTTGGAACAATGGGCTACTCACTTCCGGCTGCAATCGGGGCAAAGGTTGCAAATCCTGAAGGAAAAGTAGTGTGTGTATTAGGTGACGGTGGACTTCAAATGTCACTAGGTGAGCTTGGGACTTTGGCAAATGTAAAAGGTGGAATGGTAGTACTTCTAATTAACAATGGAAGATTAGGTATGGTAAGGGAGCTTCAAGATATCCATGTAGGTAAAGGTGTATACTACGGAATTGACTTAATGAATAATCCAGATTTTGGACTTATAGCAGAGGCTTATGGTATGAAAAAGTGTAGACCATCTAGTATGGAAGAATTCGATAGTGTAATAGAAAAAGCTATTAAATCTGATGATAAGTGGCTTGTAGAATGTGTAGTTGACCCAGATATCTGGAGTACCATATAAGGATGTGAAGAAATGAAAAAACATGTTTTGTCTGTATTAGTAGAAAATAATTCCGGTGTACTAAGTAGAATCGCTGGACTATTTACCAGAAGAGGGTACAATATTGACAGTCTTTCCGTTGGAACAACAGAAAATCCTAAGATATCTAGGATGACAATATCCGTATTAGAAGATGAAAGTACCCTAGAGCAAATTAGAAAGCAGTTAAACAAATTAGTACCTGTAATTAAAGTAGTAAGACTTGAAGGTGATCGTTCAATTTACAGGGAACTGGTAATGATAAAAGTAGGTGCAGGTGTTGAGGATAGATCAAGTATCATTGACATTGCAAATATTTTTAGAGGGAATGTAGTAGATGTATCATCAGAAAGTGTTGTAGTAGAGATGACAGGGGATAGTAATAAGATATCAGGTCTTTTAGAAATGCTAAAACCTTTTGGAATAATAGAAATAGTAAGAACAGGCCTTACTGGAATACAGAGGGGTTATGGTTCTATAGGAGAATAGAAGTAGTTACTTGATAGTGTTTAGTGGACATTAAAAAAATCCGTATTTTTCATTTTGAAAAATACGGATTTTTTAAGTTTTTATCCACTATCAACTAACTACTATCTGCTAGTATTTACTTTTTCTTTCTAGATAATTCAACCCTAACTTTATTTCCATCAAGTTTCTGGTTGTTAGTCTTCTTAACAACTGTTTTAGAATACTGCTCTGGAATGTTAACGAATGTGAATTTCTCGTATATATCAATCTTACCGATTTTTTCAAAGCTAATCTTTGAATTGTCGATAAGGAATCTAAGAATTTTCTTAGCATCAATTTTTTGCTTGTATCCAACATTAAGATAGATTCTATCTGAGTTACTATCTCTATTTCCATCTCTTTGGTTTCTGCCAGATTTTCTTCCTGCTCCTCTTGGCTCTTTTGAGTCTCTTGAATTGAAAGTCATTGATTTGCCATTGTCTTTCTCAAGTTTAAGATGCATGCTTAGAAGAAGAGCTGCCACGTCCTCTAAAGGATAGTCTTGGAAGTTTTCTGAAATGATAGTTTTATACTTCTCAAGTTTAGCGTTATCAAATTTAGGGTGAAGATTTTCTATAAATTGATTAATTTTCTTTTGGTTAATATCATCAACTGAAGGAATTTCCCCTTTAGTAATCTTTTTCTTGATATATCTTTCAATCTTCTTAAGATTATATCCATCAGATTTGGTAATGAATGAATAAGAAGTTCCTTTTCTACCTGCTCTACCTGTTCTACCAATTCTATGAACGTAGTTTTCTTCATTTTCAGGAATATCGTAATTGTAAACAACATCGATATCATTAATGTCAATACCCCTTGCAGCAACATCTGTTGCGATTAGAATATTGATTTTACCTTGGTTAAAATCAGATAAAACTTTTAATCTAAGGGACTGTTTCATATCGCCGTGAATTCTATTACAGTTATATCCGTTTGACAATAACATATCAGCAAGAATGTCAACTTGTCTTTTAGTATTACAGAATATTAGAGAAAGTTTGGATTCGCTGCATTCAATTAGTCTATTTAATAGATCAAATTTAAATTGTCTTTTGATATTGAAGTAGAATTGGTCAATAGAATCAGTAGTAACTGTTTTTCTAGATATTTTAACTTTAACAGGATTGTCTTGATATTTGTTAGCAATGTCAAGAATTCTATCTGGCATTGTAGCTGAGAAAAGAATAGTCTGTCTTTCAGGATTTGTTACATTTAATATGCTCTCAATGTCTTCTCTGAAACCCATGTTAAGCATTTCATCTGCTTCGTCAAGTATAACAGTACTTACTGTTTCTGGCTTAAATGTCTTTCTGTTAATGTGGTCAATAAGTCTACCAGGTGTACCAACTACAATGTGGCTACCTCTTTTAAGTTCTCTAATTTGTTTAACGATGGATTCTCCACCATAAACTGTTGCTATCTTTAATCTACGTTGGAAACGAGCTAATTTCTTGAATTCTTCACTAACCTGTAATGCAAGTTCTCTTGTTGGACACATGATTAAGGCTTGTGGAGTATTGTTTTTTAGGTCGATTTTCTCAACTGTTGGTATTGCAAATGCCAAGGTTTTACCTGAACCAGTCTGTGACTGTCCAATCAGGTCCTTCCCCTCTAAAAGAAAAGGGATAGATTCTCTTTGAATCTGGGTCATCGTATCAAATTCCATCTTGGCAATGGCATCTTTGATATTTTGTGATACATTTAACTCACTAAATTTCATATAATTTCCTTTCTATAAATGTATTTATATATGAGAAATTGCTTGGTATACTCTTACCACCGACGAATTACAGAAGTGTTTCAGCAATCTAAACTACATTATCATTAAGATATACAAAAGGTAAATGGGCAATTTCTTATAATATTTCATTATTTAATTTAACCTAACTTACAAAGTATATTTTAAATATACCATTAAATCAAGAGAAAAATTCAAAATGGGAAGAATTTCTTAGTTAAATGTTTATTATTAGGGAAAAAGTTAATAATTTTATAATACTTTTAATGTATAATATATGAAATTATTTTATAGGAGGTTACACATGGAAAGTTTGAACAACAATAGATTTGTTTTCAAGGAAAAATACATAACTAAGAGAAAGATAAATCTTCTTATTTTATTTATTCTCACTGGGGTAATGATTATGGCTTATCCCCTCATTATGGACAAAGGAATACCATATAATGATTATATGAAGCTTGCAGGTGTTATAGTTGCATTTATTGGGCTAGAATATCTTGTCATTGCCTTCATTATATTTAAAAAACTTAGAAAAGCATATCTAGAATTAGATGATTTAGGTTTAAGGAGGGTAATGGGCAAGCACAGAAGATTTATATATTTTGAGTCAATATCTGATGTTAAGATTAGAAGAAAAGATGGTAATACAGAAATGATTACAATTAAAGAGGGTAGAAGAAAGATTACCATATATGGATATGAAGGTCTAGAGGAAATCAGAAATAGCTTATACAGCAATTTGAGTGCTGATATAATATCTGATAAGGAAATGAAGGTTGATTGGAACAATCCTTTATTAATGATAATTATATTCCTCGTGACATTCTCAGCCTTAATGCTAGTTCAAGGTGCCAGTTTTAAAGCCTATGAGATAGTTCATAAACTGATTATGTTTGGACTTGCAATTTACTTTATAATCTTTAAACCCCTAGATAGAAGTATGGGTGGTAAATTTGCAAGACTTGATATAGGATTGGGAATTCTCCTTATAATCACTCAATTGATGACATTATTTTAGGAGTATACAGAATAGAAGTTTTTATATAGGGTATATATCTTCTTATAGGGACATATTTTGTTGAGAGGAGGAATATCCTTGAAAAGTATAGTGGTTTATGCAAGTAGACATGGTTGTACTGAAAAAGTAGCATATCTTATTAGGAATATCCTAGGTGATAATACTGACCTTATTAATATAGAAAAGATTAATTTGACTAATGTTGATTCATATAATAATGTTATCATTGGAGGATCTATTCATAAGGGAAGTATCCAGGAATCTGTTCAGAAATTTTGCAGTAATAATCTAGATACTTTACTTAGGAAAAATGTTGGATTATTCCTTTGTTGTGCTATGGAAGATAAGTATGAAGAGCAATTTAATGGAGCTTTTCCTGAGAGTCTTAGGGAGAAAGCTATTGTGAAAGAATATTTTGGTTATGAAATTGATTATGAAAGACTAGGTTTTTTTGAGAAAATAATTATGAAGAAAGTAGCTGGAATTAGGGAAAATAAGTTTAAGCTTAATAAAGAAAATATAGAACGATTGGCGCATTTTTTTGATGACAAATAAATTGATTGTAATATTTTAAAAGAATTGAACTAGCTTGTTCAATATGGAGGTTGACATGATTGTAAGAAGAATTGAAGAAATGACTTTAAATGCTTGGCCTGCCCTATATCAAAAGCTCTATGATGGATGGGTTATAAGATATTCAGATGGTTTCACAAAGAGATGTAACTCTGTTATAGCAATGTACGGTGGAACTAAAACTTTTGAAGAAAAGGTAGCATTTTGTGAGAACTACTATAAGGAAAGAAATATTAGAACTATGTTTAGAATTAATGAACATGTCTCTGACAAATATTTAGATGATTATTTAGAGAAGAGGGGATATGAAAAGAAGCATATCAACTCAGTACTTACTCTTGATATTGATGAATCTGAGTACTTACAAAGAGAAAAAAATATAGTTGTTGATACTATTAGTGATGATCATTGGTCTGACTTTATGGCAAAGAATTTTCATTTGAATGAAAAAGAAACTGAGATAATGTATAGAATGTTAAGCAATGTTGGTGAGAAGGCAAAATATTTCTCTTTAAAAGATAATAATGGAGAAATAATTTCAGCAGCAGTAGGAATTATTGAAGATGATTTCTTTGGTATATATAATTTAGTTGTTGACGAGAAGCAAAGAGAAAAAGGCTTTGGAAAAACAATGATGGAAGGTATACTAGACTATGGTAGATTGAAGAATCTTGATAAGGCATATCTTCAGGTATCAATGTCAAATACCAAGGCTTATGAGTTTTATATGAACATGGGCTTTAAAGAAGAATATAATTACTGGTACAGATGTAAAGAATAGAGTAAAGGAGTATAGGGGATTTTTTCACCTATGCTCTTTTCTTAATTGAGAATTTTACTTATTTAGTAAAAGGAATGTGATTTAAATGAAAAAAATAGATTTTTTAAAAGTAATAAATGAAAAATGTCCAGAAATTAAGGTGGAGTCTTTTTCAATAAATATTATGGGTGAAAATAATATCGTATGTATTGTAAATGGAGATATGATATTTAGATTTCCAAAGGATGATTTTAGTACAGAAAAATTTATGACAGAAATAAATAATCTCAAAGCAGTATCAAGTGTCAACACTTTGCAAGTTCCTAATTTGATTGGATATGAAATAGAACCAACCCCATTTATGTATTATGAAATGATAATAGGTGAAGTACTTAGCAAGGAAGTATTTGAAGCTTTGGAGAATAAAGAAAGAATAGTTGTGCAGCTTCGTAATTTTTTAGAGGAAATACACAGTGTTGAAAAGGACAAAATAGTTTTTAAGACAGTTTACAATAAGGAGTACTGGATAAATGTTTATGAGCGAGTTCAAAGGGAAATTTTTGATTTGCTTGACTTAAGTGTACAAAATGAAGTAGTAAAATTATTTGATGATTTTTTACAAGGATATGATGAGGATATAATTGATTCTAAGGTCATTCATGGTGATATGGTTTCTGCTAATGTCATATATCAGGAGGATAAGCTTATTGGTATAGTTGATTTTGCAGAAATGTCATTTGGAGATCCAGCCATTGATATTGGAATGTTATGTAGTAAGTACGGCTACGGAGAAAAATTCTTAGAAATATTGATTGAGAAATATGATATATATAAGGAAATGAAAGACAGAATAGTTTTCTATTCCAAAGCTTTTATATTTTGTGAAATTCTAGAGTTTTATCAAAAATACAATATTTTTGTTTTTCATGATTGTTTGAAAAATATTATGTTATAGAGAAAATAAAGGTTCTTTAGGATGTCCTAAAGAACCTTTACTATTATAATAAGTAAAATAATATGCACTGGATAGAATAGATAAGCTAGGTATTTATTCATTCTAAAATCTATGGAATTCCAAATATCTGATAATAAAATAAATAGTAGTCCTAAAATACTTCTAGACTGGAACCAAAAACCGGATAAACTTGAAATGTGTTTTCTTGAGTAAAAGTACTGTTTCAAATAATATTCATTTGTGAAAGCATTGATTATATTTCCGCCATTAATGGTCAGTATATGGTTGTAGGCAGAAATATAAGTTCCAATTATTGAAATAAGTATAAATGATACTACAGTTGCTATTTTAGAATTCTTAAATAAATAGAAGGATATCATTAAAAGGACACCATAGCTTCCATAATCTAAGTGAAGATTTATACCATTTAAATGTGCTCCTGTCTTTATTATTTCTGGTGATAAAACTGCTAAGATAGTAAGAATAAAATATACTAATAAGGATAATAGATTATTCGCGTGGTGATAACTGTTAAACTCCTTAAAACTGCTTATAAGCCTTTCAAGAAAAAGTAGTGCAATCAATCCTATTAGCAATGTAAACATAATGTTTAGATGTAGTGGATGAAATTCTAATTCTGGGTTGAAAAATGAATATGGAATTTGTGAAATTAGTGCAAATCCAGCAATTCTACTAATATATTTTTTAAGATTTGAAGTTCTTTGAAAACCTAAAGCTATGTAATATGCAAATATGGGAAAGGCTATTCTTCCTATGGTTCTTGATAAGTAATAATGTTCTTGAGGTATTATCCCCATATATCCCATATGATCGATAACCATTGTTATTATTGCAATCAGCTTAAGTAAGTCATTTTTTTTTATGTAATTAGGTGTATTCAATTTTATATTTTCCATTTTCTCCTCCTGTAATTTACCTTTTTAACACCGATAGGATGATTATACCATTTATAGGGGGATATTTGAATGGAAGAAATACTTAATATTCTGAAAAAATTCTATTTTTATGTAGTTATAAATATTATATACTATACATACGGAGGGGAGATTATTGATACATAAGAGCAGTGATCGAAAAATAAGACTATTAATATCCTTTGGATTAATTTTTCTTTGTTTACTTACAAACTTAGTTTTTAATCTAACAATAAGGACTCAAAATATTGAGAATACAAAAATAGCTAGTCATGAAAAAGCTGTAGCTATTGGGGAGAAGATTACAGATATATTCGATACATCAAGTATGATAACTGAGTATCTAGCAAAGAACACTACAGTCTTAAAATATCTTGAAAGTGTTAATGAGTATGAAGATATAAAAAGTAATAATTATTTCCCTGCTTTAAGAGAGATTCAGAATGTAAAAGATATCAATGAATATTTTCATTTGGCATGGGTCGGAAATATTAAGACTAACTTTTTTATGGATTCTACAGGATATGTATCGGATAAAAGTTTTGATGCAGAAAAGAGACCTTGGTATGGTAAAATGATGAATTCTAGAGAAATAGCATTTTCTGAACCTTATATTGAACTAGGTAATAATGAAATTGTTATCTCAGCCATTAAAAAGGTACCTCTAAAAAATGGTACTGGATTTGCAGCGATTGATTTTTCTTTTGCAGGTATTGAAGAAATATTTACGGATATTTCCCTAGGTGAAAAAGATGAGATATTTCTTTTAAATGGTGAAGGAAATTATTTATACAATAAGGATAAAAATAAGGTTTTGACAAGTAATTTTTTTGTTGATAATAGAATAGATAGAAATGTAGAAAATCAGGTAAGATCAAGTGATCTTATTTTTCAAGAAATAAATAGGGGATCAAGTAAATATTATTTAAGTACTACAAAGCTTGAAAACTCCGATTGGTATGTGGTGATTTTAATTGATAAGGGATCTCTTTTTGAAAGAATAGACAATATTTTCTTAATTGATTTTATTATTTCCTTTTTAGTGTTAGTTGTAATTATTGTAATTATAAATGGCCATATTGCTAGTTATTTTAGCTCATTGAGAGATGTTAGAATGGCCTTAGTAAATATATCGGAGAAAAAATTTGATGAAACTGAGATAGCAGAAGGAAATAAAGATGAACTTGTAAAAGAAATTTTTGAATATTTGTCAGAACTAAATTATTCATTAAGAAATATTGTAGATAAAGAAAGTGACAGTAGGCTTGCAAAAATTGAAAAGGAAATTGAAGATATTAAGCTTAGTATGGAAAAGGTTTATGGAGATTTGCAGCAGCCAATTAATGTTATAGCTACTACGGAATCATTTTTAAAGAAACTTGTAGAAATTAACTCAAAGAAGGCTGATAATGGTCTTATGACATCGGATGATTTGGATAAACTTTTACATGATGTTGAAGAGGTTAATTCTATAGTGAAAAACAATTTGAATAAAATAATAAAGCATTCAGAAAAATTGAATTACAGTAAATTTAACAGTTAAGGAGATCACAATGAGAAGTATTAAAAAAATAGTTTTTGTTTCAACTTTGATGTTATCATTTCTATTTACAGGTATAGTCTTTGGAGAGGATAAGAATGATCAAATTCCTATTCTTATGTATCATCATATTGTTGAAGTGTATAATGGTGAAAGTACTATTAACATAATTGACTTACAAGGATTTTGGAGTCATATTACAGCATTAAAAGAAGAAGGATTTAATTTTATTTCCATTGAGCAACTAAGAAAAGCTGAGAAAGGAGAAATAGAATTACCTGAAAAACCAATTATTTTGACTTTTGATGATGGATATGAAAGTAATTATAAACTTGCATATCCCCTTATTAAGGAGTATGAGATAAAAGCAGTTATGAATTTGGTTGTAAGCACCGTAGGAGAGACACCAGGTGTATATCCTCATTTTACATGGGAAGAAGCTAAAGAAATGCAGGATTCAGGCTTGGTCGAAATGGGAAGTCATACATTTGCATTACATACACCTGAAATGTGGAAGTCTGAGGAAGAGACAGATGATCAGTATTATGAGAGACTGTTTAAAGATTTTTCTTATTCTAAGCAATTATTAGATAGCAAACTTGAGTATGAAGCTAGTATAATGTGTTTCCCATATGGATATTATAATCCTATTGTAGTAAAAGCAGCATATGACGCTGGTTTTGAAACATTTATTACAGTGGACAAGAGAATAAACAATATTAATGGTAGGATAAGTCTTCTTGGGAGAATAAATGTTGATGGTAGTTATAGTTCTGATGATTTGATTAAAAAAATTGATGAACTGTACAAATAGCTTTTGAAAAAATTAATATTTTGCTAATATAATTAAGCCCTAGTTTAAAATGATTTTAAGCTAGGGAAATTTTTTTGAAAAAATTTTTAAAAAAATGAAGGGTTTTTTATTTTTCAAATGTCATATGTATGGAAGGAGGGAAATATGAATCAAGATACTGTATTAATAAAAGAAATTCTTGCAGGAAAAGAACATAGTTTTAGATTTCTTATAGAAAAGTATAAAAAACTTGTTTTTTCAGTTTCTTACAATGTTTTAAAAGATTATCAAGAATCAGAAAATATTACCCAAGAAACATTTATGCAATTATATATTTCCCTAAAAAAAGGTACAGATATTGATAGTATTAAGAACTGGCTTTCTAAGGTTGCCCTTAATAAGTCGATTAATCTTAAAAAGAAACTTTCCAGAACATTGTGTCATGAGGATATAGAACCACTTATAGATAATTTTTCTAATGTTAGATCTGAAGATGATTTTGACTTGCTTAGTGAAAATGTCGATAAATTGCCTGAAAAATATAAAAAGGTAGTGAAGATGTATTACCTAGAAAGAAAAAGTTATCAGGATATTGGAAAAACCCTAGATATTAGTACAAGGACAGTAGAGACACGGCTTTACAGGGCTAAAAAAATTCTCAGGGAAGAGTGGAGTGAGGTGTATCATGAGTAGATGTTATGAAGAAAAGATGATTATTTCATATATAAAAGATACTATGAATAATGAAGAAAGAGAACATTTTCAACTCCATATGGAGTCTTGTGAAAAGTGTTTTAATTCATATCTAGAACTTTTAGAGGAAAACTTATTAGATTTTAATATTGATATTGCAGATAAAGTTATTGAAAAAACTATAATTAAAGACAAAGTGAATATTGAAAATAAAAGGAATCACTTCTACAACAAAGTAATATGTTATGTAGCAGCCTGTATAGTAATATTACTGGTTTATACTGTTAATATTCAGTGGGTTGTTGATTTAAGCACCATAGAGACTAGTGTTAAGACAAATGAAAAAGTTGAGAAAAACCGATTAGCACAATCGTATAAAAAAATTGGAGATCTAATAGATTTCGGTAGGGAGGAAAACAATGAAGAAGAAAAGTAAGTTTTTAACCGTGCTCTTATCCTTTGTTCCAGGATTGGGCCATTCGTATTTAGGTATGACTTCTAGAGGGCTAGTGTTTTTTGTGCCAACAGCCCTTTCAATAATTTTTACAGCATTATTAATGTCAGGAAATGTTATATATGATCCGATACCATTATTAATATTACCATTTGTATGGTTGGCAGCACTTGTAGATTCATTAATACAGGTAGATAGGATAAATAAAGACATGACTTCTGGAATAGTTGAATATAAGAAAGATGTAATTAATTTTAATACAATCATTCCGATTTTATTTGCTCTTTTCCCAGGAGCTGGACATATGTCTCTTAGAATGATGAAGAAAGGATTACAGCTGATGGGCCTTTTCCTAGGAACCCTTGCTTTTGTAAATTACTTTAGATTGGGCATGTTATCATATATTATTCCAATATACTTTTTCTACAGTTTATTTGATGTTATTGATATATTGTCAAACAGAAGTGAAGAAGCTAAATCAGGAGAATTATCAGATGAAGGAATAGCACTAATAGATAAATTTTTTGATGAAAAGCATATTAATGTAACGGGAAAGTATATTGGCTTAGCCTTTATCCTTCTTGGTGTAATAATAATCGGGGATAATATCTTTTTCCCTCTAATCGCAGAATTTATAGAGAGAATTGATTCTTCAGTACATGGATTTAACTTATATGAATTGAGACATGGAATAAGAGTATTTGTATTAGGATTATTGATGATAGTTGGTGGAGCTAGGATGATATTTAAGGAAAGGAAGGAACTTAAAAATGAGCAGTTATAGAATAGGAAGATTTTCATTTGGTATTACACTTATACTAGCAGGCCTTTTTAGTATAATGGCAAATATGGGTATGTGGGAAAGTGTGCCAGGATTATTGAAATTATGGCCATTTGTATTAATAGTCTTGGGAGCAGAAATATTATTTGTAATAAAGAAAGGTTATCAAGGAGTTAAAACAGATATAGGAAGTATATTCATGATGATAATAGTTGTCCTAGTAGCAGGGACAGTAAATATTGGGACCATGTTTTTAAACTCAGAGTACAATGAAGTTCTTAAAAATCAAATAGGTTTAGGTCAAACAGTCAGCAGAGACTATGATTACAAAGTTGAGAATACAGAGATAGAAAGTATCGCTATAGCAGGAATAGAATCTTATCAAATAAATTTCACAGAATACGATGGAGAAAAAATCTGGATAAAAGGCATATCAAGCTATAGTAAAACAGCTGGATATGATGATAAAAAGGATAAAAGATATTTATTAGATTATGATATAGAAGGTAAATCTTTGATGGTTTTCTCAGATTTTAAACTTCTATACAGAAACAATCACTTGAACAATCAACTTTTAAGGGTAGAGGTAATGATTCCTAAAGATATGGATTTAAGAATTTTAGGTGACGGGAATTATGAAGTAGAAAAGTATGATGAGTTAGTTAGTGAGTAGGTGGTGTATTTTTGCCATTGGTAAAAATGGTAGTGTAGGCGCTCCTGGTGTAGCTTATGGTAGTTTTCATGCCTTTGGCATGAGGTGGTTTGGAAAGATACTGGTGAAAAGGGGAATCACACAAGATATGTTTGTGTTGGGGGAATCAATATTGTAAACAATATTTCGGGGAAGAGGAAGAACTATAGATCTTAAAAAGTAAGTTAAGGTCTTAAAGTCCTTCCTTTTCCCCTTGTTTTCCATGCAAAACTAATTCCCCCAGCAAAAGCGAAGCTGCATGCGATTCCCCTTTTCCACTTTATCTTTCCCGACCACCGCTTGCTATAGCAAGCTCACCACCACAAGCCCTCAAAGGGCGCGTACACTACCATTTTCACCCAATAGGTGAAAATACACCACCCAAAAAACCACCCAATTAATAATATATTAATGAATTTCACATAAAATAATACCCAGAGGTGAAAACAATGAAAAAATTCATATACATATTAGCTTTTGCAATTATACTAATAATTCTACATAACATACTAAAAAGTCCATTTGATGATGCAGTCGTAGTCTCTAAATCAAGACTTCAATTTGATGATGAGAAAAGGACAGTTTACTTAATTGCAATGGATTACATAGAGGAAGAGGATAGAATTAAGGGTAAGTATTTTATTGTTCTTGCAGATGGTAAGAAGATTATAGATAGACAAGAGGCTATTTATTATTATGACTTCTGGATAAATAGAAAGGAAGAGTTGATTTTTCAAGATATTGATGAAGATGGAAGTTATGAGTGTTTTTTAGGTTTTGAGAATCCATATGATGAATCTGAGATGAATTACTTAGCCTTCAAAGTAAGTGATGATAAGGTCGAAAAAATGGAAATTGAAGACGATTTATTTATTAGTTCCAGTCAAAATATCGATAAAGAGGGGTTTGAAATCCTGGAAAAGGGATTATTTTATACTTATGATAGGGAGCCTGATGAAGGGGAAAATATTTATAAGATAAGTAAGTATAAAATAGATGGAAATATGATTGATTCAAAATCAGAAATGGTATTTGAGGGGAATCCTGAAGATATTAATCCTGAATATATTGAAAAAATTATGGAAAGACTCTATAAGATTAATTACCATATGTCAAAGAAAGCATTAATAGAAAATGAGGATTCTTTGTATTTTGATGTTGAAGAAAACTATAAGTGGATAAACTTATATCAATACATTAATGATGATTGTGATAAGTTTTATGGTGACAATAATTATAGACTATATGAAATTATAAGGAATATAGAAAATGTTAATTTGCAGTTTAAAGATATAAACATTGAAAGTCTTTCTGAAATGAAATATGATGAGTTTATTTCAATAGAAAATAAAGAACGTGATTTTGTAAGAAGAGAGAAAACAATTAATGGATATACAATTTTTTATGGAGGTTTTCATTTAGATAGCTATATTATATTATTTGATGAAAATGGTGAATACCTTGATAGTTTAGTATGGACTGATAAGACAAGGAATGATGTGAGTCTAATTGTAAAGGACAATAAAATGTTTATTTATCCTGTCATTAGAAATGATATGTTTTATTATGGAAAGGAAATGACTGAGCTATCGATTGTTAAGGATAGATTGGTAAAGGGCACCAGTAAACTTATATTATTAGATTGTTGTCCTGATCCACTATATGGATATACATATAGTATGGAGGCTCTTGATGATTTAGAAAAGATAATAAGTGGAAATGGTAAATACAGATTTGCTATAGCTATTGGAGATGATGATTTCTTTACAGATAGGATAATAGATTTCAATAATATCTCATATGGAAATTTTAATTGGGATTTTATTGATGGTGCCTATGATAGTTTTATTGATAGTATTATGGTTGATTTGATTAGAGAAAATAGGAATGTTATCTTAAAATCTTTAGAGAATATTAGTGAAGATTACTCCTATGATTATATAAATTTGCTAAACATACTTAAGAAATCCTGTGATGACAAAGAGCTTGAAAGGATACTGATAGAGAAAATTCAAAATATAAGTATTGATGAATATGAAAAAAATCTTATAGAAAAAATCATTAATGGAGGAAAGTAAATGAAAGAAAGGATTGTTCATGAGTTTTCTGTTGAAAAGAAAGGTAAATACATATTATACTGGATGCAACAGTCTCAAAGAACTATTAAAAATGATGCCCTTAATTTAGCTATTGAGAGGGGAAATGCTCTTGGGCTTCCAGTCCTTGTAGTTTTTATATCCTTGCCGGATTTTCCAGGTGCCAATGAAAGACATTTTTCATTTATGCTTCAGGGGATAGAGAATGTTGAGGCAAATTTAAAAAGTAAAGGTATAGGTTTTAGATATTCATTTGGAAAAATTGAAGTTGAACTAGAAAAATATCTTGATGATGCCCAGGAGTTTATTATGGATAAGGGATATTTAAAGATTCAAAAGAAGTGGAGAGATAATATAAAAAGCCTTGTAGCCAGTAAATACCCTATGAATACTTATATGGTAGAATCTGATGTCTTAGTACCCCTTGAAATAGCAAGTACAAAGGAGGAATATAGTGCTAGAACCTTGAGAACAAAAATCAATAAGCACAAAGATTTCTTCCTAGTAGAAGAAGATGATCTTTTGCCAAAAGTATTGTGGAGTGATACCTTAGTCAAAATTGGTGAAGTTGGATTATCAAGTGAAGATATTATTTCTAGAATGAATTTTAAAGATAATGTAGGGGAAAGTAAATATTTTAAGGGAGGAGAAAATGCTGCATATCAAGTATTAGACGATTTCTTGAAGAATAAATTTCAGCATTATCTTCTAAGAAATCATCCTGAATATGATTATATGTCATCCATGAGTCCATATCTTCATTTTGGACAAATATCGGTTGTGGATATTATAAATAGGGCCAGAGATGAGTTTTTTATCAGGGATGATATTTCTCAAGAAGCCTATGATAGTTTTTTTGACGAGTTGATCGTCAGAAGAGAACTGGCAATGAATTTTGTTTACTATAATGAAAAGTATGACCAGTTTGAAGGAATCACGTATCCTTGGGCATATGAAACTATGGCTAATCACATAGATGATCCCAGGGAGTATATTTACTCCTTAGATGAGTTTGAAAAGTGTCAAACCCATGATATATATTGGAATGCATCTATGAAGGAGCTAGTTGAAACAGGAAAGATGCATACATATATGAGAATGTATTGGTGTAAGAAAATAATCGAGTGGACCAAGAATTATGAAGAGGCATATAATATTTCTATTTACTTAAATAATAAGTACAATATTGACGGAAGAGATGCCAATTCATATGCAGGTATTGCATGGTGTTTTGGAAAACATGATCGGGCATGGAAGGAAAGAGAAGTCTTTGGAAAATTAAGATATATGAATGCCAATGGACTTAATAGGAAATTTGAAATGGAAGAATATCTCGAAAAAACAAAGAACTATACAGGTGCTGAGTAAATCGGCACTTGTATAGTTCTTCTTACTTGCTTCTTATTTTCTTAGTTCCTCAAGTCTTCTTTCAATATTAGCTTTTTGATCCATTAGATATTTTTCTTCATCTTCTAGATTCCATACTCCTCTGAATCCATTGGCTCTGTTTCCTCTTCTTGAACCATTTCTTCTGAAACCGAAGCACCTAATTCCTCTTCCAGAAGTTTCTTCAGCTTTGCAATAACCCATGCCCTTTCCAGTCATTGGTCCCATACCTTCAGGTCCTCTTTGATCTCTACCTGGCATTAAATCATCTCCTTAAAAATAAATAGTTATTGGCATATGCTAATTATATTATAGCACTAAATTATATTTTTTCAAGCTGGACTGTAAAAGTTTCTCTATAAATAATATAATGATTGTATATTGTGAATATGGATTTAAGAAAAAGTTTATTTTATTGTAACCTCTTTGTAACCTAGTGAAATTTCCATTGTGGTATTATTTATAAAGACATAAATATTATAGGAAGTGATTAAGATTGGTGAACAGGTAGTAATAAAAAATGTTAGAAAGGTATATAGGGTAGGATCTGAAAAGGTTGTGGCCCTTGACGATGTATCTTTTTCAATAGATGAAGGTGAAGTGTGCTGTTTTTTAGGAACCTCGGGTTCGGGAAAATCTACACTGCTTAATTTGTTGGCAGGGCTTGAAAAACCTACATCAGGAACAATCGAGATAAATGGAAAAGTCATTAGTAAGATGAATGAGAAAAAAATCTCGAAATTCAGGCAAAAGCACATAGGATTTATATTTCAATCCTATAATCTTCTTCCTGCTTTGACAGCTGTTGAAAACGTTGCTCTTCCCTTAACCTTTAGAGGAATTACAAAGTCTTCTAGAATAAAAAGGTCAAAGGATCAGCTTAAAAAAGTTGGTTTAGGAAAACACTTAAAACACAAACCTACTCAAATGTCAGGTGGGCAGCAGCAAAGAGTTGGTATAGCTAGGGCTTTTGTGTCTAATCCTGAAATTGTTTTTGCAGATGAACCAACAGGTAATTTAGATTCAAAAACAACTAAAGAGATAATGGGTATGATGATGGAGTTCGTTAGGGAAAACAATAGAACTATGATACTTGTAACCCATGATAAGACTATAGCTGAGTATGCAGACAAGGTTGTTTATATACTTGATGGAAATATAGTAAAAATTGAAGAAAACAGAAACGGGAGGAATACTAAGGATGAGACGCAGTAAGGGGATATTAATACTACTATTAGCACTAGTATGCATTATTGGAAATAGCTTTGCAGCTAGCAATGATATAGTGCTTAATAATTTTGATTTATCAACTACATCAGATATTGAAGAAGATGATAAATTCAAGATAGATTTTACATTTAAAAATCAGGCCGGAGAAAATATAAGTGATATTTACTTCAAAGTACTATCAGGACCATTTTTCTTGGAAGGTTCGGGACAGACTGTTTCTATTGAAAGTGGTGCTGTGGCTGATAGTAATTCTTTTGGTAAGGAACTTGAGTTTTCTTATGATGGTAGCAATAATAACAGACTAGAATATAGACTTATATATACTAAGGGTGGAAGTGAAGAAACATATGATGATGCAATATATATATCTAATATAGAACCTACATCAAGTTCATCAAGTTCTTCATCATCAAAGGAAAGAAAACCAAATATAGAGCTTGAAAATAATAGTAGAAATATCGATGTGGAAGTTGGAAAAACTAAAAATATTAATATTCAAGTTATTAATAATGGAGACTATAGCGCAAGAAAAATCGAAATGACTCCAGTGGTAGATGATATAGATGCTTTTCCATTTAAGGTTGAGGAAATGTCATTGCCAGATAAGATGAAAAAACTTACAAGTGATGATTCAGATTACTTTACTTTTAGATTAATCCCTAAGATTAATTTAGAAGAAAGAGTATATCCAGTAAAATTTAAAATTAAGTTTGAAAACTCAACAGGCGATGCCTATGAAAATGAGCAGACAGTTTATTTTAATGTAACTAATAAAAATGTTTCTCCAGAAGTAGTGATAGATAAGGTCGATTTTAAAGGTGATGGACTTATTGCTGGTGAGCAAAATACAGTATCTCTTATATTAAATAACAATGGAGATAATCTAGCTAAGGATATAGAAATATCATTGACTAATTTATCAGCTGATGGATTTTATGTAATGAATACTGAAATCAAAAAAGAAGTAGATGAAGTTGAAAAAGGAAAATTTGAGTACACAATATTTTATTTAGTGCCAAATAAGAATTTGAAAAGTAATACTTATGAATTAAAGACAAATATAGCTTACAAAGATGAGTATGGTAATAAATATGCCAAAGAGCAAATTCTATATGTACCTGTTCTTGGGGAAGATGAAGTTTCTGGGGAACTTGATATTATAGATATTGTTACTCCAACAGATGAAGTTAATGCAGAAGATGATTTTTCCATAAAGTTCAATCTTGAGAATACTGGTGATACAGACCTTAAAAATGTTAAAGTTACCTTAAGCAAGGATGAAAGTATAATTTCTAAGTCCTTAAGTGTTATATATATTAAAGATTTAAAAGCTGGGGAGAAAAAGCCAGTAGAATTTTTACTGTTTGGTAAGGCAGAAATTGAGACTAAAAATTATCCAATTATGATAGATGTTGAATATACAGGTAGTGACAAGGGAAGTACTGAAAAAGTAAGTAAGTATGCAGGTGTATATTTAAAAGGCTCAGATGAAGGTGGAACCCCAAAACTTATCCTTAAAAACTATACATCCAGTAAGGAATTTGTATATGCAGGGGATACTGTAGATATGAATCTTACATTTGAAAATACCAATAAAGTAAAGGATATTAAGAATATTAAAATTTCATTATCAGCCGAAAAAGGTGCATTTAGTCCAGTAGGTAACTCAAATACTATTTTTGTTGACGAAATAAAAGCTGGATCAGTTTACAATAAGGTAATGACTTTTAAGGCAAAAAGAGATGGTGAACCTAATACTTATGCGGTAACTTTAAATATGGAGTATGAGGACAATAAAGGAAAGAACTACTCTACTGAAGAACAGGTTAGTTTGGCTCTAGCCCAGGAAACAAAGCTTTTAATTCAGGAAATTGAAACTCCACCTGAAGCTTATGTTAGCAATCCAATCAACTTATCAGTACAGTTTTTCAATACAGGAAAAGCTACTATGTATAATCTTATGGTATCCACAGAAGGTGAATTTGGAAAGCAAGATTCAATGGTTTATATAGGAAACTTCGAACCTGGAAAGGGAGATTATTTTGATACAACAGTAATTCCAACTGAAGTAGGTATGCTTACTGGAAAAATCAAGTTTGTATATGAAGATGTGGTTGGGGAAACTAAGGAAATAGAAAAAGAATTCTCTGTAAATGTAAACGAAATGCCTGACTATGGTGATGAGGAAGAGTATCCAGTAGAACCTATGCCAGAAGAAAATAACAATAAGAAATATTATATTATTGCAGCTATTTTACTAGTTCTTGCTGCCGGTGGATTTATAATCAAAAAGAGAATTGCTAAGAAAAAGGAGATGGAACTGGATGAATAGTATTGACTTGATAGGAATGGGATTTACCAACCTATTAAGGAGAAAGGCAAGAACCTTTCTTACAGTACTTGGAGTTATCATTGGGACCACGTCCATAATAATTATGTTTTCCCTTGGTATAGGGATGAATGAAAGTTTTAAAAAAGAACTGGAATACATGGGAAGTCTTAATACCATAGAGGTAAACAAGGGATATGGTGAAAGGGGTCCAAAGGAAGTAAAGCTTGATGACAAGGCAATACTAAAATTTGAAAAAATGAAGAATGTAGTTGCCGCAACTCCAATATACAGGGCCCATGGTAAATTCTTTACTGGTAGATATGAAAGTTATGCTACCATAATCGGAATAGACATATCAAAAATAGACAAATTTGATTTTAAATTAGAAGAGGGTAGATATCCTGAGTTAAAGGATAAAAATGCAATAGTGTCCGGTATGTATATTCCCCAAAACTTTAGAAAATCAAGATCTAGATCCTATGAAAGAAAAGAAATAGATGTATTTAAGGCTAAAGTTCAATTTACAGCGGGGGATACCTATGATAGAAGTAAAAAGCCAAAACTTGAAGATGTAAAAATTGTAGGTCTTTTGAAAGAATCAGGAGATGAAAAAGACTATCAATCATACATGGATATCTCGAATCTTAAGAAATTAGTAGAAAAGACTCAGGACAAGGAAAGTTCAAGAAGAAATGGTGGGTCGAGGACTTCTACTGAGTATGAAAATGCTTTAGTAAAAGTAGATGATATTAACTATGTACAAGAAGTGAATCAAAAAATAAAGGATATGGGATTTGAAACCTATACACTTACAGATATGCTTGAATCAATGCAAAAGCAATATGCAGGGCTTATGGCAGTTTTAGGTGGAATCGGTGGAGTATCTCTATTCGTAGCAGCCCTTGGAATAACAAACACAATGGTAATGTCCATATACGAAAGAACAAGGGAAATTGGAGTAATAAAAGTACTTGGAGCTAATATTGCTGATATAAGAAGACTCTTCCTTTTCGAAGCAGCCCTTATAGGTTTCTTTGGAGGAATAGTTGGAGTAATACTAAGTTACGGAGTATCTTATCTTATGAATAAGGTAGGGGTTAATATACTGGGATACTACGGAGGAGACTCCAATATGTCAGTAATACCATTATGGCTATCAGGCTTCGCACTGCTTTTTAGTGTATTAATAGGACTTATTTCTGGGTACTATCCAGCGAGAAGAGCTATGAAACTGAGTGCACTGGAGGCTATTAGGACTGAGTAGTTTTTAGGGATAGTCTAGTGCTATTTCTTTTCAAGAAATTCGCGTCTAGTTTTTTGCTTTGCAAAAGTCTAGTATATAAATTTATATTTTTTATATGTCTAGTATATTGCTTGCAATATGTCCAAGGAGATTTTGATTTGCAATCAAAATTTATATTAAAAAAGTAAAAACATTCTTGATTTGTTGGTTGAACATCAAATCAAGAATGTTTTTTATTTAAAATAGAATTTTCCAATAGGAAAATATCATAGAACAGTTTGATAAGCAAACTACTAGACGAAAAATTAAGAATTCAATTTTGCACTTGACGAGAAAAAACATTTTGAACACTAGACACGAATCCACAGATGAGTACTAGACAAAATGCAGTTTAAACAAACTGAATTTTTTAGAAAATATATAATATTTTTCAAAAAAATATATATTTATCCAAAAAAACTAATTTTTATGATTTTTTATAGTTTTGCTGGGTATATATTCTTTGAGATAATTTTTATCTTATTCTATCAGAAAGGAGGAAGTTTGATAAGTACCTATTACAATTAAATTGAGGGGGAATTATGATGAAAAAAAGTATTAGTAATGCTCCGATTAGAGATATTAGTACCCTTGGACCTTTAGCAGGTTTGACGCTTGGTATGCAACATGTTTTTACTTTGTTTGCTTCAACTGTCCTTGTTCCTATCCTTACTGGACTTGATATAGGTGTAGCCTTAGTCATGTCGGGTATTGGAACTTTACTATTTCACTTTGTTACAAAGGGAAAAGTACCAGCTTATTTAGGATCTTCATTTTCATTTATTGCCCCAGTGATTATAGCTGGTGAGTTATATGGCCTTGAGTATGCCCGTGGTGGTATTGTAGTTGCAGGTATGTTGTACATGATTTTCTCAGCACTTATTACATACTTTGGTCCTGAAAAGGTGCTTAAATTTTTTCCACCTGTTGTTACAGGACCGATTATCATTATTATTAGTATGACATTGGCACCTAAAGCTATCGCAATGGCTGCATCTGATTGGTTATTAGCTATAGTTACACTTATTGTTATTATTGTAGTTTCTGTATTTGGTAAGGGATTCTTTAAAATTATCCCTATTATTTTAGGTCTTATGGCTGGATATATATTGGCTGCTATGTTAGGTAGAATAGATTATTCAGCAATTGCTCAAGCAAAATGGATAGGATTACCCAATTTTGAATTACCGAAGTTTAACTTTGGTGCAATTATGATTGTTGCACCAATTGCCCTTACAACCGTTGTTGAACACGTAGGTGATGTTCTTGCCATGAGTGGAGTAATTAAGAAAGATCTTGCAAGGGATCCTGGTTTAAACAGAACATTGATTGGCGATGGTCTAGCTACTTCAATTTCTGCATTTTTCGGAGGTCCTGCAAATACAACATATTCTCAAAATACTGGTGTTCTTGCCCTTACAAAGGTTTGGGATCCAAAGGTTATGAGGATAGCAGCTGTAATTACTATATTTATAGGATTAGTTCCAAAGTTAAATGCTTTTACCAGTACTATTCCCAAAGCTGTAATAGGGGGAGCCGTTATTATTCTATTTGGTATGATTGCATCAATTGGTGCAAGAACACTAGTAGACAATCAAGTGGACTTCTCTAAATCAAGAAATATGATTATTATTGCAGTGGTATTAGTATTCGGCCTAGGAGGCGCGATGATCCCTATCAAAATAGGTGTAACAGAAGTAAAACTTGTAGGTATGGCTTTAGCAGCCATAATAGGTATCGTATTAAATATTATTCTTCCTGCTGATATGGATGGTGATGAAGAGCTAGAAGAGGATGATGGGGAAGTAGTATTATCTGAAAACTAGTCTTTCCACTTAATAGGGACAGTCCTTAATTGGCTGTCCCTGTCTAGTACTGTTCTTACAAGAACTCGTGACTAGTACTTAAGTATTACTTGCATGTCTAGTACAAGATATGAAAATCTTGTGTCTAGTGGATCACTCATAGTAATCCGACCTATGATATTTTCCAAATGGAAAATTTTAATCGTAGATAAGTTCATAAAGATAATTTATATGGAGATAGTACTCCATATTTTTTTATGTAAAAATTATAATAGATGTGTATGCTAGAGTATAATAGATTTGCTGAAAAGGTGAATCGCATATTATTTTTATATGCTAGGAGAATTAATTTTGTAAACAAAATAAGGGGAAAAGGAAGAACTTACAGATCTTAAAGGTACTTTTAAAGATCTTAGTCTTTCCTTTCCCCTCGTTTTGCATGCAAAACTAATTCCCCTAGCAAATGCGAAGCAATGTGCGGTTCTCCTTTTCCCCCTATATCCTAACCACCGCTTGCTTTAGCAAGCGCACCACCACAAGCCCCAAAAGGGCGAGTACACTACCATTTCTACGTTTTCGTAGAAATACACCACCCACAATTTTTTTATGTTATAATAATAAAAAAATTACATAAACTAAGGATGATGAATATGAAAATAACAGGTGTAAAGATTAAAAGAGTTAAGAAAAAACTTATTAAACCATTTAAGATAGCAGCGGGTGTTTCTTACTATTCTAATCAAATTATTGTTAAGGTAGAAACAGATGAAGGTATATATGGGCTTGGTGCAGCAGGGCCATCTCCAAGGGTTACTGGAGAAACTATTGAAACTTGTATGGAGATGATTAAATATTTTGGTGAGCAATTAGAGGGTCAAAATCCTCTAGATATAGAGATGTGTAATTTTATTATGAATAAGGTTGGAAGAAATACTTCTGCTAAAGCAGCTATAGATATTGCACTTCACGATATTCTTGGTAAAAAGGCAGGTCTTCCACTATACAAGCTATTAGGTGGATTTGGTAATACTGTTGAAAGTGATATTACTATTTCAGTAGATGAGCCTGCTGTAATGGTTGAAGATGCTAAGAAACTTGTAGCAAAAGGAATAAAAATACTTAAGGTTAAGGTAGGCCTTGGTATGGAAAATGATATTGAGAGAATAAGAAAAATCAGGGAAGCTGTTGGGGATGATATTATTATCAGACTTGATGCAAATCAAGGTTGGACTGTTAAAGAAGCTATTGAAGGAATTAACAGACTTCAGGAGTTTGGAATAGAATCTGTTGAGCAACCTGTTATGAACTGGGATTATAATGGTCTTAAGGAAATTAGAAATAATATTACTGTACCTTTAATGGCAGATGAAAGTATTCATACTGCAACAGATGCTATAAGACTTATTCAAATGGATGCAGTGGATATCATTAATATTAAGCTTATGAAGTCAGGTGGACTTTATGAAGCTGCTAAAATTAATAGCATAGCTGAGGCAGCTGGTAAAAAAGTTATGATAGGTTGTATGAATGAATCTACTATTTCCCTTGCAGCGGCAGCAGCCTTTGCGGCAGCCCATAGAAATGTTCAGTTTGCGGATTTAGATAGTGACACATATTATGCTGATAATGATGTTGTTGGTGGATACGAAAGAGCTGAGGGGACAATGATTCTTAGCGAAAAACCAGGACTTGGAGTGGAGTATGACGAAATTTAAGTATTATAATTTAGGTTTATTTATGGGAAATATTGATTTTGAAGATCCAGAGTCTAAGGTATTTAATAGATATATAGGTGACTATATAGAAAATCTTTCACTAGAGGAAGTTGGTCAAATGACGGGACTACCTGTAAATATACTTTCCGGTGTTTATGGATATTTTAGAGAAAGAAATTTTCTTGTAAATTCTGAAGATGGAAAAATCAATATACCTGATTATTCTTATGAGCTACTTAAGGAAAAAGAAGAAAGATTATTTCCAACTGAAGAAGCTGTGGAAATTTTTGTTGAAAGAAATAGGCAGTTTCCAGTGGATCTTATTGTGTATAGGGGAAGTCTTATAGGATTTATAATCCCAGATAGGGATAATGTACACTATATTATCAGGGATACTTTTCAAAACTCTATACCTTTAGCTTTATGGAAAGATTCTATTAAAGAGAATGTATTCGGAGCAAGAAAATTAGAACTTCAAATGATAAAAATGAGAGATGGTGTATCACTTGCTACTGAGGTCGTATTACCAGAAAATAATAAAGAAAAAAATCCTGTTATTTTTATAAGGACACCTTATGGCAGAAAATCATCAATAGATAGATATATAAGATTTGTTAGTCGCGGATATGTACTTGTTGTACAAGATGTAAGGGGCCGTGAAGATTCAGAAGGGGTTTGGGAACCAAAGGTTCACGAAATGAATGATGGTTCAGATAGTCTTGACTGGATTGCTGATCAGAAATGGTGTAATGGAAAAATAGGAATGATAGGTGGATCTTATCTAGGATTTGTACAGTGGGCTGCTGTTTCAAGTGGCAATAAGAATCTTTCATGTGTAACTAGTATTGTTAGTTCTGGAAGCCCTTTTTATGATGTTCCAAGAAAAGGTGGAACCATGATGTCAGGAACCCTCGCTTGGACATTTATGATGGCTGAAAGTAAAAAGAATGAAGAAAACATGGATAGAAATGACTGGGATGAAATATTAGGATCATTACCCTATAAGGATATCCCAGAAAAAGCCCTTGGAAGTAAGCTTGATTACTGGGAAGAGTGGATTAAGCATGAAAATTATGATGAATATTGGCAAGGTCTTGACTGGGCTAATAATCCACAGCACTTTACAGTACCATCACTTCTAGTATCGGGCTGGTACGATGATAATGGTATGGGTACTACAATTGCTTGGGATATAAAAAAAAGTCTAAAATCAAAGGATTCTAGGCTTATATTGGGGCCATGGTGTCATAAGGCTAATACCACAAGGGAGATAAATGGTGTAAAATATCCTGCAAATAGTATTAGATATGACCTAGATTATCAGTATTATTTATGGTTTGAGTACAATCTTAAAGGAAAAGAATCCTTAGATAATAAATATCCTAGAGTTCAGACCTATACCCTTGGAAAAGGAATATGGACAGGGTCTAATGAATGGCCAAGGGAAAATACCAGGGATATAAAATTCTTTTTATGTAAGGATAATAGTCTTAAGAAAAAACCTGAAGAAAGTGCTAGTGTTTCTTATAAATACAATCCAAAGAACTGTCCACCATTTTTAATGACCCTATCAGAAAATGAGTGTAATGTACCCGGAAATTATAAAGAAGTAGATCAAAGAGAAGATGTAATATATTTCGAAACAGAGGCTCTAGAAGAAGAATTAACAATAGCAGGAGATCCATGGGGAGATTTATACCTTAAATCAGATTGTAAGGACACAGACTGGATAATAAGACTTTGTGATGTAGATCCAGAAGGAAATTCCATAAGACTATCTGATGGAATAATAAGGGCAAAGTATAGAAACTCCTTTGAACATCCTGAACTACTTGAAGAAAATAAAATATACAATTATAAAATAAGAATGACTAAAATAGCAAACACATTTAAAAAAGGTCACAAAATAAGATTCTCAATAACATCAGGAGCCAAAAATCTTATTTTCCCTAATACAAATACAGGGAATGACCCTATGTTTGATACTGAGGTGATTGTAGCCAATCAGACTATACATTTTGGTGAAGATAATCCATCTTGTTTGATAATTTCAGTGGAAAGTTAATGTTAAGTCTAGGGACACCTTTTAGTCGCATCTAGGGATTCGCCAAGTCTCACATCTAGGGTGAATGATAGCTTTGCTACATTCCGTCTAGGGTTCGATGTTCCATCGACATCCAAGGAAATTTTACACAGGTAAAATAATATTTATAAAGAAAGAACTTACTCAAAAAAATCGAGTAAGTTCTTTTTATTAGATTTAATTTAAAGTATCTTTCCGAGAGGAAAATTACAATGGATGGATTACTTGTAATCTCCTTAGACGGGATGTAACGAAGATACCAGCCTCCCTAGATTCGAAGGAAGTGAGTACTTAGATGAGACTAAAAGGAGTCCTTAGACTATTCATAAGAATAAGCTTACTCAGCCAATGTCCCAATATACAAGCTAGTTGAAATAATTAAGCATATAAGTGAGAAGAAGAAGCTGAAGATTATCATTCTTGAAATTTTGTGTTCAAGGAGATCTATCTTACTCACATTTATGGCATATCCGATAATGGCTAGTACTAGTTGTATTGAGAAGATAACTATACTGGTATAGAGTCTTCCAGAGTGCCAGTTGTACCTAGTTGATAATTCAAAAAATCTAATCATGCCAAATCTTAGTTCTGGTCTTGCGCTTACTAATGAACCAAATCCTAGTAGTGATAGGAAGTAGGATGATGATAGAATAAGTCTATAAAATTGTAGTAAACGGCTTTTATAGTATGCATCGTGTAATTGATTGAATTTCTCAGTATCTATTGGAATCATGGCTGTATCTGAGTGATTTAAAACTCTACTGATATATTCACCTTGCTTCTTGAATAGAAACTGTATGATTTGTCTTTGATCTTTGTTTTCTATTTCATCAAATATTATCCTTACATCATAGTCCTTGATTGAGTCATTGACTTTATCAATTCTTATAACCTTACCTTTTATCCAAAAATCTTCATCAACAAATTGAAGATTAAGTTGAATTTCATCATTTACCCTGAGTTTTCTTTCAACGATCCCCCTAAGTCCACCAGCACTTAAGTCTTTTGTCAGTATTGTAAATTCATTCTCTTCGTCAACTACTGGTATAACTTCAGTCAGGGACATTCTAAAGAAATCCCTTCTTTGAAGTTTATATATATCACTGGTCTTTTTAAGATAGACAACAGCTATACCATCGTGAAGATCCCTTCTAACGACCTTTGTTCTAAAAAAGCATGGCATAGAATGGGTCATGTCCAGTTGTTTTATGAAGTTTACATTCAATTTTTGTCCTGTATGAAGATTAAAAATTTTACCTTGGTCCATAGGTGCAAAAACGACAAACTCTTCATCGTGAAGATTTGTTTCCACAACCGTGTTGAACTTAAGATTGCCATTCCCGTTAGATTTGATTTCCAGTTCTATATGAGAATTAGGTTTTAATCCTGTATGTTTGATTTTTGCCATGATATCACTTCCTTAGTAGAGAATAAATTCATCAAAAAGAATATTATAGTCTTTCAACATCTGCATTAAGTTTATATATAACATCTTTTCTTTCCACTATTATTGTAGTCTTATCCCTTATTTCTTTATTGGATTTAATCTGACAAATCAATTCATTGGTAGGGTTGATAGCAACTGCCCTTCCAACAAGTTTAAACATAGACATATCACCATTTGTATCCCCATAAGCATAGGATGCTCCAAGGTCTATATCATAATTTTCCTTAAATTCCATGATGGCTTTTTCTTTACTATCAGAATCCCACATTTGAACAACATCTCCTGTAAATATATTATTCTCAGTAAGATACTTGGTTGCGCGGAAATCTGTTATTTCATATTTTTCAGCCATTTTTTCCACAAGAAAATCTGGACTTCCAGAAATGAAGAAAACTAAATAACCATTGTTAAGGTGCCAGTTTATCATTTTTCTTGTATAGGCATATACTGAATCACCCTTTAGGTTGATAACCTGATTAGTGATGAAGTTAATGTCTTCTTTATTTAGTCCAATAAGGGACTTAATATATGTTTGAGCTAGATCAAGAAGGTAGTCATCATAATTACCACGTCTCTTTTTCCAGTCTTCATAAAGTTGTTTTGTGTGTGAGTGCCACTGTATTGGATCTATCACTTCGTACTTAATAAGTTTTCTAAAATGCTCTATCATTAAAGAGTTTCTATATAATGTTCCATCAATATCGAAAAAAGCTGCTTTTTTCATTTTTCTCACATCCTTCATTTTGTCTTCTATATGTTTATAGTTAATAAATATAAATGATATTCATCATAATTACAAGGGCTTTTTGTATATATTGGCCTTAAAGATTATTGTATATATTTACTAATGTCGATGGATATTAATCTCATATGCATGAAAAAACTGGAATGTAATTAGTAAAATATAACAAGAAATTCCCTGAATAGTTGTTTAAATGTTCAGTTTTGGGATATATATTTAATAGGATTAAACAAGTGCACTTACATAATATATCTATTATTAAAAATATCCATAAATATATATACTTAAACATTTTTGGGGGAGGGATGTATATGACTTGGTTTGTTGCCATAGCGTTTTTAATCACTTGTTTAATTGGGCTTGCAGTTGAAAATCTAAAAATGAAGCTCACTATTGGTAAAGTAAAGAAACTTAATGACAATATCAAAGAAGATATTGAACATTATGTAGAAGGAAAGAAAAGTCTCACAGTGTTTGAAGTTGACAATTTGAAAAGAGATTTAAAAAAGAAGTATATTGATAATGAACATGTTATTGAGGATATAATGTTATACAAGGATAATGAATGTACACTTAAATTGATCTACAGAAAGTCATATGCAATTCAGGAGGTAGACATTAGGTTCTGTAAAGAGAATTGTGTATATAATGAAATTTCCCTTATCTATGATGATTAATCAGTGAAAATAAAAAAATGATTAGGATTTATAATCAGGGGTAATAAGATAATACAAGAAAGATAAAATCTTTTTTGTAACCTCTCCGTAGAGGTTTATATAGATGTAATTATAGGGATGATATAGTAGGTGAAGACCTATTCGACTTTAATTAGTTACAAGAAATAACGTTTTAGGATAAACAGAGTTACCTGAAATTAAGAAATGGGGGATGTATATTATAGAAGTAAATCATCCGTACACAATTGAATATGAAAATTTGGAACATGCCTATAATTACTAGGTGGGTTGTTTAGAAAAGCATACTAAACAACCCACTAATAATTTTTTGTAAAAATATTTTGTCTAGTGCTTATTTTGTGAAAAAATTACGCGTCTAGTATTCAATAGCATTGAATGTCTAGTATAAAATTTGCGACTTTGTCTAATTTTACGTCTAGAGTGTTACTTTGCAACACGACCATGGAACTTTTACAATCGTAAAAGAAGAGTAGAATAAAAACCTTATAAAAAGTTAAGAACTAAGTAATAATATTTAAAATTTTAATGATTGTTTTAACTTTGTAAAACTTCCAAGTACGAGTTTGCATAGCAAACAGCTGGGCTTGGGATTATTATAATATATTCCAGCTGGGCGAATGAAGGAAGTGAATGGCTGGTCGAGTGACAAAGAAACGACTTAGCAAAGGTGCTGTCTCTTGGTTTTTAGAGACAGCACCTTTGCTTTATAAATCTATCAATTCCCATTCATTTGATTGAAGAATCTTTACGAAACTTCTTATCATTCTTGCAGTCATGCCCCAGATTATATTACCTTCATATTCATAAAATAAAATAGGGTATTTTCCAGTTTTCCAGTTGTATTTATCTCCGTTTTGTATCATATGGAAAGGGAAATCATCTGGTAGTATTAGATTACTGGAAATTACATATTGTTCTGGTTTAGTTTCTAAGAAATATTTTAATGGTACTGTTATTACTTTGTGTACCTCATCTTTATTGAAATCCATATCTTCTGGCCTAATATCTTTTATTATTCCAACATAGGGGTGGATAATAAAATCAAAAGGTGTAATTACCTTGTCTGATTTTCCTATTACTTCTATGTGCTTAGGAGAAATCATTAGTTCCTCGCAAGTTTCTCTTATTGCAGCAGTTTCAGTATTTTCATCACATTCAACCCTTCCACCTGGAAAACAAATTTCTCCTGGCTGAGTTTTCATGTTCAGTGATCTTATTTCAAAAAGTATGTGGGGCTCCTTATCAATGTACATTAAGGGAATAAGTACAGAAAAGGAGTGAAGTTTTCCATCAATTCTGGATGTACGATTTTCAAAAATATCTCTAATGTTATTAATATTCAAAATATCATCTCCTTCTTATTAGTATTACTACAATTAGTTTAACATATACCCAATAATTATATTATAATATAATTATTATTGGAGGAAAAAAAATATGTATAAGAGATTGATGCCCTACTATAAACCACATATGAAACTATTTTTATTCGACATGTTTTGTGCAATGATAGTTGCTGTAGTGGATTTGATATTCCCTATGTATTCGAGGGAAATGATAAATAGACTAATACCCCAAGGGAAAATAGATTTAATGGTTAGATATTCTGTTTTAATACTCATACTTTATTTGATAAGGACAATGTGTCATTACTTCATGAATTACTGGGGTCATGTGATGGGTTCTAGAATAGAGTACGATATGAGGAGTCAGCTTTTTGAACATCTTCAAGGATTACATATTAAGTTTTTTGATGAGAATAAAACAGGTCAGATAATGTCAAGACTAGTTGGCGATTTAGGAGAAATTGCTGAACTAACCCACCATGGTCCTGAAGATTTATTTATATCAATTATACTTTTATCAGGTAGTTTTGTCATACTTTTTAGAATAAATATCATACTTACAGCCCTTACACTTGTAATGGTAGTATTACTAGTGTTTTTTACTATCAATAGAAGAAATCACTTGTCTTCTTCATTTATGGAAGTAAGGAAGATGCATGGTGAGATCAATTCTAAAATAGAAAACAGTATTTCTGGTATTAGACTTACAAGGTCTTTCGCAAATGAAGAATACGAGATGAATGAGTTTGATAAAAATAATACTCTACATAGAGATTCTAAAAAGGAAGCCTATAGGGCTATAGGAATATTTTCCACAGGTACAGTTTTCTTGGCAGACACTATTAATCTTGTAGTAATAGGTATAGGTGGATATTTTGTCTACAATGGAAGTATTAATCTAGGTGATTTAGTCGCATTTTTACTATATGCTTCATTTTTTATAAGACCTATAAGAAGACTTATACAATTTACCCAACAGTATCAAAGGGGAATAGTAGGTTTTAAAAGATTTCTTGAAATTTTAGATACTGAGAATATTATACTTGAATCTGAAGATCCAGTTGAAGTTGATGAGCTGAATGGAGATATTAGATTTAAGGATGTTTCATTTTCCTATGACGGGAAAAATGATGTGCTTAAAGATTTTAATCTACAGGTAGAACAGGGTAAAACAGTTGCCTTAGTTGGACATTCCGGTGTAGGAAAGACAACTATATCAAATCTTATTCCTAGATTTTATGATGTCACAGATGGTGAAATACTTATAAATGATATAAATATAAAGGATTATTCTTTAAAATCCCTTAGAAGTAATATTGGTTTTGTACAGCAAGATGTATATATTTTCTATGGCACTATACTTGAAAACATTACCTATGGTAACCCAGGTGCAAGTTATGAAGAGGTAATTGAGGCATCTAAGAAAGCAAGTATACATGATTTTATTATGGGTCTTCCAGATGGATTTGAAACAGTTGTAGGAGAGAGGGGAATAAAACTTTCAGGTGGTCAAAAGCAGAGAATATCCCTTGCTAGGGTGTTTTTAAAGAATCCACCTATATTAATACTAGATGAAGCAACATCATCCCTTGATAATGAAAGCGAAAGAGCTATACAAAAGTCCATTGAACTTGTATCACAGGACAGGACAGCTATAGTTATTGCCCATAGATTATCTACAATTGTAGGAGCAGATCAGATTGTTGTTATTGATGAAAATGGAATAATAGAAAATGGCTCACATAATGAATTATTGAGTTTAGACGGTTCTTATAAAAAGTTGTTTGATTCTCAGTATCTTGGTGCTGAAAAATAGATTGTTGTGGAGCGTTATGAAAAATCATAATGTTAAGCGGTAATTCTATGAATTACTGTACAAGGTTAGTTTACTCAGTAAACTTTATTTAAATTAGCTTGCGAAGCAAGGTTTCCGGGTACAACATTTAAAAAATGTCGTTTAACGTTCAATACTTTGAACTGCTTAACAAGAGCATTGGATTTATAATGCTCTTATAAACTTGTGGAGGTTATTATGAACTTTGATATAAATTGTGATTTCGGTGAAGGATATGGAAGATATGAACTGGGGGATATGGAAATACTGGATTATGTTAGTTCCATAAATATTGCATGTGGTTATCATGCTGGGGACCCGGTTAAAATAAACAGTGTAATAAAAAAAGCAGTAGAGAAAAATATTAATATTGGTGCCCATCCGTCCTATCCTGATTTACTTGGTTTTGGTAGAAGATCCATGGATATTTCTACAGAGGAACTCTATTCCTACATACTCTATCAGATCTCAAGTTTATACGGAATGGCAAAGGCGAATGGAGGAAAGCTTTCCCATGTGAAAGCCCATGGAGCCCTATATCATGACCTAGAGAAGAAGGATTCTTATGCAGAGTGCTTTGTAAAAGCGGTGAAGGATCTAGCCCCTGAAATAAGAGTTGTGGGAATGGCTAATGGAAAACTAGAAAAAGAAGTTAAAAAATTAGGAATGAAGTATGTAAGGGAAGGATTTTCAGACAGGGCCTATAGTAATGACCTTAGCCTTGTAAGTAGAAGTCTTCCGGGAGCAGTACTTCATAATATTGAAGATATAGTTGTGCAAGTGAAAAATATCATTAATGGCAAGGTAAGGTGTATAGATGGAGATATTAAGAAAATTGATGTAGATACTATCTGTATACATGGTGATGGTATAAACAGTCTTGAAATAGCAATAGCTTTAAAGAAGATGATGAAAGAGAATAATATACAGATGAAGGGATTGGAGGAATAGAAATGAATATATTTCCTTCAGGAGACAAGGGGATACTGATTAAATTTGGAGATCATATAGATGAAAGACTCAATTTGATAATCAAAAATTATGTTGAAAAAATAAAGGAAGAAAACTTTCCTTGGATAGAAGAGATAGTACCTAGTTTTACAGATGTAATGGTCTTGTATTCTTGTGAGCATATAAGATATTTTGAAGCTAAAAGAATCTTGATGTCCTATTTTGAAGTTGAAGAAAGAATGTCTAAAATAGAGACTAGAATAGTTAATATACCAGTATTATATGGAGAAGACTATGGTATTGATATTATTGATGTTGCATCAATGAATGGCCTAAGTGTAAGGGATGTTATCAATATCCATACTGAAAGTAGGTATTTAGTATATATGCTTGGTTTTACCCCAGGCTTTCCATACCTTGGAGGTCTTGATGAAAGACTTCATACACCTAGACTTAAGACACCGAGAAAAGTAATTCAGGCGGGAAGTGTAGCAATAGGAGGGGAACAGACAGGAGTCTATCCTATTGACAGTCCAGGAGGCTGGAGAATTATTGGTAGAACACCTTTGAAATTATTTGATATGGATAGGGAGCCTCCAGCTCTACTTAGACAAGGGGATTATATACAGTTTTTTGAGATTAACGCAGTCGAGTTTGAAGAAATTGAAAAACAGTTGCAAGAAGGCTGTTATGAGTTAGAAGTGGAAGAGCTAAGAATATAAATCAGGTGGTAAATTATGAAGGGATTAAAAATAATAGAGGGTGGACTCTTTACAACTATACAAGATGGTGGCAGAAAAGGTTACCTTGCTATGGGTATAACTAGTTCAGGAGCTATGGATTTAGAGTCTATGAAAATAGCCAATGCCATAGTAGGCAATGACTACGATGAGGGACTACTTGAAATAACACTTATGGGCCCTAAAATAGAGTTTCAGTGTTATTCAAATATAGCCTTAACTGGTGCTAATATATCAGCTAAGATAAATGGATACACAGTTCCTATCTATCAGTGTTTATTTGTTAAACCAGGGGATATATTAACATTCGGAGCTAGATTATCAGGTTCAAGGGCATATATGGCAATTAGAAATGGATTTAAAGTAGATGAAGTAATGGCTTCAAAATCCACAAATGTTATGGCAGCTTTTGGAGGTTTCAAAGGTCGAAAGCTTCAAGCAGGAGATTTTCTTGAAATAGTTGAAGAATCAAGAAACATAAGGGTAGCCAGATTCGACTATAGGGAACTATATATGTGGGAAGATATTACTAAAATCAGGGTAGTTTCAGCCAGTGAAGAAGGTAGATTTACTCCAGAAGGTCTTAAAACTTTTTACGGAGCTAAGTACAAAGTTTCTAATGATTCAAACCGTATGGGAATAAGACTTTCAGGCAAGAAAATTGATCATATGAGAAGTGCGGATATAATATCATCACCAATAGCTATAGGAACAGTACAGGTGCCAGAAAATGGACAGCCTATAATAATGATGAGCGATAGGCAGACTACTGGTGGTTATACAAGGATAGCTACAGTAATCTCCATAGACCTTCCAAGGGTTGCCCAACTTGTGCCCGGTGAAGAAATGTCCTTTGAGACAATAACAGTTGAAGAAGCACAGGAAATAGCCATATGGAGAAGATCTAGAATTGACTTTTTCATAGCTGAAATGGAAAAAAGAGAATGTGAAGTAAAAAGCACAAGTAACTTTAATATAGGAATCAATGGAAATACTTATAGTGTTATGGTTCAGGAGCTTGAAAAGTAGTAGGAATCTTGATATAATCACTACAGAACAAACGTTCTTAATCAAGAGGTGATTTTGTGTCAAGAATAATAATGCATTTCGATTTGGATGCCTTTTTTGCTTCAGTAGAACAACTTGATAATCCAGAGTATAGGGGAAAAGCCCTAATAGTTGGAGGAGTAAGCGACAGGGGTGTAGTGAGCACCTGTAGCTATGAAGCAAGAAAATACGGTATAAGGTCAGGAATGTCATCATATAAAGCAAGAAAATTATGTCCAAATGGAATATTTATAAGGGGTAGTCATAGTCGTTATAGGGAGGTATCTAGAAATGTATTCTCAATACTTGAAAGATACGGAGATGCAATGGAGAAAATGTCCATAGATGAAGCCTATGTAGAATTCAAAGACTGTCAGAAAAGTCCAGTAGAGATAGCCAGAGAAATAAAAGCAAAAGTACTGGAAGAAACAGGCCTTACAATATCAGTAGGAATATCCTACAATAAATTTCTAGCCAAACTAGCAAGCGACTGGAATAAACCAGACGGATTAAAAGTAATAACAAATAAAATGGTACCCCATATACTATATGACCTTCCAATAAGTAAGGTACACGGATTAGGAAAAAAATCAGTAGATAAACTAAATAGAATAGGAATATTTTATATTAGAGATTTATACAAATACGATAAGTCCTTCTTCGAGCAGTACATGGGAAAATGGGGCCTAGAAATATATCACAGAATAAGAGGAATCGATAAGAGAAAAGTAGAAGGACACCACGAAAGAAAATCAATCGGAACAGAAAGAACCTTCAAAACAGACCTTGAATCAATGGAAGACATAAGAAATATAATCCACGGATTCTGTGACCAACTAATAGAAGACATAAATAAAAAAGATGTATTGATAAAAACAGTGTCAGTAAAAATAAAATACTACGACTTCACAAATATCAGCAGATCAAACTCCTTCACAAACTACACAAGAAATGAAGATTTGATCAGACAGATGGTAGACGAAGTCCTAAAAGAAGTAAAAATGGACAAAAAAATAAGACTAGCTGGACTGACTTTTTCCAATATTATTGAAGGGGAAGAGGAGCAGATGAGCCTATTTTAGACACTAAAGGGGATTAATCATAAGTAAATTATGATTAGTCCCCTTTGTTTAGTCGTTCCTACGTCACTCGCCCAGCAATTCATTTCATTCATTAGCCTAGCTGGAATGTACTTCATTAATTCCAAGCCCAGTCGATTATTTAGTAATCTCGTACTCGGAAGTTTTACTCGGGTAAAACAGAAATTGAAAAAGTGATAGCAGCGGAAAAGCATATAAAAGACCTAAAATAGCAAGTGAATCCTTCCGTAAAGATTTGACCCCGAATGGATTTACTTTAACTGGATAAGTAATTCTTCACATTGGGAATTATTCAGTAGCTATAATTATTCAAAGTAATGACACTCTATATCAATATAGATGTTGAGCGTAATTATATTCTAAGAAAAAGGAGGTATTACATATGAGTGCTAAAAAAACATTCACAATTATTATTCTAGTCCTCATTTTAATAATTAGTTTAGATGCTACAAAAACATACAAATACTCTAGTGAAAATGAAGATTGGGAGATTACAGTTTTAATCAAAGAATATGCCACTGTATTTGATTATATAAAACCAACATATCATAAAAGTATTGAAAGAACATTAATTATAGATTATAAGAATTTGGATGATTCAATTACAAACTACAACATCTTTACATATCAATACTCTACAAACGGTGGTGGAGGAAAAGGTGAAATAGTAAACCCAAACAATCCGCATTTCGAGGTATCCGGTTATAGTGAAGGAGGATCTTTCTATAATTATGACGATGATGTTCAAGTTGTTATTTCTTTAGATGATAAAAGTGAGTATTTCATCCTTGAGTTGCAATAAACTTTAGTATTACAATGGATGTCTGCATAGTATTTACATAATAGACAATCGCGTGTGATAAATATCATACGTGATTTCTTGTTTTCTAAGCATAAGTTTCTATGAATTTTTGTGAGTAAAGAGTGTATTCTATAAAAAAATTGATGATATTGTGTTTAATTATAAGTATTATTTGACTAAATAAATGCCAGTTGTTAACTGGAAAAAAACGGGATATAATATAAGTGGGTATATATAATTTGGAGGTGTCTGGTTTGAGTAATATTAATGTAATAGAAACTAAATCTACTTCTCAGAGCACAAATCTAACTAACAAAGTTATTCTTAGTAGAGATTCAAATCTATTTCAAGTTTATTTTGAATCGAGCTTAGTTAGTAACGAAAAAGATCCAACTAAGGCTGTCAACGGTAAAATTGTTTATGATAAGAAGAAAAAAAATGATGATTTTGATTGTCCTGAAAGATTATCAAGAAGAGATATAAAAGTAGGACAGATGATGGAGATAAATTTAAAGACTGAAGAAGTCTATGAACTGTATAAAGCTTTAGATACAAGATACCATTTGTATAATGAAAAAGGTTTGAATTTTGGTAATAAGAAGTACTGTTTCTTTGAGGTAGATAATGACGAAATAGTTGATTATATAAGTAAAAATAAAGTATTGCTTGAAAAAATAATTAAGAATAATGAGATTCATTTATTAAAAGAAGTTCTGGATTTGTTTACGAATCCTAATATTGATAATGAATTAATAAGCGAGTTGAAAGCGATAGATATATCAGAATTGAATAATATTGAAAATAAAATCAATTTAGCTAAATTTGATAAAGTTTTAGATATATGGAATGAGAACAAAAATAACAGTAATGAAGAATTTTGGCAGAGTACTTTTGAATCCAATGATTGGGTTATCTCTCAAATTTTTATAACACCGATGATATATCTGGATAGTAAAGTATATTTAGGTGGAAAGAGTATTGATAACAAAGGAGGTAATATAACTGATTTTGTATATAATAACTCTATAAGCAAAAATGTGAGTGTTATAGAAATTAAAACGCCAGTCACAGAGTTAGTTGGTGGAAAATATAGAAAAACATATAAAATGAGTGATGAGTTAAATGGTGCAGTCAACCAAGTATTAAACTATAGAGATTCTTTTATAAAGAATTATTATAGTTTAGCAGGTGGATCAAGTGATGTATTTGATATAAATAATCCTCAATCTATAATAATTATAGGCAATCAAGGGAACCTAAATAAAGATCAAATTCGTGCATTTGAAAATTTTAGAAATGAATTGAAAAATATTGAAATAATTACTTATGATGAATTGTTTTTAAGACTGTCAAAGTTAAAGGAACTGTATTCTAAATAAAAATTTTGTGAAGGTAGTTATATAATTATAGGATATACTATTTTTTACAACAAAATAAATTGAAGGATGATAAGCTATGGAATATGTTTGGGTTGAAAATGAAATGAATGTAAGAGCTTTAAAAAATGATGATTCAATTATACATATTAAGTGGAGTAAGAAACCGGAAAATGATTTTCTAGATTTATCGAGGTATTATATAAATTCAGCATATTATATATTAAAAGAAATTATTAATCCTTCTCATAATGATAATATTAAGTATGATATGTGGTTTTTACCAAGTGTATATATGATGAGACAAGCAATAGAATTGCTGTTAAAAGCTGGGTTGGCTTTTAAAGGTTGTAGTAAGAAAGATTTACAGGATATTTATATTAATTGTAAACATAATATAGCAAAACTTTTAGATACTTATATTAATCTATACGGCAATGAGAATTTAAATGATAATGAAATGAAGTGGATTTTGAAGTATATAGATAGTATTGAGGAGATAGATTCGAATTCAGATTTATTTAGGTATCCATTTAAGGATGATTTCATGGAGCAATATGGGAATAATTATTTGGATATTGTTGACATGTCGAATAGACTTTTTCATGGGTATAGTACTATAAATAAAATTATTTATGGAGATTGTTATCAAGATGTTGAATTAGACGTTGATGAGAGTACCGAATTTATTAAATTGGCTGAGACTGGTATCTATAATTGTTATCTATGGGATTCACCCTGGAGTGATGGCTTTCATAAACAAGTTACTGGATATAGTGAAGTAGCAAATTTTCTATTTGATGCATTTGTTGAATCAGGGAATAAGGAATTATTTTATCCAATAGTGTTTTCTATGCGAAATGCAATAGAAATAGGTTTGAAGAGATTATTGCATATTCAGATGGATAAGAGTGTTTGTGAAAAAGAAATAAGGCGAAAAAAGAACTCACATCTATTATATAAAGACTTATGGTTGGCTATAAAGCCGATGTTAATTCATTATTCTCAAGTTGATAATCAGGATATAGAAACTTTGATTATAGCGGAGAATTATATTAAATCAATTAGTAAACTTGATAAGAATGGTGATTTGTTTAGATACCCATGCACTTATAGTCATGAATATAAGTTTGATGATGAAAAAGTGGATGTTAGGAATCTATATAACTATTACCTTGGTATTTTTCATTTTATAGAAGGCTGTGATTCTTGGTTAGACTATATCAGAGAGATTGAATCTGAAATGCGTAGTGAGTATTCATGGAGGATTTAAACTACTAATATGAGGACGATATGTTTAATCCAGAAGAGTCAATAAAAAAGATTATAATTAAATAAAAATAAAATTGTGTCATAAATGATTTATTCAAATTAGTATCAATTTGAATAAAGATCCTAGGAATATTACAGTTCTTAGGGTCTTATTTTTATTAAAATTTATTTGCCCAAGCAAAAAATCACCAAGGTCGCTGTTTAAAATAAACAGCACTAGTGTTTGCGAGGCATGTTGCCGAGCCGATGGGTTGTAAGAAGCCCTTTTACCCAGCCAATGGGGAAGAAAAGTTGTAAGCAAGGGCGTATCTGGTGACAGATGGGTCTGAAGGAAGCTGATGACGGTTGAAGGAAC
>JAOARG010000053.1 GCA_025210655.1 Bacillota bacterium
ACTATAAAGGCCGTTATGGTAGCAACTATTGGTAATTTATAGAAGGAAAATAGAGCAGGAAAACGCTTTGTGAGATGTTAACAAATATGAACAATTTATTTTTCGAAAGTATGTAATGCAGTGTTTATGGGAATATAATATTATGTATTTAGAATAGTACAATAGTATGAATCTAAATGTCATTGACATTTAAAAATAAGAAAACTTGCGAGGTGTAGTAATGAAAAATAAAATTGTTGTAGCTCTAGGTGGTAACGCGTTAGGAAACAACCCACAGGAGCAGTTAGAACTAGTTAAGCAAACTGCAAAGCCAATCGTTGATCTTGTTGAAGCAGGTAACGAAGTAATTCTTGCTCACGGTAATGGACCACAGGTTGGTATGATCAACCTAGCTATGGAGACTTCTTCTGAGTCAGAAGCAAATACTCCAGAGATGCCATTCCCAGAGTGTGGAGCAATGAGCCAAGGTTACATTGGATTCCATTTACAAAATGCTATCAGAGAAGAGCTTAAGAACAGAAATATCAACAAGTCAGTAGCGTCAATCGTTACTCAAGTTATTGTTGATAAGGACGATCAAGCTTTCACTAACCCAACTAAGCCTATCGGTGCTTTCTACTCAAAAGAAGAAGCTGATAAGTTAGCTGAAGCTAAGGGTTACACAATGGTAGAAGATTCAGGAAGAGGATACAGAAGAGTTGTTCCTTCTCCAATGCCAGTTGACGTTGCTGAGATCGAAACTGTTAAGACACTAGCTGACGCTGGTCAAATTGTTATCACTGTTGGTGGTGGCGGTATCCCAGTTGTTGCTGAAGGAAACGCTTTAGTAGGAGTTCCTGCTGTTATCGATAAAGATAATGCATCTGGTAAATTAGCTGAATTAGTTGACGCTGATTACCTAATCATCCTTACTGCTGTTGATAAAGTTGCTATCAACTTCGGAGAGCCAAACGAAGAGTGGTTATCTGAAATCAGCATCGAGCAAGCTAAGCAGTACATGGGCGAAGGTCACTTTGCACCAGGATCAATGCTTCCAAAGGTAGAGGCAGCAGTTAAGTTTGCAGCTTCAAAAGCAGGAAGAAAATCTCTAATCACTTCATTAGAGAAAGCTTCTGACGGAATCAACGGCCTTACTGGTACAGTAATTGTTGATAAGTAAGAAATAAATAATAGTTTAATAGTAAAGCGATACTGAATTTCTTCGGTATCGCTTTTTTTATACATAAAGGACATGTTCGTAGGTCGTAGGTCAATAAGTCGTAGTTCGTGGTTCGTAGGTGGTAGTTCGGAAGAGATTAAGATCTTTCTACCCACGACCTAGGAATCACGACCCGCGAAAAACTCGCATTTAGCGTTTTTATAAAAAAGTTCCGATGTATTTAAAAGATCTTTCGACCCACGACCTACGAACTACGACTCACGAAAAAACTCGCTTTTAGAGTTTTTAAATAATCTTGTTTTAATATTTGTACATATAGGTTATAATTAAGTTGGATGTATTTTGTATATTGTATTATTTTGCATGCAATTGCTTTAAATGAGGTGTAGTATTGGATAATAAATTGAAATTAAAGGCATATGGAAAAATTAATCTTGGAATTGATGTGGTTGATAAGCTACCTAATGGATATCACCTTGTGAGGATGATAATGCAAAGTGTAGATTTATATGATGAAATTATGGTTGAAAAAATAGATGAAGGAATACATATAGAAACTAATTTAGATTATTTGCCAACAGGTAGTGGGAATATATGCCATAAGTCTGCTAATCTTATGATTGAAAGGTATAAACTTGATTGTGGATTTAAGATTTCCATAAATAAGAATATCCCTGTAGCGGCTGGTCTTGCTGGTGGGAGTACAGATGCTGCGACTGTTATGGTTGCTATTAATAAAATTATGAATTTAAATATTTCCGATGAAGAACTTATGGAGATTGCTGTAGATATTGGGGCTGATGTACCATATTGTATTAAATCTTCCCCTATGCTTGCTGAGGGTGTTGGTGAGAAACTAACTCCTATAAAGGGTTTGGAAAATCAATGGATTGTAATTACTAAACCAAACATTGGGGTTTCAACAAAGGATGTATATGGGAATTTTAAGTTTGAAAATGTTGAGAAGAAACCTGATATTGATGTTTTGATTTCAGCCCTTGAAGATAAGAATTACAGTTTGATTGAAAAGAGTATGGAAAATGTACTTGAGTCGGTTACTTTTGATTTATATCCGATTGTTAAGGATATTAAGGGCAAAATGCATGAGTATGGAGCACAAAAAAGCCTTATGAGTGGAAGTGGGCCAAGTGTTTTTGGGATATTTAAATCCTACGATAAAGCAAAAAAGGTATACAAGAAATTCAAGAAACTATATGACCAGACATATTTGGTGAAGACTGTTAACGGGAGGGATTCTAATGAATAAAGAGGAATTTAATAAGCTTGGACTTGGTAATTACAAGCCCCTTGGAGAAATTGTATTTGAGTATTTAAGAAATCTTATACTGGAAGGTGAACTAAAGCCTGGTGAGAGACTTATGGAAATAAACTTGGCAGAACAGCTAGGTGTAAGTAGAACACCAGTAAGAGAAGCTATAAGAAAACTGGAGAAAGAAAAATTTGTTGAAATGATTCCAAGAAAAGGTGCTTATGTAGCTGAACTTACTACAAAAGATGCTATTGATGTTCTTGAAATCAGAAAACTATTAGAGGGTCATGCAGCATACTTAGCTTCTCAAAATATGACTTCTGAAGAGATTGAAATATTAAAAGAGATACTTGATAATTTTGATGGTGCTCTTAATAAGATGGATAGACAGGGAATGATTGACTTCGATAATAGTTTCCATGATGAAATATTTAAGTCTACAAACAATGAAAAACTTATTGAAATAGTACAAAGTTTACATGATCAATTCCAGAGATTTAGACTTAACTATTTTAATGAGCATGATGATTATTATGAACTTCAAAGAAATCATAAGCTAATCTATGAGTCTATTAAAAATAGGGAACCTGAAGATGCAAGATTTCATTCTGAAGCACATATTGAGCAACTTATTAGAACTGTAATGAAGTGGCAAGAAAGAGAAAATAGTAAATAGCATTATAATTGAAGTTATGATAGGAGATAATAATAATGAGTAAGATAAATCTTTGTCTAGTATTTGGTGGTCAATCAGGAGAACATGAAATCTCTATAATGACTGCCAAGTCTGTATTTAGAGCAATTGATAAGGAAAAATATAATCTAAGTTTTATAGGTATTTCTACAGAGGGTAGATGGTGCAAATTCGATTCTTTTGATGAACTGAAGGAAGTTACTAAGTTAGAAAATCCTTGTGAATCTAATGCTAAGATTGATGGTAGAATAATTGATTTTATTCAAAAAGAAGTTGATGTAGTATTTCCACTTCTTCACGGACCTTTTGGTGAAGATGGTACAATACAAGGTTTATTTGAAATGATGGGTAAGCCGTATGTTGGTTGTGGTGTAATGTCGTCTTCACTTTGTATGGATAAGGTTCAGGCAAAGAAGGTTTTTGAGTATGCAGGAATAAAAACAACACCTTTCATAGAAGTTCATAAGTATAGTTATGATAATGACAGTGTTGACAAATTGGTCAGGGAAAAACTTGAGTATCCGGTATTTATAAAGCCTGCCAATATGGGTTCAAGTATAGGAATTACAAAAGCCAACAATTATAGTGATCTTGAAAAGGGACTAGAAGAAGGATTTAAATTTGACTGCAAGCTTTTAATAGAAAAAGCCATTAATTGTAGGGAAGTAGAGTGTGGAGTTCTTGGAAATTATGATCCTAGGGTTTCGACAATTGGAGAAATACTACCTTCCAATGAGTTTTATGATTATAAGGCTAAGTATTTTGATGGAGGTAAATCAGGACTTGTAATTCCAGCTCAAATTACTGAAGAGCAAGTAAGCCTTATAAAAGAAAGTGCAATTAAGGCTTTTATGGCCGCTGGATGTACAGGTATATCTAGGATTGATTTCTTTATTGATAAAGACAATGGTGATATCCTTCTAAATGAGATAAATACAATGCCAGGATTCACTGAGTTTAGCATGTATCCTCAACTTTGGAAAAATAGCGGCATTCCATATAGTCAGTTAATAGATGAGTTAATTCAGTTTGGAATAGGAAAGTTTAATGGAGTGAAGTAAATGGAAAAAATACATTTAACAGTAGAAACTAAAATTGTCGATTCAGAGGGTAGTGAAGATACAATTGAATTTGCTACAGAAGGAAAGATAATTTCAAAAAATGGAAAGACATATATATATTATAATGAGTCAGAAATATCCGGGATGGAAGGATGTCTGACTACATTAAGGATAGATGATTCAGAAACTCTTATAATGAAAAGATACGGTTCTAACAGTATGGAACTGCTTTTTAGAGAAGGAAATACACATGAGGACAATTATAGAACTCCATATGGTATATTTGATATTATTGCCAAGACTAAGAAACTTCAAATGGAGTATGATGGCAATAAGTCAGGAAGTATACTTGTAGAGTATGATTTAGAAGTTGTCGGTCTTGTGAATAGTTATAATATAATCAAAATTAAATTTCAATAAGATTAATCCCATGGTCTTAAATTAGAGGTGTTCTTTGTGCTTAATGACATTAAAAAAGTAATAGTAGATTTTTTAAAAAGTGAATATAATATTAATATTTCTGAAGAAGATGTTTGGATTAATAAATCAAAGGACAAAGATCATGGTGATTATTCAAGTAATGTATTCATGAAATTTTCTAGGATGACAGAAAATTCTCCCCTAGAAATAGGTAAGAATTTTTTAGATCATATCGGTGTAATTCAAGATTTAGAAATGAAAATGGAGGGCCCTGGATTTCTCAATATATCAAGTAAAATTGAGGATTATAAGTTAAACTTCAGTATTTCTAAGCTTAATATTAATGATAAATCTATAAAATATGATTTCTTTTATCTAAAGGGAAGGGTAGAGGCAATTTTAGCCCATTATACAAGGTGGAATGTAGAAGAAGTGGACTGTGAATTAGATTCACTTTTTACTATAGAAAGAGATATTCTTGAAAGTGTATCTTCCCTAGGGATTATAGGGGAAGTCGGTGAAAAGGATGTAGAGAAAATTAATAATAAACTCAAAAAGTATTTCATAGAAACAATTTTCAATAATCCAGAAGATGATTTTAAAGAAAAAAGATATTTTGTTTTAAGAAAAATCAGAGAATATTATAACTCATAAATTAGGGCTAGCATGTAATGCTGCCTAAAATTTGGCGTTAACAGCCGAAAAATGGGCGCTGTTTATAGCAGTGGTTTGTATTTAGTAGTTGCTTGATAGATAATATATAATTCATAAATTAATTATAAAAGTCCAAAGGACAATAAAATCGAAAATAGATTTTATCAAGCTATTCTATCTACCATCTACTAACAACTAACAACAAATTACAACCTTTGGGACAGTAAGAAATTAGAAATAGGATTCTTAAAAGGAGGAAAAATTCATGAAAGATGTTTTAATAAACAAAACCTTCGACATACTTATGAATCACAGCAGTGACGGAATACAGGTACTTGACCAAGACGGGAAGATAGTATTATGTAATCAAAAGGTTGCAAATCTTGATGGTATTGATATAGCTGATGTTGTAGGGAAACACTTGCTAGATATATATCCTTCATTAAATCCTGAAACTAGTACAATTCTTAAGGTGCTTGAAAATGGTGAGCTGATAATAGATGCTCAGCAGACCTTTACTACATATATGGGTAAATCTATTACCACTGTAAATACAACAATTCCAATAATGGACGGAACTATTGTTATAGGTGCAGTTGAAATATCAAAGAATATAACAGAGGTAAAGAAACTTTCTGAAAAGCTTGTAGATTTAAGGAGTAGGTCTATGAGTAAAAAGGAAAATCTTATGGATCATGGGGCAATTTATCGATATGAAGATATAATTACTGAAGATGATAAGATGAAAAATTTGTTAGAAATATCAAAGAAGGCCTCTTTATCAGACATTCCTATAATGATTTATGGAGAAACGGGTACGGGAAAAGAATTACTAGCCCAAAGTATTCATAATGATTCGAGAAGAAAAGACCAAGCCTTTGTTGCTCAAAACTGTGCAGCACTTCCTAATACTCTTTTGGAAGGTATACTGTTTGGAACAGTTAAGGGAGGATTTACAGGTGCTATTGATAGGCCTGGACTTCTTGAAATGGCCGATGGTGGAACTATGTTTCTTGACGAGATAAATTCCATGCCGATGGAACTTCAAAGCAAGTTACTTAGGGTTCTTCAAGATAAACACATAAGAAGAATTGGAGATACAAAACTTAGAAAGGTAGATATAAGAATAATCACTGCAATAAATACTGACCCTATAAAAGCAGTTGAACAGGGGAGTTTAAGAAAAGATTTATATTACAGGTTAAATACTGTGATGTTGAGACTTCCTGACCTTAAAGAGAGAAAGGGAGATATCCCTCTACTTACAAAGTATTTTATGAAAAAACACAGTAGCAACAGAAAAACATGCTTTAAGGACGTATCTACAGAAGTAATGGAGATATTTATGAAGTACCCATGGCCGGGAAATATTAGGGAGCTGGAGCATGTAATAGAAGCAGGAGTTAGTATATGTGATGGAGAAATTTTTACTAAAGATTATCTTCCATACAACCTTGTAGAATCAATAAAGTATGAAGATTACAAGGAGGATGAAATGACCCTTGGTCAGAAAATAGACAAATACGAAAGGGACATAATACAGATGTCTTTTATAACAAATGATAAAAATGTTACGAGAACCGCTGAAAGTCTAGGGATACCTAGGCAGACATTGCAGTACAAAATCAAGAAGTATAGGATTTTGTAGGTGGTTTATTTCTACTTTGTAGAAATGGTGGTGTACTTGCATTTTTAGGATGTTTTTAGCTGAAGCTAAATTTTACAAATTACTGACTAGGAGCATGTCAATAATTTATACTAACAGGGTGGTTAGCTTGCTATGGCAAGCGGTGGTTGACAAATACGGTGAAAAGGGGAATCACACAAGACAAGCTTTGTGTTAGGGGAATCAATATTGTAAACAATATTTCGGGGAAGAGGAAGAACTATAGATCTTTTTAAGCAATCCAAGGTCTTAAGTTCTTCCTTTTCCCTTTGTTTTGCATGCAAAACTAATTCCCCTAGCACAACAAGTAAAGCTGTGTGCGATTCCCCTTTTCCCCTATAGGATAAACAAACCACCCAAATCACTGCCCAGTTTTGGGCGCAGAAAAACAAATTTAGAGTAATTCCAACGATTCTAAATTGGCATAAAATTTGCAATAGTTAATAAGAGAACATAAAAGTATAGACTAGTGCTATTTCTTTGAAATTTACGACTAGTAAAGCTAACAAATATAAAGTGAAATATTTTAGTTCACTTTATATTTGTGGTTTTGTGAAAAATAAAGCATCTTTTGTGGAAAGTATGATCAAGGAAATTTTCCTATGGAAAATAATATTTTAAAATAAAAGCTTGCCGTAGCAAGGTATCCTTGGTCGCTATTACGAAGCTATAGCACTAGTCGAGATACATGAAATTAGTATCACACTAGTCACTTTTAAAAATTAAAAGTACTAGTCGAAATGTAATGAAATTACCATTTCACTAGACAATAAAATGAAGATTAATCAATCATTTAATTATAAGAGGAGGAAACAAAATGAAAAAAGGATGCAAATTCGGAACACATAGGGTAATCGAACCTAAGGGGACTTTACCACAACCTGCACAAAAAATTGATAACACTATGGAGATTTATGATAATGAGATTCTTATTGATGTTCAGACTTTAAATATTGATTCGGCAAGTTTCACTCAAATAAAGAAAGAAGCTGAAGATGATGTTGAAAAAATCAAAGAAATCATGACTGGAATAGTTAAAAATAGAGGTAAGCATCACAATCCTGTTACAGGTTCTGGTGGTATGCTAATTGGTACTATTAAGGAAATTGGACCTGCATTAGAGGGAAAGACAGATTTGAAGGTTGGGGATAAAATAGCTACTCTTGTTTCTTTATCTCTTACACCCCTTGTGATTGAAGAAATATTAGAGGTCAGAATAGACATCGATCAAGTTGATATAAATGGTCAGGCAATACTTTTTGAAAGTGGAATATATGCAAAACTTCCAAGTGATATTCCAGAGAATCTTGCCCTTTCAGTATTAGATGTAGCAGGAGCTCCAGCTCAAACTGCAAAATTAGTTAAGCCAGGAGATACGGTTCTTGTAATCGGAGGAGCAGGAAAATCAGGAATGCTTTGTTTATATGAGGCAAAGAAAAGAGCTGGTATTACTGGTAAGGTAATATGTATGAACCATTCAGAAAAAAGCATAGAAATGGCAAGAAAAGCTGGACTTGCAGATGAGTATGTTATTGCAGATGCAACAAAACCAGTAGAAGTTCTTGAAAAAATTCAGGAAGTAACAGAGGGAGAAATGGTAGATGTAACAATCAACTGTGTTAATATTCCTAATACAGAAATGTCTAGCATACTTTCAACAAAAGACACAGGCCTAATTTACTTCTTTAGTATGGCTACAAGTTTCACAGCAGCAGCACTTGGAGCAGAGGGAGTGGGAATGGATACAACTATGATTATAGGAAACGGATATTCAAAGGGACATGCTGAAATAGCGTTACAGATTATGAGGGAATCAGAGACTTTGAGAAAATTATACACTGAACTTTATGCATAATTGTAAATAATTTAGTCTAGGGACTCCTTGCAGTCGCATCTAGGGATTCGACCAAAGGGAGTCTCACATCTAGGGAATGAAATAAACTTATTTCATCGTCTAGGGAGCAATGTTCCATTGCCATCCAAGGATATGTTTTACAAATGTAAAACAATTCAAATGATTTATTCCCTTTAGGGAAAAATATCCATGGTCGGAATTGAAAATTCCCCTAGATTTGATTCTAGGAAAATATGAATCATACCTAGACACGAAACGAAGTGTAGGTCTTAGATGTGAAGCATGAATCCTTAGACTGTTTATGTAGGTTTAAGGGGAAGGAGATTTGTTGATGAGAAACTATAAAGATATACCTTTGTGGAAAGATGTTACTGATGAAGAGTGGAATGACTGGAAATGGCAAGTTAAAAACAGGATTACAACACTAGATCAATTGAAGCAGGTAATCAATCTTACTGAAGATGAAGAGGAAGGAATCAAGAAATCACTAGAAATTCTAAGGATGGGAATTACACCTTATTATGCATCTCTTATGGATGAAAATGACTCCCATTGCCCTGTTAGAAAGCAGGCTGTACCAACTATACTTGAAACACATTATAGTAAGACTGATATGGATGATCCTTTGCATGAGGATGAGGATTCTCCTGTTCCGGGACTTACCCATAGATATCCAGATAGGGTTCTATTTCTTATTACTGATATGTGCTCTATGTACTGCAGGCACTGTACAAGAAGACGATTTGCGGGAAGTAAAGATTGTGCTATGCCTACAGATAGAATAGAGAAGGCTATTGAGTATATTAGAAATACTCCAGAAGTCAGGGATGTCCTTCTTTCTGGTGGAGACGCCCTACTTGTATCGGATGAAAAACTTGAGTATATTATAAGTAAACTTAGGGAAATACCCCATGTTGAAATAATTAGGATAGGTACTAGAACACCTGTTGTAATGCCTCAAAGAATTACTAAAGAGCTTACAGATATACTTTCTAAGTATCATCCTATTTGGATAAATACACATTTTAATCATTCTAAAGAAATAACGCCAGAATCAACAAAGGCATGTGCTATGCTTGCAAATGCAGGAATACCACTTGGCAATCAGTCTGTTTTGCTTAGGGGAATTAATGACTGTATCCATGTAATGAAAAAGTTGGTTCAGGATTTACTAAAAATAAGGGTAAGGCCATACTATATATATCAGTGTGACTTATCTAAAGGAATAGAACATTTCAGAACTCCTGTATCAAAGGGGATTGAAATAATTGAAGCTTTAAGGGGACACACATCAGGACTTGCAGTACCTACATTCGTAGTAGATGCACCTGGGGGTGGAGGTAAAACTCCAGTAATGCCAAGTTACCTAATATCTCAAGCACCTGGAAAAGTAGTATTGAGAAATTACGAAGGGGTAATTACAACATACTATGAACCAACAGAATATCACGAAGATTGTCACTGTGAAAAATGTAGAGAAGAAAGAAAGAAAAAAACAATAGGAGTTGCTGGGCTTCTTGAAGGTGAAAGGGTGTCAATAGAGCTTAAGGAACTTGAGAGATATAGCAGAAATCACTGATGACTTTGTCATCAGTTAAGAGTGTTAATAGAGAAACACTCTTGTTGAGCAGTATGGTGGACCATACGTTTAGCGGTCATTGTATTCCCGTTAAGCGATGAGTCTTTCAACTCATTGTTAAGCAGTAATTCGTTAAATTACCGTACTAGGATACTTTACTACGTAAACTTTAATTTAAATAGCTTGCCTAGCAAGGTGTCCATGTACAGCATTTGAAAAATGCCGCTTCACAGCCATGATAATGGATTGCTTAACGATGCTATGCATCTGCTTAACGTATATTGAGCTTTTCAATATACTGCTTAACGGAATGTTGACTAAGGTCAACAGACCATTTAAAGGGGATGTTTCACATGAAATCAATAATTGAAAATATGATAGATAATTGTAGAACGGTTTCTGTGGTAGGTATGTCTAAAAATGCTGGTAAGACGGTAGCAGTGAATTGGATTATAGAAAATCTTAACAGCATGGGAATTTCTTTTGCAATTACATCTATTGGTAGGGATGGAGAATCTAAAGATATAGTTACTAATACTGAAAAGCCCCAAGTCTTTCTTAAAAAGGGTACTATTATAGCTACTGGCAAGGAGTATTTTGATTTGATCAAAGGGGTTGAAGTTTTAAAAGTAACTGATATTACTTCAGCCCTTGGTAATATCATTGTTGGAAGAATAACTCAGAATCAATTCGTAATGCTTGCTGGTCCTTCTACTACTGGGGGTCTACTCCGTCTTATTGAGGTCTATGAAGAAGTTGGTGTAGACTTTAATATAATTGATGGTGCATTAGATAGGGTTAGTTTAGCATCACCAACTGTAGCTGATGGAATTATTCTTTCTACAGGTGCTGTAGTAGATAGAAATATTGAAAAGGTTATTTTAAAGACTCTTCATAGGGTTCATTTATTGCAAATAGAACAAATAAATGATGAAGCCCTTGAAATGGCTAAAAATCTAATTGATTTTGGTGAAGTGGCTATTATACAGATGGATGGAAGTGTTAAGCAGTTAGGTATTAGAACGGCATTAAGAGCTGGGGATAAGATACTTTCAAATCTTGATGAAAATTCTAAGTATTTAGTACTTCCAGGTTCTCTTATGGGAACTTTAATTAAAAGAATCCTCAGTTCTTATAGGGACTATAAAAACCTTATTATAGTTGTTCAGGATGGAACTAAAATATTCATAGATCATAAGGATTATTTGCATTTTTTAAGAAGAGGTGTAGATATAAAGGTAGTAAGTAAAGTTGAAATAATAGGGATTACTGTAAATCCGTATTCACCAAAGGGCTATTATTTTGATAGTGATGATTTTGTTAGGGAATTCAAAGCATATATAAGTGATACCCCTATTATAGATGTTATGAATCTGGGAGATGATAATAGTTGAAAATATCACAGGATACCTATAAAGAAATAGGAATGGATTGGCTTATAAAACAAATAAATGTAACAGGATATTATGGGATTAAACATAAAAGACAATTAAAGCCTTTTTCTCCAGATGATCTTACAAGTCTCATTATAGAGTATGATATGGTTGATGAGTTTTTAAGATATCTTTCAAATTTGGATGAAAATGAAAAGCTTAATGTTAAGAGATGCTTTAAGAATTTGAAAAATATTGATGGATACATTTCTATTATTAAAAACCAAGGTGTTTTAGGGGTGTCAGATATATTTGCTTTAAAGGAATTCATAAGAAATCTTATTGATCTTGATGGTTTTGTAAAAAAATATTCCCAGAGGGTATATGATTTTTACCTTGAAGATTTTAATGAATTGTGGCAATTATTAAATCCTCCTGAATCTGATCCACATACATTCATGCTTTACAATGATTATTCTGAAGCTTTGGGCAAAATAAGGAAGAAGCTGAAGTTGAAATTAGAGGAATATGAGTTTGAGTCAGATAAGATAAAAACATATATAAAAGAAAAGTTTGCCATAGATATGTTTTCTAAGAGGGAAATAAGGGTTAAAAGAAAAGAAGAAGATCTTTTAAAGAAAATGATAGAATCGGATTTATTTAAGCTGAACCATGAAAATTATATGTATTATTCTTACGGGCTAAAAGAGAATTCAAAGCAATATTCACTTAAGCTGGAAATAGAAAATTTAAAGATTGAATTGGAAAGAGAAGAGGATATAGTAAGGGAGATACTTACTGATGAAATAAGAAAATTCCTTCATAGTTTGGAAAAAGTAATAGTAAAAATAGGATACTTGGATTATAGCTTTGGAAAAGCAGAATTTATTATTGAAAACAATTGTGTTAGACCCTCCATATCTAGTTCTAATAATATTAGAATTGATGGGGGAATAAATCTAATGCTTAAAGATATTCTATTAAAATCGGGAAAAGCAGTAAGGCCAATATCCATTGATGTTAGGCAAGGGGTTAATTTAATTACAGGTGCCAATATGGGAGGAAAGACAGTTGCTTTAAGAACTATTGCAATGATGACAACCATGGCTCAAATGGGAATTTATGTACCTGCTAAAAATTTTGAATACTATCCCATAGATTTTCTTTTTGCATCTATAGGGGATAATCAATCTCAAGAACTTGGATTATCTAGTTTTGGTTCAGAAATGAATATGGTATCAGAGGCCATATCTATGTCTTACAAGAATGGCTTGATTCTTCTAGATGAGTTAGCTTCTGGAACGAATCCCAAGGAGGGATATGCAATAACAAAGGCTATCATGGAACATTTCAAGAATAAAAATTGCAAATTACTTGTAACGAGTCATTATGATGGATTAGAAGATGATTCATATGTAAATCATTACCAAGTAAAGGGTCTTAGAGATGTAGACTTTAAAATGCTAAAAGAAAATGTTCAATTACATGAATTAATGGATTACTCATTAGTTAGAGGAAATAGTCAAAGTAAACAGTCTATGGATGCTATAAATGTAGCAGAGTTCATGGGTATAGAAAAAGAAATAATAGATAAGGCTAAAAAAATATTATGGAAATAAGTTTTGGAAAGTCGTAATCAAAAAAAGGAGGGAAGTCCTTGGCTGGTAAACTAAATTTAGATAAGGGAACAATTGAAGAGGCTAGAATGTATGCAAAAAATATAGCTGAAGATGTGCAGGGATTTATAGATTTACATTCTACCGTGACAGTTGAGAGAACAGTACTTAGATTGCTTGGTATTGATGGTGTGGATCAATTTGATATGCCACTTCCAAATGTTGTTGCGGACAAGATTAAGGAAAAGGGTGGACTTGAACATGGAGTATGCTACTGGATTGGAAATGCCATGGTTCATACAGGTAAAGCACCTCAAGAAATAGCTGAAATGATTGCTAATAAGGATGAGGATATTACCCAGTATAAGATATATGAAAAAGAAAAAATAAATGAAATAGTAATGAATGAAGCTAGAAAACATGTTGATGAAATTAGGTCCAATAGGGAGGCTAGGGAATCTTTTCTTGAAAATTTAGGAGAAGGACCAAAACCATACTTATATGTAATTGTAGCGACAGGAAATATTTATGAAGATGTTATTCAGGCTAAGGCTGCTGCTAAGCAAGGTGCTGATGTTATAGCAGTAATAAGAACTACTGCCCAAAGTCTTCTTGATTATGTTCCTTACGGACCAACAACAGAAGGGTTTGGAGGAACTTATGCTACTCAGGAGAATTTCAGGATTATGAGGAAGGCTCTTGATGAAGTAGGAGAGGAAGTAGGTAGGTATATTAGGCTGTGTAATTACTGTTCAGGCTTATGTATGCCTGAAATTGCGGCAATGGGAGCCCTGGAAAGACTAGATGTAATGCTTAATGATGCATTGTATGGAATACTTTTTAGGGATATAAATATGCAAAGAACCTTGGTTGACCAATATTTTTCAAGGATAATAAATGGATATGCAGGAATAATAATCAATACAGGTGAGGATAATTATCTTACTACTGCCGATGCTGTAGAAGAGGCTCATACTGTTCTTGCATCTCAGTTTATTAATGAGCAGTTTGCTCTTAAGGCTGGTATTCCAGAAGAGCAAATGGGCTTAGGACACTGTTTTGAAATGAATCCGAATATAGAAAATGGATTTTTATATGAACTTGCTCAGGCTCAAATGGCTAGGGAGATCTTCCCTGATGCACCACTAAAATATATGCCTCCAACTAAGTATATGACTGGAGATATATTCAAAGGACATATTCAGGATGCCATGTTTAATACAATATCAATAATGACAAATCAAGGAATACAGCTTCTTGGTATGCCGACAGAGGCAATTCATACTCCTTTATTACAAGATAGGGCATTATCTATAGATAATGCGAAGTATATATTCAATAATATGAGAAATATTTCTGAAGAAATAGAATTCAAAAAAGATGGAATAATTCAAAAGCGTGCCCAGGAAGTTCTTAAGGAGTCGAGGGATATGCTTAAGGAAATAAAGGAAAGAGGCCTTATGGAAACAATAGAAGCTGGTAAATTTGCTGAAGTAAAAAGAGCAAAGACTGGTGGAAAAGGATTAAAGGGAGTATTTCTTAAGTCAGAAAAATATATGAACCCATTTATAGAATTGATGTTGGGGGTGAGTAAGTAATGGAAGACAAGTTGGATTTAACTAGGATAAAACCATATGGGGATACAATGAATGATGGAATGATGCAGTTTTCTTTTACACTTCCGATACCATGCACAATTGAAGCAAATGAAGCGGCAAAGAGATATCTTGAAAAAATGGGTGTAGAGGAAGCCAGTGTAGTTCATTCAAGAGACATGGGTATAGGATATACTTTTTTCGTAATGTACGGTAAAGTTACCCATACAATAGATTTTACCCAAATAGTAGTTCCTCAAGTAGAAGGGGAAGTAATGGACAAGTACGCCGTGGAAGATTTTATAGCAGAAAATATAAAAAGAGATGTTGTAATAGTAGGAGCATGCACAGGAACAGATGCCCATACAGTTGGAATAGATGCTATCATGAATATGAAAGGTTTCAACGGTCACTATGGTTTAGAAAGATATCACGGAGTAGAAGCAATAAACATGGGATCACAGATACCAAACGAAGAATTAGTAGCAAAAGCAATAGAGTTAGATGCAGATGCAATCCTAGTATCCCAAATAGTAACTCAGAAAGACGTTCACATACCAAACCTTACAGAATTAGTAGAAATCCTAGAAGCCGAAGGCTTAAGAGATAAGATAGTCCTAATGTGTGGAGGACCAAGAATAAGCCATGAACTAGCAAAAGAGTTAGGATACGATGCAGGATTTTCAACAGGAACATATGCGGAAGATGTGGCTACTTTTGTTGTTACACAGATGCTGGAGAGAAGTTTAGTCTAGGGTCACCCTTTGGGTGCATCTAGGTACTCGCCTTGCTCGAGTCTAGGGAACAAATCTATTGGATTTGTCATCTAGGGAGAGTTGTTCCAACTCCATTCAATGAAATTTTTCTTAGGAAAAATAATATAAATAAGGGCTTTGTTAAAATAATATTGATAGTTAATTAAAAAAGTGCTATAACCTAATAAATATACAGGTTATAGCACTTTGTATTTTTATAATGTTGTTTTACGATGGTAAAACATATCCTAGGATGTCGATGAATCATCGATCCTTAGATGGTAAATCCATTAGATTTATTCCCTAGATTCGAGGGAAGTGAGTACTTAGATGTGAACACAGTGAATCCTTAGACTACGCTAATACTTTTATAATCGGTATTTTCTAAAAACAAGACACCCATTATGCCCTCCAAAACCAAGAGAAAGTGACATAGCATAATCAATATCAATATTATATCCCCTATCAAAGCAGTAGTTTAGATTCATATCTTCTTCCGTCTCTTTGCTTCCAATGGTCTGGTGGATATAAGATTCTTTAAGGGATTTAAGGCATGTTATTGCTTCGATTGCACCAGCTGCTCCTTGGGTGTGTCCGATCATTGATTTTGTTGAGTTTATATATAAATCCTTACTTTGATCCTCAAAGTAAGAAGAGATTATATTGTGCTCTGTTATGTCATTATACTGGGTAGATGTACCATGGGCGTTGATATATTTTATAGAGTCTTTGCTTACATTAGAATCCTTAAGGGCCATTTCAATGGCTTTTTTCATTCCTTGACCACTTGGATCGGGGCTTGTCAGGTGATAGGCGTCACATGTTGATCCGTATCCGATGATTTCGCCGTATATTTTAGCATCTCTTTCTAAGGCACTTTCAAGGCTTTCTAATATAAGTATTCCTGCACCTTCACCAAGTACAAAACCATTTCTTTTTTTATCAAAGGGGATTGAAGCCCTTGATGGGTCCTCTGTATTTGATAAGGCACCTAGATTGTTAAAGGCACTTATCATAAGGGGATTAATACAGGATTCACTTCCGCCGGCTATTACCGTATCTACATATCCGTCCTTAATAAGTCTGTATCCATGACCTATAGCATCTGTTGATGAAGAACAGGCTGTATTAAATGTATGGGATGGGCCTTTTGTTTTGAAATACATAGAGATGTTTCCGCTGATGATGTTGGAAAGAAATTTGGGAATAGTAATTGGCGAAACATAATTTTCTCCGGAATTATTGAGATTATCGTACTCTTTAAAAAGTGATTCCATACCTCCTACAGCGTTTCCTATGGATACTCCTATGGAATAAGGATCAACTTCTTCTAAGTTGATATTACTATCTTCCATAGCCTCTATTGCAGATAAAAGGGCTAACTGGCTGACTTTATCAGTTCTTTTAGGAAGTTTTCTGCCAAGGGGTGAAAGGTCTAAATCCTTGATCTCAGCACCTAGACTAACCTTATGATTTGAAGTATCAAAGTTTTTTATTTTATCGATACCAATTTTTCCATTAAGAATACTTTCCCAAAAGTCATTTAGGTTATTACCCACAGGTGTTACACACCCCATACCAGTTACAACAACACGTCTTTCCATAATCAATCACCTAAATCCTATTTTCAATATAAGCCACTAAATCATTTATAGTTTCAATTGAATCTTCTTCATCTATAGAAATATCGTACTTATTTTCAAGTCCTAAAAAAATCTGAGACATATCAAGTGAATCAGCATCAAGATCATCATAAATATGGGATTCTAAAGTAATTTCCTCATCACTAAGCCCCATTATTTCATTAAAAATATTTTTTACTTCCTTTAAAACCATATGAATCCTCCTTAAAAGCTATATGTTAAGCATTATGATAAATCATAACTTTCTTGTATATAAATGCAGTTCAAAAGATTTTTCGACCCACGACCTATGAACTGCGATTTTCTCAAATGTACTACTTTAATTTATAATAGACAAGATGGTTTGTCAACCTCTATAAAAATGTGGTTTACAATCTTTATATATCCTATATAATATAAGTATTGATGGACGGATAGGTACTGCTTTTCTGAAGAAAAGCTGGATAGTGTTCCTCACAGTCACGAATAGTGCTTCGCGGGTAGTACAAAAGCTAATGCTTGCTTTTGTGAGTAGAGATTGATAGATCAATCAGCAATGAGATTTTACCAGCGTAAAATATTTCAAAAAAGACCCGGGATCAACTGATTTTCTCCGAGAAGAGATGACCAGCCTGCAAATTAGTTTTACAGTAGAGTACTACTTTTCTTTAGAAAAGCTGAATAATGTTCCCTACGGTCACGAATAGTGCTTCGCGGGTGTACAAAAGCTAATGCTTGCTTTTGTGAGTAGAGATTGATAGATCAATCATCAAGGTAATTTTACCAGCGTAAAATAATAATATTAATAAATATTTAATAAAGAAAGTTTACGTATGTAAAGTATCCATGCTGATTGCATGGCAATCTCTACCCGTTGGAGTAGTAACGTATCTCCAACACTACCCGAAAGCAAAGCGAACACTATTCGAGACTGTAAGGAGCACTAATCAGCTTTCCACAAGGAAAGCAGTAACCCATGGAGGTAAAAATGAATTTTTTCAAAGAAGAATTAGAGAAAATAAAACAAGCCGATCAAGATAGAAATATGACTTATCTAGAATCTGCCCAAGATTCAAAGGTTCTTATAGATGGAAAAGAATATTTAATATTTGGTTCAAATAATTACTTAAATCTTTCTAATAACAGGGAAATAATAGAGAGTGTTAAAGATGCAGTGGACAAGTATGGTTATGGTTCCGGTGGATCTAGGTTAACAACAGGATCTTATGATGTTAATAGAAGATTGGAAGAAGATCTTGCTAAGTTTAAGGGGACAGAAAAGGCTCTTGTTTTTAATACAGGTTATATGGCTAATGTAGGAGTAATATCTGCAATTTGTGATAGAAAATGGTCCATATTTTCAGACCGTATTAATCATGGAAGTATAGTCGATGGTATTGTACTTTCTGGTGCCAAATTTAAAAGATATAAGCATAATGATATAGAGGATTTAAAAAAGTTGCTTTCGGAAGATGAATCGAAATATAAATTAATAGTTACAGATGGGGTTTTTAGTATGGATGGAGATATTGCTCCTTTGGAGGAAATCTCTTTATTAGCTAAGGAGTACGAAGCCTTGCTAATGATAGATGATGCCCATGGAGTCGGTGTGCTTGGTGAGAATGGTAAAGGTACGGTTTCTCATCTTGGTCTTGAAGGGAAAGTTGATATTCAGGTTGGAACCCTTAGCAAAGCCTTTGGATGTATTGGAGGCTATGTAGCTGGAGATGCTGATATGGTAGACTATGTAAAGAATAGGGCTAAGAGCTTTATATTTGCAACATCAAATCCTCCCCTTAACAGTGTAGCAGTATTAAAAAGCCTAGAACTTGTAAAAAATGCAGATGAGAAAAGAAAAGATTTATTAGAAAAAAGTGCTTATCTTAGAAGAAAACTTAAAGAAAAAAACTTTGATGTAATAGATGGAATAACTCCAATTATAGCAGTTGTAGTGGGGTCTTCAAAAGAGGTGCTCAGAATTCAAAATTCTCTACTTGAGGAAGGTATTTATGTTCCGGGAATAAGACCACCAACGGTTCCAAGAAATACCGGGAGATTAAGAATATCTCTTATGAGCAATCACACATATGGAGATTTGGATATATTGATCAAAAAGCTTGGAGAGATCCTATGATTGATATAATAATAATATCTGGATGGGGCGATGATGGAAGCCTATGGGAAAACACTATAAATGAGTTTTCTAGTAGCTATAAAACCCACTTCATAGACATAAACATAGAAGGAAATTTTGAAAAACAACTGGAAAAGGTTAATAATTATATAGATGATAAAAAAATAATTAAGCCAATAATCCTTGCTTGGTCAATGGGATCGATCCTTGCTATTAGATTAGCTAGTAAAGTTGACATTTCTGCATTAGTACTGATAGGAGCAACAGGAAGTTTTGTAAAGAGAAAAGAAAAAGGTAGCTCTTGGAGTAAAAAAGATGTAGAAATAATGAAAAACAATCTTTTAAGAAACAAGAACAAACAAATGAGAAATTTCATGAAGCTATCAGGAGCATATGGAGATATTCTTAAGGATTATGCAGACTTAAAAACAGTAGAAGAATTAATATCAGGACTAGATGTTTTAATAGATACAAATGTAATCCAAGATGCTAAAAAGATAAAATGTAGCACCCTTTTAATACACGGAGAAAAGGATAAAATAGTTCCCCTTGAAAAAGGAAAGGAACTGTCAAGTATAATAGAGGGCTCTAAATTGATAATTTATGAGAACTGTGGACATATTCCATTTTGGGATGAGGAAGAAAGGTTTATTTTCGATCTTGTAGATTTTATATCCAATCTAAATAAGGAATAATTGGCCTAAGATTGCCTAATACTTATTTCTAACGTGCCTAATCGTTGCTTTGCAATTAGCCTAAAGTTGTTAAGCTTCAAGGAATTTTTGTAGCCATGCAGATGATAGAAAAACAACATTAGGCTAGTTGTTACACAATGATTAGGCGCTATCGTCGTAGCTATAGGCAATTTTAGGCAACTACACAAGATTCTGTCCGAAAGAAAGAGGTATTATAAATGATAGATAAAGAAAAACTTAAAAGAAGGTTTAGTAGAAATATAGAAAGCTATGATGAATATGCCAATGTACAAAAGCATATGTCTAAAAAGCTTTTATCCATGGTTCAAATAGAAGATGGAATGAATATTTTAGAAATCGGATGTGGTACAGGATATCTTACTAAGTTGATTTTAGAGAAAGATAAAAATGTAAAAATCACAGCTGTTGATATAGCTCCAGGAATGATAGAATTCTGCAAAAAAGATAAAGATCTTAAGCTTGTTGATTTTTTTCAGGGAGATATAGAAAAAATGGACCTAAATGAAGAGTATGACCTAATAATATCAAATGCTACATTTCAGTGGTTCAATCATCTAGAAGAGACTTTGAAAAAGTTAAAAGAATCCTTAAGTAAAGACGGAGTGTTATTATTCTCAACATTTGGTCAAGATACATTTTGTGAACTGAGAGAGTCCTATAAGAAAGTATCAGAAAAACTAGAAAAAAAAGTAAGTTCCCCCAGTCCTAAGTTTATAAATAAAGAAGTACTAGATCAAATACTAGGAAAAGATAATTACACATACCAAGAAGAAAATTTCAAAGAGCATTTCAATAATTCTGTAGAATTTATGAAATCGGTAAAAAAAGTAGGAGCAAACAACTCATCAAATACTGAAGCTAGAGCAGATAGAAAATTCCTTTCCAAGGTTATTGAGTATTATGATGAGACTTATCTTGAAGAAGATGGTGTTTATGCGACTTATAATAATTTGTATATTAGGGTGTAGTTATAGTTAAAGGAAATCCCCCTCGAAATTTTTCGAGGGGGATTTCCTTTAACTATAACTACATTTTTCCGAAGGGAAAAAATCTATTTTATATTAAAATTACTTTAAATTAGTGCTACAAGCCCTATTATCATACTGTATAAATGATATAATCTAATGTAGATAAGTATGGTTAAATCAGAGTGTTTATTAATGTACACTCTTGTTAAGCAATATATTGGAAATCAATATATGTTAAGCAGGTGCATGGGCACCGTTAAGCAGTCCACATTGTGGATGTTAAGTGGCATTTTTAATGCTGTACGTGGGAACCTTACTTCGTAAGTTTTGTAAATTTAAATGTGAGTTTGCGAATGCAAAGTAACCGTGTACGGTAATTCATAGAATTGCTGCTTAACAATGAGTTTGTAAAATTCATCGCTTAACGGGAATGGAAATGACCGCTTAACGTTATGATTTATCATAATGCTAAACAAGACTGTAGCTTGCTAACAGTCTAATTACATAAAGGGGTAGAAGGTGATGAATGTGAAAAAAACATGTTTTGTTTTAATGATAGTTATGATTTTTTCGTCTATATCGTTTGCTGGAGAGCCTTCCAGCTGGTCTAAGTATAGTATTTTAAATTTGGAGTATGAGGATATACTTCCAGATGACTTTAGTCCGACTAATGCAACGGGAAATGTTAAAAGAGAGGATCTTGCGGAACTACTTGTGAAATTTTATGGAGTGTCAAGTAAGAGTTCATATGAGGCTTTTAGCACTCTCAATCCGTATGTAGATTCTGAAGATGATATGATTGGAAGGGCATTTACTACTAAGATATTTGAAGGATATGAAGGTGCAAATATTTATCCAGATAAACTGGTTACTACTGAGGAATTTTGTAATTATTTAATGCGTACTATGAATTCCTTGGATAAGAGCACAACTTCAAAAAGTCTAACAGGATACTCTGATTATGACGATGTTAACTATAAGTATAAAGAGGCTGTTGATTTTGCATTTGGAATTGGACTTATAAACAATGGTTCAAGTAGTCAAATAAAGCCAAAGGATAATATTTCCTGGGAAATGGCTATTTATGCTGTTGAAAAGATGGGGATTCATTATGGTTTTATTGACAGAGTTTTTTTGAATCAAGATAAGGACGTTTCGAAATTTAATAATAATGGAGGCTTTCTATATCCAAAGGAAAATTACACACAGCTTACGGTTTACCCAATTGAGGGTGGAGATCTAAAATTGTATATGTACAGTTCTCCTTTTGTAAGAAATCAATTACTAAATATGAAATCACAACAGATAGAACTTGCTAGGATACTTGAATCAAATAGTGAGATATCCTTTTTAGTATCTTTTAACGTATTAAAGTATGCGATGAAAAACTGGGAAGAAGTACAAAGGTCATATATAGAGGAAGTGAAGTATATGAATTTAAGTAATGGTGTGATCAGTGATTCGCCAGTCGGAAATAAATATATAAGATTGACTAGCAATGGGAAGTTGCTTATAGAATATATCAGTAAATAAAGGCAGGGAGTGTGGGATATGTATAAAAAGAAAAAAATGGCCTTGGCCATATCAATATTATTAATATTTACATTGATACAGAGTATCCTTATGGATTTTTCCTATGCCTTTACAATAGGTAGCTCTGGGATTGAAATCAACAAAATTGAGTTTAGTAGGGATCACATTGGATATGATGTTAGTGGTGGTTACATTCAAATTAGTGGTTCTGGCTTAAAGGGAATTACCGTCTTATTTGAAGGTGATGGTGGTCTGAAGGAAATGGGAACTAAGGTACTTGATTTTGAGACTCTTGTTAAATACGAGTTTAATAAGGATGAAGTATTGGAGTTTAAAGGTGAGGTATTTTGTGAAGGTGAAAGGTTTGATTTAAACACTGCATCATTTCCTGTAATTAGTAAAATTGATAAAAAGAACCTTAATTCAGATGAGGGGGATGATTTAGTTCTTACAGGTACAAATTTTGATGTACTTACATCAGGATCCATTACTGTTGCAAAATTTAGTAAGGGTTTCGATGAAACACAAATGATTTATGATGGAGGAGTATCTGATAGTGCTGTAAAAATGATTATTGAAGATATTACCGCCCCTGGTATTAAAGGGTTTCAGGATATTACGATATCAAAAGAAGATACGAGTGGAGATCCGGATATTGAAATTACGTATGAGTATAATAATGCTTTTAGAATAGTTGAAAATCTTGGTGTTACAGGTATTAAAATGTATCCTAATACTGGAGGATCGGGAGATTTTGTTTATTTTGAAGCCGATAATTTTCCGGATAAAGATTACAATGTTTATTTTATAAAAAAGAGTGGATCAGGTGATGATTACTCAGAACTTAATCGTGGGGAATATGTGACTATTGAAGAAAACATTGATGGTGGAACAAAGGATCGTTTGATTGTAAAAGTACCCCAGGTCACAAATAATCCTGATCCCCAGGATAATTTTGAACTTGGAGAGCATGAAGTTTATATAACTGATACTAAGGCTGGTGAAATAATTGCAGAACAACTTGTGACTAAAGAGGGTTCGGCTGATCCGGAGATATTTAACGTCGTTGATTCCATTTATAGGGCAACAGTGGAGAGATTGAATCCAGAGAGAGGACCAGAAAGCGGTGTTGATGTTGAGATTTTAGGTAAAAATCTTGTCACACTTAATATTCCAGGTATTGTTAGTAAGGGTACTGTATCAGGTGCTACGGTAAATGGTGATGGCAATCTTGTTCTTGCTTATGAAAATGAAACTTATAATGGTAAGACTGTTACTGTTACAAGGGAGATATCGGTTCAAATTGGTAAAAAAGTTTTTTATCAAAAGGATAGTTCTGATCAATATAAGTATGAAAAGGCATCTCAAGATAAACTATATGTAAGGACTGACGTAGTAAATGTCGACCCAGATGATCCATATAAGAATGTTGTTGTAGAAATTGAGACAGTTCTTACAAATACTTTAGATCCTACAGAAATTTATACTTTTAACCAGTATATAGATAAAAAAGATGCTTTTAGATTTGATCCAAGCTCTATCGAACCAACAATAACAGATGTAATTCCTGAATTTATTCAAGTAGAAGGTTCTGATAATAATCCTAAGGAAAATATGCTGATTTCTATAACTGGAGATAACTTCCTGGTTAATAAATATACAACTGTCAGTGGAAGTTTTATTAATTATCCGAAGGTTATATTTAAGACAGCAACTGATCTTTCTAATGATAATGGAGAAATAATTTTTGATCCTGGGGCTACAGTTAGTGGAGCTACAGGAGTTATTTATTCAGGTAGCGAAATAGTTCAATCAGGAGGAAGTCCAGTAGAACTTAAGATGGTAGTTTTGGATGATGATGGTGATGTTGTAGATGGTTCTTCTGGAAACGAAATAGGTACAAGAATTGTTTTATACTTACCAAAAGAAGCTAAGTTTCCTGGAATAGGACCAAAAAATCTTCAGATAACAAATCCAACAAGGCAATCTCAAGATGATGGTGAAGCTAGTATAAAAATAGATGCTTTTGAGGTAGTCAATACAAGTGATGTACCGGTTATTGAATCGGTAGAACCCAATATTATGACTGCTGAAGGTAATGAAGAGGTAGTTATTACGGGTAAAAACTTTAAAGAAGAAGCAAAGGTATATTTAGATGGTAAGGAAGTTACTGGTATAACAAGGGAGTTAGATAAATCTGGTACAAAAATACTTCTTACTTTCACAGCTCCTGAAGGTCGACTTGGTGAAACGCAGATAGAAGTTGTCAATCCTTCTGGTGGGATAGATATAAGTCCGTTTTATTATGTTCAGTCTTTTAATCAAGATCCTGAACTAACAAGTTTTACTCCTGAGGAAGGGGTTAAGACAACTCTTGTAGTTGTTGATGGTGATAATTTTACCAAACCTGATCCTACGGCTAGTTCTGATAAGGGTCTTGGAGCACTAAAACTTATTGGATCAAGAATAATTTTAGATGATAAAGATGTAAATGATTATAATCCTGATAGTTTTGGGGAAATTGATTTTGTTGATTACACTTCTCCAGTTGAGGAAGTGCTTTTCAAAGAGGATGGTGGGAAAATAGATATATCACCATTTGCAGATAATTCAGTAGTATATACTACTGCTCCTCATAAGGTATATAATTTTACCATTGATGGTGATAAGAATCCTGTAATTACAGATGGTGTAAGTGAAAAGTATACTATTAAGTATAATAGTGGTTCAAGTTCTTTTGAAGCTTTTGATATTGATAACAATACAGTTAGTTTTGGATCTGTAACCATAGGTTCAGTTACACTTGATGGTAAGACATTTACAGTTGATATGGACAATAATGTCATAACAAAAAAAATTCAGCAGGATGAAGATTATGTTGCTGAACTAAGTAATTATGCCCATAGTGTAATTTTCAATGATAGTGATGACAAGTTCTATACTATGTATGAAGACTATAATGGAGATATTGTACTTACAAATGGAGATAATAAAACTTATACAATAACATATGATAATTCTAGTGATAAGTTTCTAGCTAAGGGAGATGGTAGTAGTTCGTATGAACTTACTTTTACAGGTGATGGAAGAGGAATAGTTATTGATGAAACACCTTCGATAACTCTATTGATGACAACTCCTTATGTTTTTAATAGCTCTAAGAACAATCTAATTACAGGTAATAGAACAAAAGTACTTTCTAAAAATCAGATGATCTTTTATGTACCTTCCTTAACAACAGGTAAGGGATACAAAGATATTTTTGTAGAAAACCCAGATACCAAACGTGATGGGGAAACTGGTGAAAATGGATTTTATTATTTTGATACATCAGGAACAAAACCGGTGATTTCAAGAATAGAACCAAACTCAGGATCTATTCAAGGTGGATATTCTGCTGTAATATACGGTAAGGATTTTTCTGATAATGTAAAGGTGTATATTGATGGTATATATGTGGCTAAAGAAGATACATCTGTAAATCCTGATGGAGATGAAATTACGGTAACTGTACCAGCTACTAATAAGGATTTAGCCGGAGATTTTGGTGTGGATAGAATGACAGTTCCGGTAGTAGTTCTTAATGGTGATGGGGGTTCTTATGCATTAGAAGATGGATTTACTTATATCATACCTTCAAGTGAACCTGAGATTACTAATGCAGTTCCTCTCTCGGGAAGTGCGACAGGAAATGAAATAGTTGAAATAACAGGTGAAGACTTTAGATTTTTTGAACCATATAAGGATGAGGATAATGATGGTTATGATTCTGGAGACCCCTACGAAGATATCTACAATAATAACCAGCATGATGATTTATTAAAAGTAGGTCATGATCCTGCAGCTGAAGGTGTAGTATCAATGGGTGCTGTTTACTTTGGTTATGATGAGTATTATTCGTCACCAATACTTCCAAAGGTGTACTTTGGTAATAAAACTGCAAAAGTTGTTGAGTTTGCCAAGGGTTACATCAAGGTACTTACTCCAGCACACGAGGCAGGGACAGTTGATTTATACATTGCAAATAATGATTCGGGTATATCGAATAAATTAAAATATACTTACGAATCATCAAATCCTAATATTACAACAATAAATCCTTCTTTTGGTTCTAGGAAGGGTCAAGAGGATAAGGATATTTTAGGTACAAATTTGTTAGAGTATAAAGTAAGGGGATACACTAGCTTAACGAATATTGCAGAACTTTCTAATATTGATTCTATGGTTAGATTTGATGATATTACTAATAGGGAAATTGCCAGGGAAGATGAGAATTCTGGTCTAATCAATAGTAATAGAACAACTGTAATTTTAGAAGGTGGTCTTACAGCTGAGTATGATGGAAATAATAATAAATTGAAATTTACATTGCAGGAATCAGGAAAGTCATATACAGCTGAATTTGATTATGATGATACAAAGGTTCTTGTTCCAATGGGTCTTCTTCAGAGTTCTGGAGAGTATTATAGGCCATTTGGATATGAGGGTACAGGAAGTGGATATCAAGGTGTATTCGAATATGTTCTTGTAGAGATTGATGACAGAAGAATGTTTGTTGAAAGAGGTTATGCACCTGAGGTAGTTCATAATGGAAATACCCATTTAAGAGTGACAACACCTTCCTACTATACTATAGGAAATGTTGATGTAACGGTGTTTAATCCTGATGGTGGAACAGCAACAACTCAGTTTGAGTACAACAACCCAGCTTCACATCCACTTATTCATGATGTAAAACCAAGAAATGTAGCCCTTGGTGGAGGTAAGTACTATGTTGAAGGTACAGTAAATGGAGGTTTTACCATTGAAGTTGTGGGTAAAGACTTCCGTGACGGTGTACAGGTGTTTATTGGTACAAAGAGTGCTACAATACTTGACAAGACTACAAAGACAGAAGATGATGAGACTTATGATGTTCTTATTGTGGAAGTACCGGCAGGTACTAATGCTGAAATAGATGGTGAGTTTCCTGTAATTGTTCAAAATGAAGATGGTGGAGTTGCAAATTCATCAGATCTTAAAACAATTACTATTTCTCCTAAGTATCCTATATATGTTGTATATAGGAAGCCCCTAAGTGACCCTACGGTTGAAAGTGTAGAACCAGCTAAAACTACTCAGGCTGGAAATAGAACGATAACTGTTCATGGTAAAGATTTTAGAGCTGGGGCCAAAATAATAATAGGTAGTAAGGGTGGAGTTCCAGTAACTGATGTAACAGTTTCTTCTGAAGGAAAAACTATTACATTTGAAACCCCAACGGATTTAACACCTGGGGCAAAAGATATCCAGGTTGTAAATGCTGATTTTGGTACTGGTACTTTAGATGGTGCATTAGAGATTATCTCTTATCCAGAATTAACTGGTGAATTTGTTCTTGCGGAGGATGAAGACGCATCTGCTAGTAAGGTGTCTGTTGATGGCGGAGATGAGATAATTATATATGGTAAAAACTTTGCTGCTGGAGCCAGTGTATACCTGGGTGGTATAAGAAGTGACTTTGTTGAAGGTAAAGAACCTGAAGTGGATTATGTTACTGGTTTTTACACTGACGATGATCTGGACCAAATAATTGATTATGTTGAAGCTACAGGCGTTGAGGTAATCAGTGATACTAAAATCAAAATTACTATGCCGGAAGTAAGTTATGAAGGTGAGTTTTTAGTAACGGTAATAAATAGTGATACTGGTATTTCAGATGATGGTTATTATATAGAATTTAGTGTTCCTGTGCCAGACAAACCTAGGGGACTTAAAGCTAAGTTTGTTAATGATAGATATATTAAACTTTATGGATATGATACTGAAAGAACAGATTACTATGAGGTATATAAGTACCTTGGTAAAAAAACTAAGAGTGAGTTAATCAAGAATGATTACAATGATTTTGAATATGTAGGAACTACTGAAGAAGAGCCTTATAGGATTACAGAGCTTGAAGGCTTTGATCAACTTGATAGCCAGGATAAAATTAATTTTATTGTTAAAGCAGTAAATAAGTATGGACCTTCAAAATACTCCAATATAGCAGTTCTTGAATATAGGGATTTTAAAGATATTGATGAAATAGGTCCTGGTGATGAAGATGGAGAATTAGGTGTCAAAGAAGGATATGATTTTGAAATTATTCCTTCTAGAGATACTCCAGTAGTGAATCTCAGCAATAAAATTAGAGGATCTGAGATAAACATTGATCTAGAAGATTTTGATGATGTAACAATTAATGTTCCAAAGGATTCGATTCTTAATAATACTTCATCAATTAATGGAAATATGAAAAACTATGTAATAGGATTTACTCCAACAAATCTAAATTCAGAAGGTTTTAGAAAGGTTATTAATAATGGCAATCCATATGTATCTATGGATATGAAGATTTCCAATGATATGAATACTTCATATATGAAAGGAAAGATTCCTAGGGGATTAAAGCAAGCATCGAATATTGTAGATATAGATACCATAGCAACAAGTGATTCTGGAAATGTGGATGTAAACAGATACAATGGTTTTATGGTCTTAGGTATTAAGTACAATACATTTAATGGTGCTGATGAAAACACCCTTTCAATATTTAAGTATGACGAAGCATCAAGATCATGGAATGCTGTTGGAGGAAACATTGATAGAAACAAAAAGACAGTATTTACAAACATAACCGAGCCAGGTATATATACGGTTATAGGAGATAGATAAATAATTGGTAGGTAGTGGTTAGTAGTTGCTAGTTAGGAAAGATTCAATATCAAAAATCGGCTTCTGTCAGGAATTAATAACATGCATACAGAAGTGATTTTGAACTTATGGGTTTAAATATTTTCCTACCAACGACCGACTAACTGCTACCTGCTAGTCTAACAAAGGAGGGATACCATGAAAAAAACATTGGCAGTAGCACTTGCTTTATGCATGCTGATATCAAACTTTGCAGTATACGGAGCTGTGGATCCATCCATACCGGTACCTGAGCTAAGGGGAGAAGCTGTGGATCTGACGAATATGACGTCCATAGACGCTTATGATAAAGGTGTGGAATTGCTTTACAATTCAGTGTTTACTGATACAAGTAATAACTCATATAAAAGGGAAATTACAAGAATAGCAGCACAGGGTATTATAAATAGAAGGGATGGGGAACAGTTTTCACCAACCCTATATGTATCCAGGGGAGATACACTTAAGTATATGGTTAGGCTTCTTGGTAATGAAGGAGCTGTAAATCAAACTGTTTTAACCAATAGTCAAGGTATGGATAGTAACTCCATAAGGAGTCTTTATCAAGACGAATATGCAAATAGTGCAGTTAATTCAGGTGTTTTAACTCAGGAGGAGATTGGAAATTTATCTGAACCTGCTACTAAAGAAGATATAGCAGTATGGTTAAGTAGGGCTCTTGGACTTCAACCGGACTATAATAATCAAGATATCTTATTTACTTATAAGGATTGGGAGAATGTTGTACCTGAGAACAGGGCGATAATTGAAGAGCTACTTAAGAGCGATATTATGGAAGTCGATAACGATGGAAACTTTAAAGCAGATAGATTTGTCACTAGGGGTGAGATGGCTTATATTTTAGACAAGGCAAGTCCAAGTACATTTGCCCAAAGAGCTATGACTTCAAATACAGGTATTGTAATAGGTTACAATTCGAATACGGTTGTTGAAAATGGTCAAAGTGTTGTAAATACACCTATTATAGTTAAAAATCTTGATGGGACTATGACCACAATCAATGTTAAATTTAATCAAGAAACAAATAAAAAAAATGAGTTCGTCTCATATGAAAATGGAGTAGCTTCAGATTCAAGAATCATCAACATTGGAGATGAAATACAGTATATTTCAATGAATAATCAAGTATTTTTTGTTGAAGTATTTGGTGATAATACTGTACTTGAAAAAATGAGACAGATGAGAAATGATGACACAAATACTAAAACTTATTTTGGTACAGTCAACAAGATTATCAATGAAAGAACTTATATGGGAAAAGGATACACGGAAACTACAAGGGTTAGACTGAATAACTATGATGGAAGTGTATTCGATGTAGTTGTTGACTATGATGCAGTTAATAATATAAAAAATGATATAAATGTTTTTAAGGGGAATATTTATGGCGGTGTAGATCTACTTACTGAAGGGGATGCTGTAGAGTATAAAGTTAGGGACAATTCTACCTTAGAATATTTAAATGTATCTGATATAAATGAAGAAACCGTAAGGGGTAATATAAGAAATATAAAAATCCCTGAAGATGGTGGTCTTGATAGTATTACTGTTTATGATTATGACAATAATATTAGGGAATATTACGTTCCAGACTATGCTTCCATTGATATTAATTCAAAATACGGACAGCTTAAAGACCTTCAATTTGGCCAAGAAGTAGAGCTTGAAGTAAAGGATGGAATGGTTCTTGTTATTAAGTCTGAAACTTTTGTTGAAAATCCGGGTTATATACCAGAGTATGGAAAGCAAAGAATAGGAAGTGTTGAAAAAGTATATGAAGATAGAATTACTGTAAGCTTAGAGGATGGTTCTATTGATACATTTTTCTTAAATAATTACACTGTAATTCAAAAAGATAATTTAACTTATGAGCCTAAAGTATTAAGAGATGGAGACAAGGTTAAATTATACTTCAACGATATTTATACGGACACAGCATCGAAAGTAGTGATTGAAGGTAAAGAACAACTAATAACAAATGTCTACACCGGTATTATTGATGATGTAGATCCATTTGGAAAGAAAATTTTCTTGAGGGAACCATATGAACTTGACAATACCAAATGGAATGAAGTTGATGATTATAGAAAAGAACTAATATTTGATAATGAGTCAGAAATTTATTTCATGGAAGATATGGTGAACCTTGATAGACTAGATAAAGAATTTAAAAATGAAGTAGTATATGTTGCTGTAAAAGACTCCTATGGTAAAGAAAAAGTTGCCAAGATGAATATTCAAAGTGGTGGAGAAAGAACTTTTGAAGATGAGATTCAAAATGTTAATGGAGTATTAAAAGAGTTTGAACTTGAAAACAAGAGTAACATAAACTATGGTAATGGTACTATAGTTGTAAAGCAAGATAGATTGGTTGAGCCAAGTAATATTATGAAGAAAAGAACAGCATTTATTATAGCTGGTCACAATAGTGGAAATAACAATGCAAACATTGTAAGGATGTTTGGAGAGTCCAATGAAGTATTCAAGAACATTCATATCGGAACTATTGAAGAGCTAGATATTAGAAGTGTTGAAATGGCTAATCATAGTAAGATGAGATACAATGAATATGATGAAGTAAATGATGACTATCTTAAAAAATTCTACTATTATAATGATACTTTAATTAAAGATATTACTGATCCAAGAAAAGAGCTTGAAATTAGTCCATATAAATTCTTCCATGGAGGATATACTAGGGAAGAAAATAAGGATGAAGATGATAAGGGTCTGAATTATGAAAGGTATTATGCAGTATTCTATACAAATGATAGTGATGGAATTGAAGCTATGAATATTAGAAAAGAAGGACTGCTTAGAAACTATAATATTGATGATGAGGTAGGAAGTTCTAAGGATTTGGTTAAGGAGTTAAATAATATTCTTAAGAAGTCTGTTGTAACAAAAGGAAAAATAGTTGAAAGAGATGACAAGTGGAAAAGGGTTAAGATTACTGATACCCAGGACTGGGTTAAGAGTACAGGGGAATGGTCTTCAAACAGAAACGATATGTATGTTGATGTAGCAGATGCAGTTATAATTAGAAATGGTAGACCATACGAATATGATAATTTAAGAGAAGGTCAAAGAGTATATATTTCTAGATACAAAGAAGATGCTATTGCAATAGTTTTAGAGTAGGTGAGAATATGAAGAGGATTTTGACAATTTTATTAACAATAGTAATGTGTATATCAACAAGTTCATATGCTTATGTTGTAAGTTTTGATGGTGGAATTACAGGTGACCCTACTCTTGATAATGGAACATATAATTATAAAGAGATGCTTTTTATCACTGGTAAGCCTATTGAACTTGATGGTACTATAAAGGTGCCAGATGTGCCGGAGAATAAAGATTCATATAGCTTGAAGTTTGATTATGAACTATTTAACAATGATGAAAATGTGTCACTTTCAAGAAGTGTAACATATGATGTTACACTTGATAAAAATGAAGAGTTTAATCAAACTGTTTATAAGGCTAAAATATCAAAACTTGATGAAAGTATAACTGTTGGGGATAGGTCATATACTTTAGATGGATACCTGTTCTCGGAATCTCTACTATTTGATAATACAGCTGCAGTAGATTATTTTTCTGGTACAGCAAGTGGGAAAAAATACTATTATATAAATGGTGATAGACAGAACAATGAAGGAAAGGTAACTATCAATATAAATACAGATACTATTATTGGGTATAAACATCATTGGGGCGATTCTGAAGCTCAAATAATAAATCAAAATATTAATGCCCAAGTAAATAATCCAGACTATCCAGATAGTTCAAGTAATAGGTATCTAACATGGGATGGTATGATAAACCTTAAAATATCAAATATGAATAGAAAAGATTTTGATTATTTAAGAAATGATCCCCAAAATATTAGTTTTAGAGGTAACTATATTGAGACAGTAAAAAAAGAAAGAATACTCCAATATGATTACGACTTACCTACATTTAATGATGATGGAACTTTTGATGATAAGGATAGAAGTTTTGACGAGAAGGAACTTAGACAAGATATGTTGGTAGACTCCAATAGTTTAATAACTCCTAAAATTAGAGATATTGGTGGCCATTGGGCAGAGGAAAGTATAAAAATGATGGCAAGTTTACAACTTTTCGATAGTCTTCTTGATTTTGGACCAGATCTCCCAATGACGAGGATTGAATTTGCTAAGGCAGTTTCAAGAGCTATGGCTGAAATAAAGGAATCTACAAGATCGGATATTATAAAAAGAACAAGATCTAATCCAGATTTATTGTTTTTAGATATTCCAAATGACTATAAATATTATGATTTTGTTGAATTTGTTAAAAATAAGGGTGTTATGATAGGAGCATCAGAATTTTTTATGCCAGATGATGTTATAACAAGAGCAGAAGTTGTAGCAATAATCATAAGGTCTTTAGGACTTGAAAATTTAGCTCCAAGTGCATATTACACAATTGGATTTGACGATGACAATCAAATACCAAACTGGGCCAGGGACTATATATACATGGCAAAAGAAATAGGACTTCTAGAAAGTTTTGCAGACAATACATTTAGACCACACGATCCAGTAACAAGAGCAGAAGCAGCACAATTACTAAAGAACTTTGTCTTCCACATAAAAGATGATATAACATATGATTATAGAGAGAAGATAATTAATAATAACTAAGTTAGTATTATTATTCCCTCCAAAGTACCAAGGAGGGAAAATAATACGGTTTTGCTTCAGCAAAAAACATCCTTTAGAGGGAGGCCTCTAATTCGTGGGTAGTAGGTAGTAGGTGGTAGGTCGGAAGGGCATAAGACCTAAATTTAAAAATCGGAATCTCAATACAAAAGATTAGATTTAGATTAAAGGTTTTAGTTTAGAATATTTCATGTCTTAAAGGTTTTCCGACCAACGACCTACGACCTACTATCCACGAAAACCCTATTCACACCATATTCACATTTTAATAGTATAGTATACATATGAATTTAAACGGAGGTAATAAAATGAATAAAAACATAGCAAAAAAGGCACTTGCATTTGGTCTTGCAGCATCTATAGGATTGTCGGGTATGTCCTTTGCTGCGCCGTCAAATGATGAAAGATTAGGTTTTATGAATGAAATGATTAAATATGTTGAGAAAAATTTTAAAGGGGAGGCTGATCAGGAAAAATTACTTGATGCGGCGTTTGAAGGAATACTGGACTCAACTGACAAGTACAGCGAGTATTATACAGTTGATGAATATAAGACATTTACTGATAGAACTTCTGGTGTATTTGGTGGGGTAGGAATAACAATTACTGCAGAAAGTGGTTATCTAAGAGTAATCTCACCTATTGACGGTACGCCGGGCTTTAGATCTGGTATAAAATCTGGAGATATGATTGTAGAAGTAGATGGAGAGAGTATAAAGGATGTTCCATCAGGTGATGTAATTAAGAGGATTAAAGGAAAACCTGGTACAGATGTAATACTTGGAATAAGACGTGAAGGTGAAACAGAAGTGCTTAATTTCACGATTACTAGAGAAATAATTGAAGTAAATCCAGTAGAAGCAAAAATTATGGACGGTGGAATAGGTTATATCAAACTTAAAGAATTTAATGATAATTCTGCAAGAGATTTTGGAAAGACATTACTAGACCAAATGGATCAGAATGTTAAGGGTCTAATAATAGATCTTAGAAATAATCCAGGAGGATCTCTTAGTCAGGTTATAGATATTGCTGATTACTTTGTACCTGAGGGTAAAGCAATTGTAAGAATAGATTATAAGGCTAAAATTGATAGAATATACAAGTCGGAAATGGTTAATGTTAAACTACCAATAGTAGTTCTTGTAAATGAAGGAAGTGCAAGTGCTTCGGAAATACTTGCAAGTGCCATTCAGGATAACAAAACAGGAGTTGTCGTAGGTGTTAAGTCTTATGGAAAAGGAACCGTTCAAAGTGTAACTAATATGGGAGAATACGGAGCCTTTAAACTGACTGTTGCAGAATATATGTCATCAGGTGACAATAAAATAAATGGAGTTGGAGTAATTCCTGATGTAGTAATTAAAAATCCAGAGATGGAAGATAAAGAAGCTGCTAAAGCATTTGCACCTATGCCAGAAGATAAAGTTAATAAGCTTGGGGATACGGGGTTAAATATTTATGGTGCTCAGCAAAGACTTCAATTCTTAGGTTATTCAGTTAAGCCTGATGGTAAAATGGGTCAGAAAACAGTAGATGCAATAAAACTTTTCCAGAAGTCTAGAGATATTGATACAACAGGTAATCTAGATTACCAAACTAGAAGAGAACTTAGGGAAGAAGTAGCAGATATTTATTCAGGTGGAACAGAGGATGCACAATTGGCTAAGGCTGTTGAGTTGCTAAAAAATAGAATTAAGTAAAACTTAATTCGTTATGGAGCAAGCTCCACATTCATAACAATAAAAAGCTCTTAAACTATTAAAATTTATAGTTTAAGAGCTTTTTTTATTGTTATGAATTTATGGTTTTAAAATTTAATCATTGATTAAATATTATAATTCCAAGGTATAAATATATCAAGAACAATAAAATCATAAAACCGTAAAACCATTACATAAAAGTGGGCTATCAATAAATAGCGAGGTGGTTTTATGATTAAATTAACATTTGTTGTTCTTGTAATCTTACTAACCTTATCAATTGAAGGTATATTGTTTAGAGATACTTATGGAGAAGTTGAATTAGAAAACATTATAGAATTTGATGGTGGAGATAGGATAAAAATAAATAGTTTAGGCTTAGATAGTGAGTACCAAATACTTGTTAAGAATAAGGAATATAAACGTTGGTATTCATTGGATAACAACTACATATATTTGACGACTGAGGGATCAAATTATATATTTCTTATGAAGGCTAGCTCTAATGAGGAGTATGATATTGTGAGCAAGACAAAAGTAATTGTTACTAATCCTGCTAAGAAGTTTCTTCACCAAGATCAGGATATATCAAGTGATAATGAAAGAATTGCTTTACTAGCTATAGAAATTACTAAGAATATAGAGAAGGAGGATGATAAAGCTGAGGCGATTTATCACTGGATGATTGACAATATTGAATATGATTTCAAAAAATATAAAGAACATCAGAAGAATAATTATCAAAATTCCTATGGTTCTCTAGCTACTCTTGATAGCTTAGAAGGTGTATGCTATGATTATGCAACATTATATGCAGCTCTTAATAGGTCTATAGGAATCCCAACGAAAGTTATTGAAGGTGATTTTTATTTAGATGATGGATCTGTAGAATTTCATGCATGGAATCAGATTCATGTTTCAGGACAGTGGATAAATGTTGACGCGACCTTAGGGGATACCCTGAGTAAAGATTTGTTTGGATTTGCCTATGGAAATAAATATATAAAAATAAGAGAATATTAGTTAAAAGTCTATTATAGCTATAGAATGATATATGTATATAAATATATTGTTTTTATAGCTATTTTTATTTTCGAAAAAAAACTTTGTATAAATTTCATAAAAATAACAAATAATATAATTTAAACAAGACAAAAAGTAATTCTCATAAAAGTTATGGAAGGCTTATAAATAGCAAAAAACACCATGTAAAAAATATCCAAAAACACTTCTTGGGAAAACTGTCCTACAAACTCCTATAAAATGTAAGAAAAATATACAATTGTAAGACTGTCTATGGTAAAATAGTCATGCACATTTTTTTGATTTAGTTTTTAGTTATGGAGGTAACTGATATGAAGGTTTATTCATGTGGTTTAGAAAAAGTAGAAGAAGACTATTTGTTTGATTTGCTCAAAAGTCATGATTATGATTATAGATATTTTTCAGAAAACAAAATGTTAAATATAGATGAAACTTATGATATGTATTTTATAAATAGTGAAAAAAGTCTAATTGATATTTATAAGTATTACAATAGTCATGAGGATTTATTAGAAAAAACTGTATTCATTTCGGATAAAATTACTGAAGAGCTAACATTTTGTCAGCTGTATAGTATGAAATTACACAAGAAAGAAATTGTGGAAGCAGTGAAGAATATTATTGAAAGAAATGAAAATAGTAAGTCTAGTGAAATTGAAATAGGTAAATTAGTTGTAAAGGGAAAAGGAAGAATTCATTTTATTAATCCTGATGAAATACTATTTGTTGAGAAAGTTCAAAAGCAAATTATGATACATAAGAAGGACGAAAAAATAAAAAGTAGGGATACCTTGTCAGAAATTGGCCATAAATTACCGAAGAATTTCTTAAATCTTCATAAATCTTATATTGTAAATATTAATGAGATTGATAGTATTTCGGAAGTTGGAGATAGGACTTATGAAGTGAATTTTAAAGAAACGGAATCTAAGGCTTTAATGAGTAGATATAAGGCAGAGGTCCTATTTTCTATGTTCGATACATAGTGAAAGATATATAAATTTGGTTATTGAGGACGCAAAAACGGGTATTTGGGCCTTGGTGGATATATTATTAGAAATATTTGTTAAAATAGTCATGTTTGGTAGATTGCCAGACATGTCTATTTTTTTATTCAAAATTTAAAGGGAGGTAACTATTTAAAATGAAATCATTAATGAAAAGTATCATGGGAAAATCTATGGTATTAACAATGATTCTTTCCGTAGGACTTCTTGGAGGCGCAGCATTCGCAGATAATACTGCCCATTGGTCAGACCATGTAGTGGATAAGTGGTCAAACTTAGGCTATATTGAGCTAGATCAAGCTGGAAACTTCAATCCAGACCAAGGAATTACGAGAAAAGAGTTTGTAAGACTTGTAAACAAGACATTCGGTTATACTGATATGTCTCCACTGGCATTTAAAGATGTAGAGAAAGATAATCCATATTATTTAGACATCTTAGCAGCAAGGGAA
>JAOARG010000054.1 GCA_025210655.1 Bacillota bacterium
ACCCTTCAGCATATCCATTATTTCACCCAAGTTATAAACTATTTTTTCTTCAAAAATATCTATATCATATTCATCCTCTATAAGAACAGTTAATTCTGCTAAATCCAACGAATCATATTTTAAATCTTCTCTTAAAGATATGTTCGGACTTAATGCATCTAGTATTGCAACACTTTTCTTTTCATTAATACTATTCACTATTTCTAATAATTTCTCCATAATAATACCACCTTTTTATAATTTTACTTTTTATTATACTCTTCTTTAAATACACCTAAAAAATGTACATCCTGATATCGTCCATTTTTATATGCATGTTTAAAAAAAATACCCTCTTCGTGAAAATTCAACCTCTTCATAAGTAATTTTTTCCAATTTGTCGATAAAGTCTCCAAAACGCCACAGTAAACTTTATTAAGGTTCAATTGCTCAAATGCAAATTCTATCATTAATTTCATAGATTCTAAACTTTTTAACAAGTCACGATGTTCTTTTTCACCAATAATAACTGATATTTCAGCATTAGAATTAATATAATTAATATTATTAAGCGACACACAACCTATTAAAACATTCTCTTTTTTAGAAATAATCCCAAGTTGAATTTTCGTTTTATCTTTAACCATCGAGTTAAAAAAATCTAACTGAGCTTCTCTCGAATTTGGATAATAATGTTTCTGCATATGATATGTTGTTTCCGCACTATTAAACCATCCATACCAATTTGAGTTCAAAGCGTCTTCTTCTGTAAGCATTTTTAAATAAATAATTTCTCCCTCTATAAATATGTCTCTTTTATCATATGTGTAATCAGCAATCATAAATTCCTCCCTATTTCAACTCATCAATATTTTCCCATACTTTATTTATAGCATTAATAAAATCATCCATATCATCTATAGTCATTGACGGCACCATAAACTCATGGGTAATCATCTGACTAAAATGCATATCTTCACACACAGGACATATCCCTTTAGAATAATCAACATCTTTATAACACTCTTGATTAAATGGAAATCCATCTTCACCATAAGCAATTTTATTCTGGTATATTGGTAATAAATATAGTGGCTTTACGTATCCAGCACCAATCTTTACACCTTCAGTTTCTCTAAGTTCAAATTCCATAAGTTCTGCTTTTACAGCTTCTACAAATTTACTTCTACTTACTCCTGCAACTTCTTCATCATATTTTATTCCGTGAACATAGTAAGCATGCTTACAATCATCCATTACTTTAGGTAGCTGTAAAAATGGCAAGTCCTTTAAAGCTTCATTTATGTACTTAACATTCTCCAATCTACTATCTAATAATCCAGGTAATTTTCTAAGTTGCTCCCTTGCAACAGCAGCTTCGAGTTCAGTCATACGATAATTATACCCAATCATGTTTGTTAAATCATCATAACCTTTTCCTGGAAGAACTGCTTCTGCATGATTCCTAATAAGTCTTAATTTATCTGCAAGTTCATCATTATTTGTTACAATTATTCCACCTTCGCCAGAATGAATATGTTTATGATAATTTAAAGAGTAAACCCCCATGTCACCTAATGTTCCTGCCATCTTTCCTTTATACATTGCACCTGGGGCTTGGGCAGCATCTTCAATTACAATAAGATTATGTTTCTTTGCAATTTCATTTATTTTATCAGCATCATAGGGATGACCATAAATATCAACTACTATAATAGCCTTCGTTCTTTCTGTAATTCTTTCCTCTAAGCTCTCGGGATCTATAATAAAATACTCAGGATCTATATCTGCAAACACTGGTACAGCATTATAAATAAGAGGAGCAGTGGCCGATGCAGACATTGTATATGGACTTACTATTACTTCATCTCCAAGACCAATCCCAGCAGCACCAACAGCACAATAAAGACCGGATGTCGCAGAATTAACTGATATGGCATGTTTTACCCCAAAGTATTTTGCCCATTCTTCTTCAAGAGCTCTTACCTCTTCGCCTCCTCTAAAGTCTTCATGCCAAGCTCCTAAGTATCTTGAAAGCTTTCCATTATCAAGAACCCTTAGTACAGCTTCCCTTTCCTCATCCCCAATAGTATTGTATGCAGGAAACTTTTCATTTCTAATTTTTTTCCCACCATTTATTGCAAGTTTTTTCATATTATACCCTCCAATACTTTTGTAATACGCTTAACCGAGTCTATCGTTAAATTATCCATATCATATACTACATCATCATATAGATTATGAATAATAATATTCTCTAGAATTTTATTTAATTTCACTTTATCTCTTATTGTAAAATCCAATCCCATAATATCAAATAAAAAAGTACTTTCCTTATTTAATCCAGTCTGTACACTTAAAGTTTTTGTACCCAACATATATGATTCAAATAAAAACATACTAGTCATACCAATTACCAAATTGCAGGTCTTAATCAACTCTTTAGATGGAATTTCCTTCTCCACATTGACTTTTAAATATTTATCACTCTTTATTTCATTGTGATATACTTTTAAGATTTCTCTCGGATGAAGTTTAATAGTCAAATAAATATTTTTCTTATTCTTATTAGCTATACTTCTGAGTTCTTCTACTACATCTTTAAGTACCGTAAGCTCATTATAACCAAAATCATCAAACTCATAATTTTGCGAAATAGGCTCTGATGCGAATAAAACTTTGAAATCATCACCCTCTTGTAAAAAACTGTTAGAGAAATTATGCTTTAGATATTCAAAGTAGGGGTGTCCTACAATTTTCACTCTAGCACTCTTTATTCCTATATCAATTAACTTCTCCTTAGAATAATCATCCATACAAAATATGTAGTCAGGAACATATTTCAAATCCTGATTATTAATATTTTTATAATTATTTCTAATACCCTTTTCAGTAAATCTCACTGAATAATTCATCCATTGATCTAAGATACAACAGGTCTTTATACCAATATCTTTCCCAATATCCCAAAGATACTTATCGATCATATCATTAGCACTGGTAGAAGTAAAAACAACATCATAGTTACTTTCTATAAGAAATCTTCTTATATTTTCATACGATAGGTTTTCAATACAAGTTTCAATATCTTGACCAATTAAATTAAACTCATTATATTTTTCAAGAGCCATATCTTTGCCCAAAAGATCATAATCATATTCTTCAAAATCTCCTAGTGACACTATAGAGGCTATTATGTTAGCCCCACCTGGATCCCTAGAATAAAAAAGTATTTTCATTTTATTAGCTCCTTAAAACTTCAGTAATTAAATTCATTTGTAATTTACTTCGTTTAAAACTATCATTATTATCTTTTTCTCCAAAATAATCTATTACTTCCTTACCTAGATACATCATATGTCTTCCAAGATCTGTATCTATATTTTTTACTTTATTAAGATTTTTATAACCTTTAAAAACACTGCTATCACCAACAAACTCAATAACTATATCAAATCCCGAATTAAGAACTTTAATTCTACATTTTTCAAACAAAAATTCCATCTCAAATATTGAATAATTTCTCGAATCAATAGAAACCATATTAAATACTCCATTTCTTATGTTCAATGAAATATCATAATTTAAATCATCATCATATATATCCTTATATGATTTACTTATCTCAAACCCATCTATTTTGGAAAACATCTGGAGTAAAAAATCTATCATATGTGAGCCATTATGAACAAATCCTTTACCATAATAACCTGTACCATATATAAATTCTCCATATTTCCCAAACTTATAATCAGTTACGAGATTTTTAAAATCTGGTACATAACTCCTAGAATAATTCACAAACATTTTTTTACCATATTTTTCGATTTTTTCTTCAATGTCTCTTATTTCATCAAGAGTCTTACATACAGGCTTTTCCATAATTATTACCTTAATATTCTCATCCCTAACCACTTTATTAAAAACATCGTAGTGATATTCGTCTGGTACACAAATAGAAATAACCTGTAATTTACTATCTAAGAGAGATTCTATAGAATCAAAACTATCCCCACCCCATTTTTCAGAAGCCTCAATAGATCTATTTCTGTTAACATCATAAAAACCTATAAGTTCAAATTCATCCAAGCTGTAATACATATGTCCATGAGTAAGTAATCTATCTGAGTTTTTATCATCGTATCCAGATGCAATACTACCAGAACCAATAATCCCCGCCCTAATCATATTAAAATCCTAGATGAGAATTTTTTCTCTGAATATTTTTCACAATTTCAGCTATTTCAGTATTCTCAAGCAAATATTTTACTACATCCTCTGCTGAAAATTCATTGTCTAAAGGATATAAATCTCTATAAAGTCTACTTATAAGTTCATAATCTTCCTTTGTATCTAGAGTAATTTCAAGCTCTGGATGGTTCAAATGTTCTGGAGCTTCAATATTACCGAGTTTAAACATTTCCGGATGAGTATAAATGTACACTGAAACATGTTCATGATCATAAGGATCTTTAGTAAGTTCATTAACCTTCTCTAAAACTTTAACAGGAAATACCTGAGTATCAAATCCCCTAGGATATGTTCTCTTAATAGTATTTGCAACATAATCATAATTATCAGACTCAAATAGCTCAATCAATTGATCTGTATGTCTATGATCAATAACGGGGCAATCGCCAGTAATTTCAACAAGAAGTTCAGCATCCACACTCTTTGCAGTATCCAAAACCCTTAGAAGTACATCTTCTTCACTTCCTCTATAATATTTGCAACCAATATTATCACATAGATTAATTATAGGATCATCAGTTTTGTTTATAGTCGTTGCAACTACTACATCATCTATATAATTACTTCTTCTCAGTCTTTCAACAATATGCTGAAGTGCAGGTTTCCCAGCCAAATCCAACAATACTTTTCCTGGCAATCTAGAAGATGTCATCCTTGCTTCTATAGTTGCCACAACTTTCTTACCGTTAATCATACAAATTCCTCCATGAATAAATTATTATAACAGTTTTAATTCAAATTAATACCCACTCTATTTATCAGTAATATCTTCATATTATTCACTAATGAATTTTTCTAGTTCATCATCCATCATTCTAATTACTTCAATAAAACTATCCACATCGTCTTCCAAAGAACTTATGAACTTACCAAAATTAGTAATTACTAAATCGACTTTCCTACTAATATTTTTTTCAAATTTAATATCATTAACCTTCTTAAGTAACATTTCATGGGAAACTCTATTCATAGGTCTTAATATAATATTATAAAATCCATTATCTCCAATAGCCTTAAAATGCTTATCAAATTTCTTTAATAGATTTTCTATATTATCTTTCTTTCTATTCTTATCCATACTTCTGAATATTTCCAAAATACTATCTATATGTTTATTATATTCTAAAAATGAATTATTAAATTCAATCCTATGCATCTTAATCAAAGCTTTATTATATTCTTCTATTTCATAATCAAAAATATAATCTTTAACTTCACCTTCTACCATATATTTATCCATAACTTCTGACATTTTCATGAATGGAGCACCAGATATCTTCATACCGCCTACAGTCGTATTAACAAAATCGATATTTCTTGATCTCTCAATAAACCCCTCAATGTTTTTTCTAAAAGATATGAAAGCATTAGTAGTAAGAAGTTCATTACCATCTACATCTACATCTTTAACTGCATTTTTTATAAATTCTTCTTTTAAACCATTTTCCTTATCTTCACCCATTGTATGACCATAATCTATACCTTCAGCATAATGTCGATTATTAAAATATCCCAAGTTCTGACCAACAAAAATAATCCTACTAGGTTTAAATCTCATAAGTAACTGAAGAGTTACTACTGCTATCGATGGCGCATCATATACTATATCTAATTTGTTTTCCCTTCTAAGAAAATAAGAACTTACCGTATCCTGACTTGTTATCATATGTACAAGTTCTCCAGGATAATTTTTAATAGTCTCAAATCCAACACTACTTCCGTATATAAGAGGTACTTTATCAATATTATTATCAACAAGTTTTTTATACACCATAGCATTAGACCCCTGTGGATCATAAGTAAGTGCAGCATGGGGATATATTTCATTTTCAACCAAAGTATTTATTGCCGAACCTACCGCAAAAATAAGAGCAGAATTAGTCTCCCTAATTTTCTTTAAGTTTTCTATTTCAAAGTTCAATGATGGCCCAGCAGCAACTATTATTACGTTCTTACCCTGAATGTTTTCTTCTGGCATACCATACATACTTTTCGTTTCAAGGTTTCTCTTAATATTAATAATACTGTTAATTATCCATCTCTTTTGGAATGCCATATTTGTACCCAATCCCATTTTATACATTTTTAAATAATCTCTAATTCTCTTAAAAGATTTATGATACTCATTACCAAATATATTTTCGTAAGCTGGTAATGACAAAACACCTATTCTTCGATTAATATTCTTATTAACATACTCATTTAGTAAAGTTTCACCAATATCATTATCTAAAAGAATTTGTTCTATCTTATCGTATTTTCTATCACGCAAATCTATCCTACTTAAGAATCTATATAAAATTTCAGAATTTTTTTCAACAATTAGTATTTTTTTATCATCATATTTATCTAGTATTTCATCTAGGACATATCCTAATCCAATCCCTAATAAAATAATTTTTTCCTTATCTAATAAATATTGATTATTTTTTTCTACTATTGTCTGTGCTTCTAGCAAAGGATTTATAGGACTATTTATTGGATACTCATAATTGTTTTTTTCAATAAACAAGGTCCATCTATCACCATCAGCATCAAATTTACTCTGAAATACTCCATCATATTCATATTTTTTTATATTTTCCCAAACCATTTGAAATCTTTTTTTCACAATTCTAATATTATTTGCCCTCATAAAATCATCTCCAAATCTATAATTCTATAGCTTTAATCTCCTTAAGTAATTCAATAGCCTTACCTCTTATCTCTACAGAAAAGATATCTCCCATTGAAACTAAATCATTGGCCACCATACATTTCTCAATTTTTGTAAATATAATATTATAATTTTGAATAATTTCATTTATTCTAAAAACATTTTTAATTTCAACATGGGATCCAACAACGTTTAATGTCTTTTGAACAAACATTATACCTTCCATTACATCAACAACATCCTTATACTCATTGACATCATTCAAATAATACTTCTTACCTATTTTTAAAGATTGATTATATAACCTCTCCACATACTCTATTAATTCATTTATATTTTCTCTTAAAATATCTTCCTTCGACACAAGTACTACTTTAATTTCATCTATCTTTTCAATATTTTCTTCAATAACCTTTTGATGATTTTCATAAACATTTATTCCATCTATATTTAGATGCGAAAGCATATATCCACTTATCATTATTATATTATTAATTTCTTCAAACATATCTATTATTATCTTTTTGTCATTTGAATACTCAAGTATTCTCCCTAAAATCTTTACCCTTATCATAATACCCCTCCTGACAAATCAAATGACTTGTATTATAGTCTCACTATTATATTATCGGCATTTTTCTTTATATTATAAGTGTTTGAAGATATTTATATTCAAGAAACTAAACATCATCAAACACATACATATAAAAAAAGTCAAATCCTTTTAAGAAAGGATTTGATGGTCCCGCGAAGCGGGATTGTTTAACCTGTCCGAAGGAAATTATAAATATAATTTCCTAGTTTATAAAAAAAGGAATGGCATAAACACCATTCCAGTTAAAACATTTTGTTATCTTAGTAATTGAAGAACTCCTTGAGGACGCTGATTAACCTGTGACAACATAGATTGTGCTGCCTGAGTTATGATGTTGTTTTTAGTAAACAACATCATCTCTTTAGCCATATCAACATCTTTAATTCTTGACTCCGCTGCTGTTAAATTTTCAGATGATGTTACAAGATTATTGACTGCATACTCTAATCTATTTTGATAGGCACCGAGTTTAGCCCTTTCAGCTGATACCGCCTCAATAGCACTATCAACAACCTCAATTGAATTTTCAGCCCCCTGTTGACTTCCAATATCTAAAGATGTTATATTAAGTGCTTCGCTCGACATCTCATTTATATCTACCTTAACAGTTTGATTTCCATTTGCACCAATGTGTAATATTAAAGAATCATTTGTGGTTACATCCGAAGCATCTTGAATCTCTTGAAAATTAGAAAAAGTATTATTAAACTTATCATTATCATCTATAGACAATAAGAACCCAGTAATAGAATTACTTTCTCCTTTCTTTCCTTGAACTTGTAATCTGCCACCTGAAGTTAAACTTACATCTAGTTCATTAGATGATACACCACTAATTTGTGATGCAATACCAGAAGCAATTGCAGTACTTAGATCAGATATTCTAGTAGACCCTGAAACTTCTATCATAACTTCAATTTGACCTTTCCCGCGAAAATCCCCCTTCACCTTTATAATACTACCTGATAATACATTAAGATTATCACCATTAGAATTTTTCAAATCTGTTATATTAGCATCTTTTTCATTAGTTAAATGCACCCTACCAATTCCTGATAAACCACTTGTAGATGATGTTGATATTTCATATTCAGATTTATCAATATTGTCTAATATAGTAAATTTTATCGAGCCACCTGAAAAAGTTGCTTCAATACCACTTATACCAGCTCCTGAAAGTGCGTAATCTACCTCAGCTGCTAAATCTTCTCCACTATATAACCCTCCTGAAATAAAAATCACAATTTCACTTCCACCATTTTTTGAAACAGTAAACATATTATTAGAATCAGTTACTAACGTTCCCTTACCTTCTAAAAATGTATCAATATTATCCAGTCTTAAAAAAGAGTTGGGAGATATATTACTTCTATTAGAATACTCATTTAAACCTAAATAACCTGATGCTCCTGTTCCGCTAACCCAAACCTCACAAGTTGCATAATTATGCCAACTATTAAAACTAATAGAACCACTTTCACTGACCTTTACAGTTATTCTATTCAAATTTAATTCTGATCCAAGTTTCCCAGAAATCATAGTTTCCAACTGTGTATATGTATAATTCCCCTTATCTAATAAGACATTACCAGAAATTCCTGAATCTCCTTCGAACCTAAGCCAAACACCTGATTTCACAGCTACTTGTTGACCAATATTTTCACCATATCCAGAACTTCTATCAAGATCTGAATACTCTAGCTTTGATGATTGTAAAATATCTCCCCTAGCATCAGTAAGCTTGGATCTATCCCCATTCAATAGTTTTTTACTATTGAACTCTGTACTATCAGAAATTCTATCAATTTCAGTAGTTAACTGAATAATCTCCTTTTGTAATTCTGCCCTATCCAAATTTGTCTGAGTATCATTTGATGCCTCAACAGAAAGTTCTCTCATTCTTTGCAAAATTGAATGAGTTTCATTAAGGGCTCCTTCAACAGTTTGAATAAGCGATATACCATTTTGTGTATTCTTTGATGCCATTTCAAGACCTTTAATCTGGCCCCTCATTTTTTCTGATATTGCAAGACCTGCAGCATCATCTCCAGCTCTATTAATTCTTTGTCCTGAAGATAGTTTTTCAATAGCTTTGCTTCCGTTTACATTATTGACCGATAACCGTCTATATGTATTGAGTGCTGAGATATTATGATTAATCCTCAATGTAATTCCTCCCTGATGTATTTACTAGCATATTTGGGCTTCGTTGCCAATATTTACACAATATTAAACCTCTTCCTATAAGAAAGAGGTTTAATATTAAATTATATTTTCAATTATCTTAATAACTGAAGTACTCCCTGAGGTTGCTGATTAGCTTGAGCTAACATTGATTGTGCAGCCTGAGTAAGGATGTTATTCTTAGTGAATGACATCATTTCCTTAGCCATGTCAACGTCTCTAATTCTTGATTCAGCAGCTGTTAAGTTCTCAGCTGAAGTTCCAAGGTTATTGATTGTATGCTCAAGTCTGTTTTGGTATGCACCAAGCTTAGCTCTCTCAGCAGATACTGCCTCAATAGCGTTGTTTACAACTGTAATTGAGTTTTCAGCACCCTGTTGAGTTCCGATGTTTACAGATGCTAAGTTAAGTGATTCACTTGACATCTCATTTACATCTACCTTAACAGTTTGATTCTCATTTGCACCAATGTGGAATACTAATGAATCATTAGTAGTTACATCAGCAGCATCTTGAGTCTCTGCAAAATTCGCAAAATAGTTATTGAATTTACTATTATCATCGATAGATAAAGAGAAGTCCTCTATTGAGTTTTCCTCACCAATTTTACCTTCGATTTGTAACTTTCCACCTGAAGTTAAGCTAACACTTATTTCATTAGCAGAAAGACCACTTATTTGAGAAGCAATACCAGATGCAATTGCATCTCCTAAATCAGATACATTTGTTCCACCAGAAACAGCAACAGTTATTTCTGTAAGAGCTGTACCATTGTATTTACCATTAAATTTAATTGTATTTCCAGATACGATGTTTAAAGTATCTCCATCTGCATCTTTAAGATCAGTTACAGCAGCATCAGTAGCTCCAGTAACAGTAACAGAAGCTATCCCAGAGAATCCATTAGATCCAGCTGAAGCAATTGCATACTCAGAAGAATCATTAGAATCTGCTAAAGTGAATCTTACAGCACCACTTGCAAAAGTAGCGTCAATTCCACTTATACCAGCTCCAGATAAAGCAGCATCAATCTTAGCAGCTAAATCCGCTCCACTATATACTCCACCTGAAATTGTAACTGTTGTTGCAGCTCCACCATCAATAGCTACTGTAAACGCATTATTTGAACCAGAAATAAATGTTCCAATACCTTCAACTGTAGTGTCAATAGCATCTAGAGTTACACCACTACCTGATCCAATAACAACACCATTACCAGCTCTTCCAATTCCTAGGAATCCAGAATCTCCTGTACCTGATATAGTAACAGTAATCTTTTGCTGTACAGTACTACTTTGGAATGAAATAGCACCACTAGAGCTGATATCAATTGTAATATCTGGTTTTAATGCTGCGACTCCAGAAATTTTTCCTGAAATCATAGCTTCTAATTGTGCATAAGTGTAGTTACCTTTATCAAGAGTAATCTTACCACTACCAGACACACCACTGAACTGAATAGTTACACCTGACTTAATTGCAACTTGCTGACTAACATTATTTCCATCAGCAGAAGTATTATCAAGTTCAGTATAGCTTAACTTAGCAGACTGAAGGATATCTCCCTTTGCTTCTGTAGCTTTAGAAAGATCACCATTTAAAAGTTTCTTAGTATTGAATTCAGTTGTAGAAGAAATTCTATCAATTTCTGAAGTTAACTGCTCAATCTCTTTTTGTAGTTCAGCTCTATCTGAATCTGTTTGAGTATCATTTGATGCTTGAACAGAAAGTTCTCTCATTCTTTGTAGGATTGAGTGAGTCTCATTTAATGCTCCCTCAGCTGTTTGAATTAAAGAGATACCATTCTGAGCATTGTTTGAAGCCATTTCTAAACCTTTGATCTGACCTCTCATTTTTTCCGATATTGCAAGACCTGCAGCATCGTCCCCAGCTCTATTGATTCTTAGACCTGAAGAAAGTTTTTCGATAGACTTACTACCATTAGCATTGTTTGACGTTAATTGTCTGTACGTGTTAAGTGCAGCAATATTATGATTTATACGCATACCTATTCCTCCTTGAGAATTTAATAATTTTGGCATCCTTGCCAATAAAATTTTTATAGACATTCGTCACTTCCTGTGGCCACTAAGGAAGTAATTTCAGCCTTCTATTTACTATTATCGTCATCATCATTCATAATCTTTAATTTTTTTTATAACTTTTTTAATTTTATCTTAGTAATTGTAAAACTCCCTGTGGCTGTTGGTTTGCCTGTGAAAGCATAGACTGTGCAGCCTGGGATAAAATATTATTTTTTGTGAAATCCATCATTTCCTTAGCCATATCTACATCCCTAATTCTTGATTCTGAAGCCGAAAGGTTTTCAGAAGCAGTTCCAAGATTGTTTATACTATGCTCTAGTCTGTTTTGTACAGCACCAAGCTTAGCTCTATAACTAGAAATTGATTCAATTGCATCATTGTAAATTTTGATTGCATTATTGGCATCTTCCTGAGTTGATGATACATCCAGTGCATACTCTGTAATCTTACTAGAAGACCCCTCTTCTACACCACCAGTTGCATTATCATCTTTTAAGAATTTTGCAGTAATACTACCATCCTTTGAAGTAACCCTACCTTCAGAACCACCTGCAAGACTTAGGGTAGATGCCCCCATATCTTCAAGGTAAAAGTTCATAGTTTGACCTTGATTTGCACCAATGTGGAATGAAAGCTTTTCAGGTGATCCTCCAAGATCTTCCCATAGAACATTGAAGTTACCAATAAGATCTGATCCCTGGGGTACAACCGAAACAGGAGCTCCCTCTTCTTCAACTACTGCTGAAATATCAAGAGCCGGATTACCGTAATCAGATCCACCAATAGAACCTGTATCTGCATTGGTAAGATCGATATTGGAATTTGCTAAAGTAGCATTTGTATTAAAATCCGTTACAAAATCAGATTCATAGTCAGCACCTGCATAACCCCAAGTATACTTGGTATTAAGATCATCTATGGCATCATTTAAATCCGAACCTGCATTTGTCGAAAGATAATCCATTACTTCCTTTATACCTTCACCACCTGAATTTCTGATCTTAGCATCAAGGTATTTTACCCTTGCATAAGATACAGAATACATTCCAGAAGAAGTTGCTGGTAAATCAACAGCTGCATAGTTACCTTTAAGAGTAACAAATTTGGCCTCGTCATCGGCACCTGCTAAACCTGAAATATCACCTGCAAGCCTCCTATCAGCTCCTGGAATGAATTCAGACGTACCTTCTTTAAACCAAGACTTCAAACCAGCGGCATTCATAGTACGATTGGTAACCGCATGTACCATTTCATGGGCAATTGTTGTATCTAGATACTGATTACCTGATTTACCATCAGGGTTAGTAGATACATCTATGTCTTCAAAATAGTGCAGATTGACAGCTAGACTAAGTCCATTAACCTTACCATCCCCATCTACAGTAGTTCCTTGAACATATGCAAGATACTGTTCACTAGGTTCATCAACAAATTCGATATCAAGGTCAACATCATCGGCAATAAGACCATAATTATCTTTGATCATATCTGTAGAATTCTTTATCCACCAAGACTTTAAACCTTTCATTATCTCCTGCTTATCCTGTGTATTCTCAGAGAAATTCGAATCGGATTGAAGAAGTTTTTTGGTATTGAATTCAGTGGTTTTTGAAATTCTGTTTACCTCAGATGTCAACTGATTGATTTCCTTTTGGATCTCTAATCTGTCCGTATCTGTGTTTGTGTCATTGGCTGACTGAACAGCTAATTCTCTCATTCTTTGAACTATATTATGGGTTTCATTTAGTGCACCTTCTGCAGTCTGTATTAAAGAGATTGCATCCTGTGCATTTTTACTCGCCATATCAAGTCCCCTAATCTGACCCCTCATCTTTTCAGATATAGCCAGACCAGCAGCGTCGTCTCCGGCCTTGTTTATCCTCTGGCCAGAAGATAATTTAGCCATCGATTTTGTAGCCATACTATTCGCTGAAGATAACTTAGAATAAGTGTTTAGTGCAGCAATATTATGATTTATTCTCACTAAGCCATCCCTCCTTGAAAAAATTCAGTAGACCTCCATGTCTACCTAGATTATGATGATTCATGACTCACCTAAGCAAACACCACACTATACGTGTTTACTTAAGGAAATCATGAAGTGAATCTCGTTGAGATTCATTCGCGGGTGCTAGATCGTTGGTCGGGGAGTCGGTAAAATGAAATACTTTTAGAGCAAAATCACTTCTATATATTAGTCATTTTCTACTGATAGAAGCTGATTTTTATTTTAATTCCTTGACCTTCCGACCTACCACCCACGATCTACCACCTACGAAATTACTTTTTAAACATCTTAGACAACTCTTTTAAGTCCAAATCACCTTTTTTAACCTTCGCTGCTTCATTTTCTTTCTGAATTTCAAGATAAAGTTCTTTTCTATAAATAGAAACATTTTTAGGTGCATCTATCCCTATCCTTACTTTTCCATCTTCTGTGTTTATAATCTTTATCTCAATATCATCATTAATAATAATACTTTCATCTTTTTTTCTAGTAAGTATAAGCATGGGACACCTCCTATTTTTTCTCTTCTTTGAAGATTTTATATTTTAGAGGATATTCGTCCCCATCAAGAACGATTTGCTTTGCTTTTTTGTTTTTTGAATTCACAAGCACTGGCCCTTTTAGATTGATAGTTGCATTTTTGATATTTTCAGTAATAACAGTAATTGAATACACTATCAAATCCTCTTGATTTTCTAATTCTAATTGTTTTACAACTGTCTCTGGAATATCAAACTCGTAATTTTGAATAAATAAAAAGGGGTTAGTAACAATAAAGCTTATTTCCGGCTCTTCAACAGATTGAAGCCAATAAAACACTGTATCCTCATCATCTGCAGATAGTACAATATATTTCTTTAGTTCATCAAAACCTAATATTCCACTTGCAAAACTTATGATATTATTCTCATCTACATCCACTTCTCCAAAAGTTGGGGTATTTATTTTCATGTTTATTACCTCCCTATTTTTTATGGCTGTTCAAAATCACAGCCACGTTGAGCATTATGACACGTCATAAAGTTAAGCGGTCTATTCATTCCCGTTAAGCGATGAGTTTATCAACTAATTGTTAAGCAGTAATTCTTCAAATTACGTACGTTGATACTTTACTCCGTAAACTTTCTTTAAATTTTAAAGAGCTTGCGGTAGTAAGGTTTCCGAGTACAGCATTGAAAATGCCGCTTAACGCCATAGTAATGGCTGCTTCACGGTGATACACCTGCTTAACGTATATTGATATAATCAATTACTGCTTAACGCCCTTATATTTTCATATCCATATTCTCACCAACATACTCAAAACTTATTGAATTGTATTGAGCCATAGATGTCTTAACCTGTCCCGGTGTATAATTTATGACCGGAGGATTTACATTAACAGTCTGTCTGGATTCACCCTTATTATACTGTATATCATTCTCACCTTCCTCAACTGTAATCTGAGGTCTAGTTTGAGGTACGGACTTCACTGTAATATCAGTATTAAAAGTTTCAAATCCATTTTGCTCAGCTTGGCTAGCTACAGCGTCGACTCCTGTATGGATATCAATCATCTCATCCCCTTGGCTAACAACCCTACTCATACCCTTGCTGTGGGCGCTTTGGGCATTTGATATCATATCATCAAGAAGAGCCCTAACACCCTTTAGACCTGCCTCAGCAAAACTTTGACTTTGATCAATCTTTACCTTAGGTAAAGTAGTCTCTATGTCCATCCTGACATGATCAGTCTCAAGCTGAAGATCAGCCTTAGGTTGCTGAATTTCCTGCCTTGCAGGACTAGTCTCAATTTGAATTTTAGCCGGAGTAGTTGTAATCCTAATCATATTTTCACCTTCTTTTAAAAAGTACCGGAGATACTTTTTCGTGAGTCGTAGTTAGTAGGTCGTGGGTCGGAAAATCTTTAAATAACTTTCAAGGTCTTAGCTTTTCCGACCTACCACCTACGACCCACGACCTACGAATACTAGTTACACTTTATGTAACTATTGCCCGAGGCATCGCCTCAGGCAAAATAAATTTTTATTTAATAAAATCTACCAAACTAGGCTGTATTATCTTTGATCCCATTGAAAGGGATGCTCTATATACATTTTCCTGATTTTTAAAGTTCATTATAGCCTTAGATTGATCTACATCTTCGTTAAGACTTAGGAGTTTTGTATATGTTACCTCGTTGGTATCAATTCTGTTATTTATTAACTCTATTCTATTATATCTAGCACCTACATCAGACCATACTGCATGGGCTGTTGCAAGATGTTTGTCCATTTTTCCTAAGAATGCTTCAACTGTATCACGATCACCTGTTTCCATAGCTTCTATTGCTTCATCAATATCAGCAAACAGTTGAGAATCTGATGCCCTTTCATAATCAACAAACAGTTCTGGAATTTTACCATCATTTTGATAATTTGTAGTAAATGTAATATTAGTAGTATTATCACCAGAAACTATTATTTTTTTATCAGAACCTGTTGCAGGAGCTGGTACAATTAATCCAAACTCAGTATCAATAGCCGTCTGCATAGCTGCAACAACATCTGCAGTAGTTGCAGGTAAAGAAATATCTCCCAGTGTTAATTCTTTTCTTTCATCACCTAAATGTATAAACATTTTTTGTCCTGAATATATTGACTTAGTATCATCATCTGGGTGCGGAACACTTGCATCTGCATCAGTTACTAAAGTACTAGTTGTAAGAGTCGCTTCGACATCATCTTTACCATATTCAAACTTATCTTCTATACCCATAATAGTTTCAACTTTTTTTGCATCATCACCTGTATAAGTCACGCTTATTGGAACTTGTCCAGGGTTATTTGCTGTAATTACAAGTTTTCCAGAACCATCAATAGTAGCTGTAGCATTAGATATTTTACCATTAATTAATGCTAGCATCTCTCCTGATGTAAGTCCTGTTGCTGGAGTAGCTCCTGCTCCATTAAAATCCGCTTCAGAAATAGTATAATCAGTACCATTAACATTAATAATCATATTAACATCCGTAATATTAGTTCCAGAAAAATCCGCCCCTAAATCCACAGGACTTTCTCCTGTCTTAACTCCTGTAGTAGCATTAATTCCATTTACAGCCGTAGTTCCTAAGAAAAATCTATCTTGTAGTACAGTAGGATTTGTACCAGTATATGCAACTTGAATTTGAGAAGTAGACCCAGTTGAATCTGCCTTAATTACCAATCGACCGTTATCAAAAGAAATGTCAGCAACATCATCTAAATCCCCACCTCCACCTGGTGCATCTCTAAACAAAGTGAGAATATCTGACTCAGTTTGACTAGACCCAAGTCCTTGAAGATCTGCTGTGGAAATAGTATAGGTTGTACCATCTACAGTAACTGTGATTGTTTCATTTGTAATTACTGGATTTGCATAGTCTTCATTTAGTTTTACTGGATAATCTGATTCAAGAACAGCTGATTTTGCTGGATTACCCACATCAACTTTATCATCAAGTCCAAAAACATCTTCAACTAAATTCCTGTCAGTTCCCTTATACTCCATAGTTACATTTGAAGATACTCCATAGGCATCCCTACTTGCAATTACAAGCTTATCATTATCAAAATAGATGTCTGCCGAATACTTAAGAGCTCCTCCAGATCCATTTGTAGCATTAGATAAAATATCTATAATATCTTTTTTCTCAGTTGTATCTCCATTAATTTTCTGAAGTTCTGAAGTCGGAACAGTAAATGTATCCCCTTCAATTGTTATTTCAATAGTTTCATCAGTAAGTTCAGAAAAATTTTGTGAGAAATCAAAAGCATCTTCTGCTCTCATTTCTCCACCTACTGCTTTTTGTCCAGTAGCATCTCCTGTTGGAAACTTATCTAAATCTTTATTATCATCTACATATCCAAATAAATCTATACCATAAGTATTAACTCTTATTTCCTCATTAATACCTACTTCATAATTAGTATACTTTCTATTATTTATATATTCTGAAGTAACATTCACTTTGTAGTTACCATTCTCGTCGAATAGCTGCTTATCTGTCTGAAATCCTGTAAATACAGATCTTCCAGCATAAGTTGTATTTCCTATTGAAATAAGTTGCTCCTTAAGTTGCTTTATTTCTTCAGAAATCTTTTTATTGTCATCTATTGTCTTATCCCCATTTGATGCACTTACAGTCAGCTCTCTGATTCTTTGAAGTATTGAATTATACTCCTTTATTGCAGATTCAGTTATATCTATCCAAGATAATGCATCATTGGCATTTTTACTGTACTGCTCAAGTTCGCTAAGATCTGTTCTAAGTTTAAGGGCCTTGGCTGCAATAACTGGATCATCTGAAGGCCTTGATATTACTTTACCTGTAGAAATCTGATTGTTAAACTTATTCATTGCAGTAAGGTTACTGTTCAAGTTTATAAGCAGATTTGAAGATATCATATTGTTGGTTATTCTCATATTGTCACCCTAAAGGGTTTCACCCGCCTTTCAGTATATGGTCAATTATCTTTTAAGTCCTATTAGTGTCTGAATCATTTCATCCATAGTAGTAAGCATTTTTGCATTTGCATTGTAAGAACTCTGAAATTTAACCATATTTGACATTTCCTCGTCCATAGAAACACTGGAAATAGCTAATCTGTCATATTGCACTTTATTTGCCAAAACCTCTTGGTTTGAAACATTTCTTTGTGAAGACTGTGAATCAACACCTAAGTTTGAGATAAGTGATTTCATAAAATCATCAGGACTTCCCCATTCATAAAGACTCTGATCATGTCTTATCTTATTCATTTTAAGTGCATTTGTTCCCTCACCAGATAAACCCTCTAAGGATTTTGCTGCTGCAAACTTATCTAAATCATCATCCACGTCTTTAGCCAAGGTAACCCTAGCTGCAGACATTCTGTCTGTAACAAGATAAGTTCCATCACTCATAAGTTTTATTGATTTATTCTCATATCCCATATCCTTAAGAATTTGGGCCTTATTAGCTTTTATAATTGCCTCATTTTCTTCTTCTGTCTTATCATCACTGGTTCCATTAAGAGTGGCAGCTGTAACATCAACACCTGGACCACCATTTAAGCCCTTATTCTTCAGATAAGCCTCATACTCTACTGTAGACATTCCATCTATAGTAAACATATTGTTACCAGTCGACTTATCAAGACCATATCCAGTTTTCTGAATAGCATTAAGGCTTTCCGTCAATGTATCAGTAAATTCATTTAGTTTTTGCTGATAATATGGTATTCCCTTGGCAGCACCATCTTCTCCATCCCTCATATCAAGAAGACCTTTTACTTTTCCTCCTGTAGGATTAAATGTTGAGCCATTTTCCCAAGCTAAGTCTACCATCAACTCTGCATCTTCATAATTTTCCTTACTTGATCTTGCTGTAGCAGATATTTTTTGAGATCTATTGTGGGAAACCAAACTTTGTCCATTGATATTTACATAAAGTCTCTCTTCGCTATCTTCAAAATAATCTATCTCTACATAACCTGATAATTCATCTAGAAGAAGATTTCTCTGGTCCCTTAAATCATTGGCAACAGACTTTCCATCCATTTCAAATGCTTTTATTTGATCGTTTAAGGAAGCAATATTCTCACCAATTTGATTTATTTTATCTACATTTGTTTGAATCTGAAAGTTTACATCAGATTGTAATTTAGTCAAAGAAGAAGACAGACTCTGTAGATTTTTAGTAAGGGCAATTCCCTTTTGTCTTACTAAAGCTCTCGTTGTAAGACTGTCCGCATTTTTATTTAATTCTTGTAAGGCACTGAAAAATTCATCAGTTACCGTTCTAATACCCGATTCTGACGACTCGTTAAAAATAGCCTCTATATTAGTAAGCACATCAGCCTCTCCAGCTGCTGTACCTAATTTTGAATATTCACCTCTATATTGATAATCAAGAAACTCATTCCTAAGTTGAGTAATAGTTTCTGTAGTAACACCCGTACCTACAACACCTACACCAGCTACATACTGGGGAGAGGTTTGAACCACGTCTGCCCTTTGTCTTGTATACCCTGGAGTATTAACATTTGCAGTATTGTGGGACGTTACATATAATTGTCTTTGGCTAGTCATTAAACCTGTCAGGGATATATTAAATCCAAAGAATGTTGAACTCATATTGCACCTACTTTCTGAATTTAGACCTTGTGATCAAAAAAATTAACACTTTTTCCATCTTTCTCTCCTGCCTTATCATTATAATTAGAAAACTCATTAGAATTTCCCGACAGAAGATTTATATTAAAATTAACTATTTCTAGAGATTTTTCTATCAAAGAATTATTAAGGTCGTTAATCTCTTGAAGTTTTTTTAAAATCTTCATTAGACTATCAACCTTTAAAATAAAATCATCTCTTTGTTCTTCATCGATGTATTGGGAAAGTTCATCAAAATCGTCAACTGATTCCACATTTGATATATAAAGGATATTCCCAATCAAATTAAGCCTCACCTCATCAAGTTTACTTAAAATCCCAATAAAACTGTGTTCTTTTTTTGTAATCTCATCAAGTCTTTTTACATCGTTATTTATAATTACATCCTTTTTTTCCTGAGCCAGTTTAAAAACTTCCTCATAGGTTTCAACTTCCTTGTCTAAAACCAAAATTAATTTCTCTACAAATTCACTTGCCTTAGTCATTATTTACCTAAATCCTTAAGCATTTTTTCAACTACATCTTTTGCAGAAGGGTTATATTTACCCTCAGAAATCTCTTTTTTAATATCCTTAACTTTGTCGTCCCTGACATCTGGAAGTTCTTTAAAGGCTTTCATAGCTGTTTGAATATATCTGGCTTCATCAGATATCTCAATCTTATCTTCTTTAAAGGCACTTTTATTTACCTTTTCAGTCTTTTTGACATTCTTGTCATAGGCCTTCATGACCCTCTGAACTTTAGAAACATCATAAATTTTCATAAATACTCCTCCATTTCCGGTTCAAATCTCTCTATACTTATTATCGACAGAATAAAGATATACTTTAATAATAAAATAAATAAAAAATCAGAAAAGATACATTTAATGAATGCCTCTTTTCTGATTCTTTATTCTTATGTTTTTTACACTATTTTTTACTCTTCGGAACTCTTCGGAACTTTATACGCTTATTATATACCTAAAATACTCAGAAAAACACCGGGTCTAAAATGTTTTATGTTTTAGACCCGACAAATTTTAAATTATATTCACTTTTTACTTCTTTATATGCATTCCATGACTTCTATTGTTTCTCTTATCTTTCTTATCATCTTTCTTATCCATACCAAATGCAGATTTGAATTCTTTCTCCATCTCCATAGCACACTTATTACAGAACCTTCCTGTAGTAATAGCCGTCCCGCATCTTTCACAATCTAGCATAAAACCTGAACCTTCTTTAATCTCAAGCTTTCCTTCCCTAAGGAATTTCAAGATTTTCTTTTCTGGAACTTCCGTTTCCTCAGAAACTTCTGGTATAGAGGCATTTGGATTATCATATATATATTCTCTTACTAATTTGAAAAGATCTTCATCGTTCTCTCTACATCTTTCACAAAATTTTTGATTGTTTTCTGAGCTAAATAGTCTACCACATTTTTGACAGTTTTGAATTACCATATACAATCACTCCCCATTTCTTAGGCCACCAAAATACTCATATGTTAATTATTAGTGACATGCTCTTTTTTACATTATATTATTATTACTCCAGCGAAGCAATAGCAGAAACCATAACAACAACCCTTTTAGCTCCATTTTCCTTAAGTATCTTAGAGCATTCATTTACAGTTGCTCCAGTAGTAAAAATATCATCCACAAGAATTATTGACTTATTTTCTGCACTTGCATACTTATAATTAAATTCAATTGCTCCTTCAATATTCTTCTTACGATCTTTCTTCCCCAATTGATTCTGATCTAATCCAGTATCTATTTTAATAAGCAGGTCAGAAATAATATCCAGCTTCAAACTTTCGCTTATACTCTTAGCCAAAATTTGAGCTTGATTGTAACCACGACTCCTTTTCTTCTTCACTGAAGATGGAACCGGCACTATTAAATCAAAATCAAAGACACTACTAGGAATCTCCATATCATTTATCATATGGGCAAAATGATATGACAGATATCTTTTATCGTGATATTTTAAGTCATGAAGTAGATGCTTTGCAAGATCTCCATAAACTACTGCTGGAATCAGTAAATCAAAATATCTATATTCCTGAAGACAATCCCTACATTTATCATAGGGAGAATTTTTTGATATAGGTCTATTACATATAATACACCTTTTTTCATAAAGTGAAACAAAGTCCATCCTTTCATAACAACCCTCACAAAGAGAATACTTATTGTTTTTTTCTATCTCATCACCACAATAAAGACATACAACATTTCTAGGAAAAATAGCTTCTAATATTTTATCTAACCATTTATAATCATTCATACTTATATTATATATTATTCCATTATCTTCCTCAACCTCGAACCTAATCCTGTTTTTCTTTTATTACTTAATTTATTTCTTATCATACGTCCTAATGAATTTTTCTTTCCGACAACAACCACCAATTCTTCAGCTCTTGTAAGTGCCGTATACAAAATATTTCTATTCATAAGCATAGGTGGAAAATCCCAAGCTGGTATAATTACAGCCTTAAACTCACTACCCTGGCTTTTATGAACAGTAATTGCATAGGCATGAACTAATTCATCAAGTTGGTTTTTTTCATAATCAACCAATTTCGTTTCATCAAATCTTATAATAAGTCCCTCTTCATTTACTTCTTCAATAATTCCAATATCACCATTAAAAATTCCATCACCCTTAGCTCCAGTCTTTTCATCTTCCCATTCAATATTGTAATTATTCTTTATTTGCATCACCTTATCATTTTTTCTAAAAACCCTATCCCCAGATTTAATTTCCATTGAATTTTTAGATGGATTAATAAGGGACTGAATCTCTGTATTGATATTCTTGGTACCAAGGTTAGAATTCTTCACTGGAGAAAGTATTTGAATCTCCTTAACAGGATCTAATCCATAGTATTCAGGAAGTCTCTTTTTAATTAAACCCTTTATTACTTCAACAACTTTCTCATCCCTAGAAGATTCTATAAAGTAAAAATCCTTATCCTTTACATTTGCCATTGGCATCTTACCTTCATTTACCCTATGGGCATTTACAATTATCATACTTTCAGCAGCCTGCCTAAATATCTCAGTAAGTCTCATACTACTTACAATATCGGAATTCAAAAGATCAAGTAGTACATTACCTGGACCTACAGATGGTAACTGATCACTATCACCGACAAAAACTACCCTTGTGCCGTAGCTAATAGCCTTAAGAAAATAATGCATCAAAGTAACATCCACCATTGATACCTCATCAACTATAATTACATCACCTATTATTGGATTCTCATCATTTCTCGAGAATCCTCCATAGCCTTCATCAAACTTGGAAAATTCAAGTAGTCTATGAATAGTTTTTGATTCAAGCATGGTTGCTTCCGTCATACGCTTAGCAGCCCTTCCGGTGGGAGCACATAATACGACCTTATATCCATTACTTTCAAAAATATCAATAATACATTTAATTATTGTAGTCTTACCAGTACCGGGACCACCTGTGATTATACTTACACCATTATCAAGAGCAAGTTCAACTGCAAGTATCTGATTTTCATGGAGCTTGATATTTTTTCTTTCCTGAAGTTCATCTATATCAAATTTGATTTTAGCAATTTGATCCTCAAAATTATATGCATTGAGTTCAATAATTTTTTTCATAATAAAGGTTTCTTGATAATAAAGATGTACTGGAAAAACCCCCATCTCCTCATCAAACTTTTCTAGAAATAATTCTCCCTCAACAGTCATTTTTCTTATTACATCTTCAACCTTATCTTCTTCAACCATAATTAGCTTTTTTACACTAGAAATTAGATTCATATACTCTGAGTAAGTATTACCCTCAGATATAAATCCATTTAGACAATAATTTACAGAGGCTCTAATCCTATGATAAGAATCCCTTTCAAGCCCCATCTCAACAGCTATATTATCAGCAATCTTAAAACCTATGCCCCTTATGTCGTCTATTAATTGATAGGGATTTGCCCTAATCACATCAATCGCCATTTGGTCATACATTTTGTATATTTTAGAAGCCATATTGACACTTACACCAAACTTTTGAAGATACATAACAAGTGATTTTATATTCTTTTTCTCTTCAAATGACTCAATAATTCCCTTAAGCTTGGATTTACCAATACCATTAATGACAAGAAGTTTTTCTGGAGAGTTTTCCATTATATCAAGAGTATCCTTACCAAAATAATCTACGATCCTCTTTGCAAGACTCTCCCCTATACCTTTAACAATTCCCGAGGCCAAATAGGAAAGAATGTCATCTTCTTCAGTTGGATTAGAGTAAAAAGCCTCACTTGCGCTAAACTGTTCACCATATATATTGTGATTAACATATTTACCAACAAACTTCATAAATTCGCCAATCTCAAATTCAGGCATGACTCCAGTTACAGTAACATCACAACCTTCACTTTCAACAATCACAATCTTAAAATTATTTTCATCATTTTCATATATAACATCAACTATTCTTCCGAAGATAGTTTCCATAGTATCATCCTCTTTTTTGATTCTATAAATAGAATCGTCTAATGCTTATTGTTCTACAATTTCGCGTCTAATATTGAGATTTTCTCAATGTCTAGTATCAAATTTCTTTTTTCAATTTGATGTCTAATGCTACTACTTTGTAATAGCGACCATTGTTAGCTTGCTCAGGCAAGCTTATATTCTAAATAAAACCGATTAAACTCTATGAGTAGTTTAACATAGGTGTTGGGAAAATGAAAATAGGGAGTAATCTTTATGGTGTAATCGCACAAGATTCTTGCGCTAGGGGAATCGTTCTTGTTTTGCAAGAACTAGGGGAAAGGGAGAAACGGAAGATCATTTTCTTGAGACCCCAAACAACTGCTTTTCTCCGTAAAGAGATGCCCCACCTACAAAGTAGTTTAACCACATGAATACCGTATTTCGTAGGTCGTTGGTCGAGAAGTTAGCCTTACAGGAAAAATCAGGCCATATATAAGATGAGCTTTCCCAGACAGGCCAGACTTTAACTTAGGTCGTCAGAACTTAAAGACCCCAACTAAACTGATTTTCTCCAAAAAGAGATAAACCACCTCCAAATTAGTTCCCCCCCTAAGATAGAACTTAAGGGAAGCCCTTACAACCTAGCACCCAGACCAAAATCAACTTCTAAAAGGAGAATCGGAAGGATATAAAAACTTTTTTAGCTACTCTTTTAGGTCTTTTCTCTTACCCTTTTCCCCTCGGATTTTCCTCGAAAATCCAATTCCCCTAGCACTTACAAAGTATAGTGCGATTCCCCTCTTCCCCTAACCACCCAACAGCCAACCACTTTTAAAACAAAGGATGCTTTTTGCTAAAGCAAAACCATAAATATTAACTGAATAGAAACATTTCAATTAATATTTACTAGCTCAGAATGAAAAAACCACCTAGTTAACCTAGGTGGTTGAAAATACTACTTATTAACTTTATAATCCTGCTTCAGCCTTAAGAATCTCAGCCTTATCTGTCTTCTCCCATGGTAAATCAATGTCTGTTCTACCAAAGTGTCCGTATGCTGCTGTTTGTCTGTAGATTGGTCTTCTTAAGTCTAGATCTTTAATGATTGCTGCTGGTCTTAAGTCGAAATGCTTTTTAACTAGCTCTTCAATTTCTACTTCTTCTATTTTTGAAGTTCCAAATGTTTCAACAAGTATTGAAACTGGCTCTGCAACTCCGATTGCGTATGCTAATTCTATTTCACATTTGTCAGCAAGTCCTGCTGCTACTACATTTTTAGCAACGTATCTTGCTGCGTATGCTGCTGATCTATCAACTTTTGTTGGATCTTTACCAGAGAATGCTCCACCGCCGTGTCTAGAGTATCCACCGTAAGTATCAACAATAATCTTTCTTCCTGTAAGTCCAGCATCTCCTTGAGGTCCACCGATTACGAATCTTCCTGTTGGGTTGATTAGGTATCTTGTGTTCTCATCTAATAACTCAGCTGGTACAATTACCTTAACAACGTGCTCTATTAAATCTTTTTCAATTTGCTCTCTATCTACTTCTGGACCATGTTGAGTTGAAATAACTATAGTGTCAACCCTAACCGGTTTATCATCATGGTACTCAACAGTTACCTGAGTTTTACCATCCGGTCTTAAATAATCAAGTGTATTATCTTTTCTTACTTCTGAAAGTCTTCTAGCTAACTTATGAGATAAAGAAATTGGAAGTGGCATAAGTTCTGGAGTCTCATTACAAGCATATCCAAACATAATACCCTGGTCTCCAGCGCCAATAGCTTCTAAGTTATCTTTTTGACCTTCCTTACTCTCTAAAGATTCATCAACACCCATAGCTATATCAGCTGACTGCTCATCAATTGACGAAAGAACAGCACAAGTCTCAGCATCAAAACCGAACTTTGCTCTTGTATACCCTATCTCTGCAACAGTTTTTCTAACTACCTTTGGTATATCAACGTAACAATTCGTTGATATTTCACCTGATACCAATACTAAACCTGTTGTAACCGATGTCTCACATGCTACCCTAGCATTTGGGTCCTTAGCAAAAATCGCATCTAAAATAGAATCTGAAATTTGATCACACATCTTATCTGGATGTCCCTCAGTTACGGACTCAGACGTAAACAATCTTTTCCTCATTATTTTTCCTCCTTGTAGAAATAAATTTCCCTTATACAATACTGACAATAAACCTTTAATCCATCACCATAATATATATGCCATAATTAATTATTCTTTTCTCAAAAAATTAAAAACCTCTCCATAAAAAGAGAGGCATAATTTCATCTTCAACCTCATCTTCCAGGTGTTAACCTGTAGGACGTAGCACCGTGTATTAAATACCGGTTGCCGGACTTCATCGGGCCTATTCCCTCAGTCGCTCTTAATAAGGCACAATATTAAATTCAGTCTAAATATACCATAGAATTATCCTTTATTCAACTACTTTCTCTAAATATATACCCTCATTACAAATATTTAATCTTATTGATTTTTTCTCTGGTATTCCAAGCATATAAATACCATTTTTTATATCATATTCAAAGTCATCTGTCTTTGATTTAAATACAAACCATACTTCCCTATTATCTAAATTGACATTTTTCTTAACTTGATTGAATATCAGTTCAACCTCTTCCCTATCTGTACCAGGAAAAGAACCATTAAAGCAGATTACAATATTGCTACTGCTCTCTTGAAAATATGATAATATCTTCTTTAACTGATATGGATTTGTCTTTATCAATGATCCCTTAGAACTATCGGCCCCATGTATAATCGTATTTTCAAATTCCTTTATTACTAGATTTTCGTGAATAGAATCCAGATCCATCTCCCTTGTATCTGCTTTATTAGCAATGATTATCTTATCCCCATCTTTATTCACAAATTTTTCTTCAATAGGATTAATACTTTCAATCTTGTCTATAATATACTCCTTATTATAGACTGCAACTAAATTATCAATCTCTATATAGCCCTCATCTCTCTTTTCACCATCGGTCTCGACAAGATAAACTCTATTTAGCTGCAGAAATTCGCCACTTACATCTGGAAGCTTACCTGAAACATATTTCCACCCTTCCCAGTCAATATTTTGATGAAAATCTACATAATATTTTTTCCCTGAATCATCTTCTACTATAGCTCTTAGCCAATGATTATTCCCATAATCTCCTTTAACCATCATAGCCAACTTATCAGGAATCTCATCAAGCCTTATTTTTTCACCAAAATCTATATAAGCCGCCCTAGTTCCTCCAGCCTTTGTAAAATCATAAGTCAACTTAAGGCTAGATCCTTCAAAACCATCTTTCACCAGTACAGAAGACCCCGATACATTTTCAGGATATCTAAGAAATTCATAAGGATTATTTTCAAATTTTTCAATCCCAATTTCCTTATGACCAACTATATATGGTATTTCCATAGACTTATCCTTAAAGGAAACTTTAATTGTACCCTTGGAGTCCTTACTATCAATAATGAAAAAACCTTCCTCATCAAAATGTCCTACACCTTCTGGTATACTCCAACTCAAATCTTCATTTCTAATCTTACTCATGTATCCATTTACATTCTTTACATATGACTTAACATTAATTTTATCACCAAAATCTCCTGAAAAAACCTGTGGAGTAATTTCTAAATTTCTTATATTATCAACAACAAATATTTCTCTTTCTATTTCAAATCCATCATAGCTAGCTTTTATAACTCCACGGCCTGTGGATTTCGGCAAGAAAAATCCATTTTCAAAATCTCCATCTATACCCTCAACACTCCAAATAACTTTATAGTCTTCTATTATCAAAGAATTGTAATTTTCATCATAGGCCCTTATACTTATTTTTCTTCTAGTATCAAGAAATACATTGTCATCATCTAAAACAATGTCAATGCCATTAATAATTGAAGGCTCCCCCTTATTTATTATACCTATTCCATTAACAAGCAGTCTTTCTGACCCATCTGATGGAATGTTTACTATCTCACTTCTAAACATACCTGGGTATTTTACTACCATTTCAGTAGATCCACCACCATCAAGATTAACACCATTATATGCACCTAGCTTTTTAAGTATTTCTCCTAAATACTCTTGAGAAACACCTGTATATGATTTATCTCTACCATCAACTGTTACAAGGTACATTGTTTTTCTATCTTCACTTATTCCTATAGCAGTTCTTGGATGACTGCCCTTTATGTTCATATCAAAGTACTCAGGCACATTACCATCTTTTAGAATAATCGGCCCTGAGCCAAAAACCATGTCTACAACATTAACAGAAGGATAGGAATTGTATACAAAATCTACCTTATCACCCACAGCATACTCCTTTGTAAGAATATCCATATACTTACCAACAGCAGAAATAACATAGCCATCTTTTGGAATTAAGGCAGCTTTTTCATTATATCTAATTTCTTTTATTATATTATTTTCAACTATGTACTCAATAATATTGTACTTACCAGTATAGCCAATAGTTTTATCATCATAATAACTATTGTATAATACTACAGTATCCCCTTTGTAAAAGGGCTTATTAATATAAAAGACAGGTAGGCTTGCATTAGATTTCCTGTTGATAAATCTCATATTTAGTACATAATTATCAACAATTTCTGCAGTTTTACCACTTATAACTATATTAGAAAATCCTTTTTCACTAATATGCGAGGTAATAATATCGCCATTCTCTATAAGGGGTCCTAAGACAGCTTTAGTTGAAGTATCAAAAAAATCTCCATTTATAGCCCCTATAACTCCTATACTCTCATCTACATTTTCTTTAAGCTTCAATCTATTTTTTATTCCATCATTATTTCTAAGTAGCTTCAGTCCAGTATTTTCATCTGTAAGATCAACTTCAAGAACATTAACATTTCTCCAAGTCTTACCATCAAGTATAAGCAATCTTTTATGTACTGTACCTGAATTTATCCTCGTCTCATCTGTTTCCTCATAAATTACTTCTCCAAAGGATGTAGTAATTGACATTACAATACTTGCAACTATAATAATTTTATAAATCCATTTGTTTTTCATAATATTTCTCCTATGTCGCTCATAAACTATAGTTAATATATTTCATATGTATTATATATTATTCATGTGTTTATTTAGTTACTAGGAGATTACGAATTGATTACGAATTAATCTATCCTAGAGCACGCTCAACATTCATGACAAGATAAGTCCCTAAAATTATTTGGTGCATAATCTTAGGGACTTATCTTGTCATGAATTTATAATTTATAATTTTTCATCCTACATAAACATATTAACAAGGGTGATTATCCCCGGTATTGTAAATATTGAAAAAAATGTAGTCAAGAATATTGCTTTTGACGCAGTTCTATAATCACTGTCATATCTAGAAGCTATTATGGCTGTATTTGCAGCTGAGGGCATTCCTGTGATTATTACTGGTATTGCCAATAAGAATCCTGTAAATCCTAATAATTTAGACCCTGAAAAAACAATCAATGGAAGTATTAATAGTCTAACAATACCTAAATAATACAACCTTTTATCTGAAATAATCTCCTTAAAATCTACCGAACTTAGAATAAAACCTACTAACATCATAGATAAAGGTGTTGTAACTCCACCTATCATTTTTATTACTGAAAAAATCTGTTCCGGAAGGTCTATGGAGAAAACAAATAATATTAGACCAAATATTACTGCAAAAAGGGCTGGATTAAGAATACTTTTCACTGTATCCTTAATTGATCTGTCAGCTTCCCCATCCTTTGACCGATTTAATAAAAATACACCTAAGGAATATACTAAAATACTAAAGGATAGATTGTAAAGTGCAGTATAGAAAACCCCTTCTGGTCCTAAAACTGCATTTATAACAGGATACCCCATATAACCTGTATTGGAAAAAATACAAGCGTACTGAAGAACATCCCTCTCTTTCCCTTCAGAATGAACTATCTTTACAAATATCGTAGATACTATAAAAGCTATAAAATAAACTACGAAAGATATCACTACTAACTTGCCACTCCTAATCAACATATCCTTATCAAAATTAAAATCCATAGATACTATTATGAGAGCAGGAAGGGTTACATTTAATACCAGTGATGATATTTCTTTTATTATGTTGTCTGAAACAATTCCTTTTTTTCTAACAAAAAAACCTATTAATATAAGGGAAAAAAGCATTAAAACTTGTTGAAGAGCTACCATCAGCTACCTCCCATCATCCTCATCACATGATACAAAATCATAAAAATTATCATATTCACTGTTTACAAAATCATAAAATAAAGAACTGTCTAACTTAAATTCAGATTCTATTTCTATCTCAAGGAAACTTTCTTCAAGCATCCATTTCTTACCCAAATCATAATTTTTTTCCGAAAAGCTTACTAAAAGTAGTTGTCCCATATCTGTCAAAAAATATATACAAAATATATCATCATTTAAGTAATATATATCATTTCTGACATGACTATTATCCTTATTAAATTCAGTATATAATACCCCATTCATATGAAAATTCTTCATAGCAGACACTTTTTCTTTATCAATAATTTCCTCAGAAAAAATCCCCTGTGTAACATCAAAAACACCTATATATTCTGGCTTTTTTAACATTAATCCCGCTTCAAAGGTAGATACGGGGATGTCATCAAGAATTTCTACTTTATTTACCATCATATCCTCAATCCAAATATTACTTGTGAAAAGTCTATACTTATTACCATCGTCAATCAAAGACTTAACATAATAATATCCATCCTTTTTTACAACTTCATTTCTAAGCAAAGTAGAAGGCATAAAATGGTTCTCAAGTTCTATAAAATCACAATCACTTACTAAATCATTACCTTTTCTATCTATACCGACCAATCTCATAAAATAGTAGTTAATTAACTCTATTTCCGTTGAAATATCTAAAGTTACTTTTTTCATAACTTTATAGTAGTCATTTTTAGAAATATCATGATCCAAATTATAATATGCCAGTTCATCCATATCAACGGGCAAATCTTGAAGATACTTATCATTTAAAAGTAGTGCTTCAGATACTAACTTCTCACAACTTTCAAGATCTAGTTTTATCATATCACCACCAAGACCTCCCATCACAGAAAGGGTCTTATTTTCTATTTCCATATCCTCTTTATCAACTAATCTATCAAATCCATCAAGTCCAAATTCTTCATAGTCTAAATGAAAAAAATCAACTACCTTTTTATCCCCATATGTCCAGTGAATCCTCAGACCTACAACTCCCATAAGCCTCGTATCAGTAGCATAGGCCTTTTCAAATATCCATTTCGATTTATTATCTCGATTCATAAGTTTCAGAACCATATTTACATCTCCAATCATTAATAAAAGGGACTGTACATCCAGCCCCTTCATCAACATATCATATATCAATTACTCAATTTTATCAATCATTTCAGCGAAATCATTCATAATATTATTAAGTTTTTCTTCTGTACTTTGTAAATTATCACTGTTTACCGAAGCGTAAATTTTCAGTTTAGGTTCTGTTCCCGATGGTCTGATTGCAACCCAACCATTGTTTTCTAACTTATACTTTACAACTTTTGATTTTGGCAACATAATATCCTCTGTCTTACCATTACTATATAGGTACTCTTTGCTATTTAGAATATCCATCTTACTTAGTACAGTACTTCCTGAAACTTCCTTGATATCTTCTGCAATAAAGTGCTCCATTATTCTTGCAATCTTATCCATACCCTCTTTTCCCTTTAAAACTATGGATTTTAGACCTTCTTTATAATAACCGTACTTCTTATAAATCCCATCTAAAACTTCAAGTAGATTTTTATCCTTCTCTGCATAATAAAGGGCCATTTCTCCTACTAACATGGACGTAATAATTCCATCCTTATCCCTTACAAAGTCACCATACAGATATCCATAACTCTCCTCATAACCAAACAAGAACTTTTCATCCTTAAAGTGCTCTATTTTATCAGCTATAAATTTAAAACCTGTAAGGGTATCTATTGTTTCAACCCCATGATCCTCAGCAATTGCCTTACCAAGGTCACTTGTAACGATAGTTTTTATCATCCTATAAGAATCGTCAACCTTTTTATTTTCAAGTATATAGTTAAGTAAAAGGGCACCTATTTGATTTCCATTTAGGGGAACAAATTCACCATCCCTGCCTTTAACTACAATACCTACCCTATCGCAGTCTGGATCAGTAGCTATAATTATATCATGACCATTTTCCTTTGCCATTTTTATAGCAAGGTCAAATGCTTTCAGCTCCTCTGGATTTGGATATTCTACTGTTGGAAAATTTCCATCAGCGACCATCTGCTTTTTAACCGTATCAATCTTGTATCCAAGCATTGAATAAACTGAAGTAACTCCGTACCCCCCAGTTCCGTGTAGTGGTGTATAAAGTAGTTTTAGTTTTCCCTTTGTGAATACATCTTTATTTATTGATAACTCAACAACTCTATCAAAATATACTTTGTCGATATTTTTTCCTACATAATTTAAAAGTCTCATTTCAAGGGCTTCAAACTCATCAATATACTTTATATCGGACCAGTTTTTTATTTTGGAAACTTCATCAACAAGTTTATTTGCAAACTCAGGAATCAGCTGACCTCCATCAGCACCATACACTTTATATCCATTATATTCTGATGGATTGTGACTGGCTGTAATCACTATTCCACCTTGAGCTCCAAGCTCCCTTACAGAAAAGGATAATTCAGGTGTTGTTCTTATATCCTCAAATAAATATGCCTTTATACCATTGGCCCCAAGTACTAAAGCAGATTCCATGGCAAATTCTTTTGACATGATTCTTGAATCATATGCTATTACTACAGAAGATTTTTCTCCATACAAATTATTAATATAATTCGCAAGTCCTTGTGTAGCTTTTCTGACATTATAGATATTCATTCTATTTCTTCCAGCACCTATAATCCCTCTCATACCACCTGTCCCAAATTCAAGATCTTTATAAAATCTATCTTGGATTTCTTTTTGATCATCCTTTATAGATTCAAGTTCCTTAATAAATTCCTTATCAAAATAACTGTTCTTTCTCCACTCATCATAATGTTTTAGATACTCCATAACAACCTCCAACATAATTATTTTTAAGGAGACACAAATCCCCTGAAAATTCTACTCATTATATGCTTATCATATTTGCCCCTAAATTTTTCAAGACCAAAATATTTTTTAGGAACAATATCAAGAAAATCAATCCCCTCATAAGTATCTCGATACTTTTCTTCAACCCTCTCCATGAATTCACTTTCTTTATAAATTTGAAATCTTTCAAATTCCAAATCTTTTGCCATTTCTTCATACATACCCAAAATAATTTCACCATATCCATAAGAAATACCCATATCAAGTATAGTAGCAATCTGCGGAATAATTAGTTCAAACAATCCTCGGTGATAAGGTGTACCTTCATATCCCATATGGGATATAAGTTCCCCGTAACTAGCTACATCAAGGCTTAATATATAATCAAGATAAAAATTCTCATCAAGATCTCTTTCAATATAATAGTGTTTTCCTTTTAAATTCCTTAAAGCCCTCATAGTATCGTAATATCCAAGACTAATATTCTTCCTTGCCCTATTTTTCGAAAACTCAAGTACCCTACCAGTTTTCTCAGATGGTTCAATAAGAATTATATTTTCATTAGCATCTTTAGAAGATCTTGTAATACCTACACCTTGAATTCTGACAACATAGATATTATCAATATTTTTTCCTGTAATCATATCTACTGGTAGATTGTTATAAAATCCACCGTCAAGAAAATATTTACCATTTATTCTTTCAAACTTAAATACAGGAAGGTTTGCAGAAGCAATAATATAATCAACTAGTTTACCTTCGGGAATGTCCTTAATAAATATTTCAAGGGGTGTAATATCAGATAAAGATACCGTTACCAATCCATAATCTACCCCCGAATTCCTTAGCTTACTTTCATCTATATTATCCCTTAAAAGTTCCTTGAGAGGACTAATATCCAATCCCTTCTTCTCAAATATATCCCTCCCATATTGTACAACCTTATTAAAAGTGTCCTGACCAATATCTTCAGAAAAAACCGAATCAAGAATATTCTCCGGACCATCAAGAACCATAGCCGGGTTCAAATTGTACCAAAGATCATAGGCAACATCAAAGTTACCACTAGCAAAAAAAGCTCCATTTATAGCACCTATAGATGTACCTACTATGTAATCAAAATCAATTCCCATTTCCTTAAAAGCCATAAAAGCACCAATCTGAAAAGCTCCCTTGGCACCTCCACCTTCTAAAACCAGTCCATTCATTTATTTCACCCAATTTCACATAATCAATATTCCTCAGTATATCATCAAATTATTAATAATAAGTGAATATTACCCATTTTCACTCACCTTTATGCAATTTCAGCATTTATAAGAATATTTCAGCCAAGCATCATCTTTGATGATAGCCCAGCTAGAGCTACAGCTCCAAGCCCAGCAACAAAATAGCTTGTTAGCCTAGCGAAGTCAGTTGACCTTCTAGTCCAAGGAAACTTTCCCTGCGGAAAAGTGGTTTAAGTAATATCTAAAAAAACACTGCAATCATAGTGACAAAAATCACTTAATTGCAGTGTATCTTTTCATAAAATTTATAGAATTCTAAGCAACTATATGAACAAGCAAAACAACCGCCCTAACATTTAACGAGCCTTTATGAAGTAAAGCATCCATGCTCAAATTGCAAAGCAATAGCTGGACTTGAAACAAAATTAAGTTTCAGCTGGGCTAAGAATTGTAAATTCTTGCTGAGCTAATTATCATAGATAATTGCTAGTCATCAAGTTCCTTAATTAGCCTGTAATTCCAAACATTATATCACCTTTACAAGCGATTTGATCACCTACGTAAGCAATTGCCTTACCTTTACCAATATTTCTTCTTACAGAATCAATTGTAACTTCCATTCTTAAAGTATCTCCAGGAACAACTTGCTTCTTAAATCTTACATTATCAATACCTGCAAAAACAGCTAGCTTGCCTTTATATTCTTCAAGACTTAATAAAGCAACTGCACCTACTTGAGCCATAGCTTCAACAATTAATACCCCTGGCATAATAGGATTTCCTGGGAAATGTCCCTGGAAGAAAGGCTCGTTAATAGTAACATTTTTAATACCAACAGCCCTAACCCCTTCTTCTATTTCAACAATTTTGTCCACTAATAAAAATGGATATCTATGTGGAATAATATTCTGAATTTCAACATTGCTTAACATAATCTATTCTCCTTTTTTATCTAAAAGTATTTTTTACTTAGCTGCCTCTCAAGCATCTTTGCAAGTCCTATACCTTCACCCTTAGAAATTTCTTTGGACATTTCTTCATCTAGCATAGACTCAAATAATTCTCTTTCGTAAGACTTTTCAAGTATTCCATCTTTTCCAACTGATTTTCTCATGTTTTGAAACATCATGTTTACAAAAATTGATTCAAAATCTTGGGATACCTTTTTAAGTTCTTCGTCACTTCCTGATTCCTTGGCTTTTTCAAGAACATCTTGGAAATCAGAAAGGGTTTTGTCCATAGAATTACTCTTATTTTTATTTATTAAACTATTTAAGTTAACAGAATCATTAATTTTCATCTATATCACCCTATCTCTTGAGGTTGTTTGCCATTTCTAACATCTGGTCTGCTGTCTGGATTGCCTTGGAATTTATCTCATAAGCTCTTTGCGCAGTGATCATATTGATCATTTCATCTACTACCTGAACGTTTGATCTTTCTACAAAACCTTGTCTTACATTTCCAGACTCCCCATCTTCAGAAAGTACTGCAGCTCCAGAAGCAGCAGTTTCTTTTAACAGGTTGCTTCCAACACTCTCAAGTCCCGATGGATTAACAAAGTTATAAAGATTTACTGTAGCTACATCTTCAAACTCATCACTATCAAGTCTTTGTACTCTTATTAGTCCTGCTTTTGAAATTTCTACATCCCTAACATTCTCTCCAAGTTCAATTATTCCACCATCTCCCTGAAGAAAATATCCATCAGATGTTACAAGTCTTCCAGAAGCATCATCAACACTTACTTTAAATGTACCATCCTTTGTATAAAAACTATTACCTTGTCCATCTTGGACTTCAAAAAATCCCTGTCCATCTATTGCCATATCATAAGGATTATCAGTTCTTTCAAGATTACCTTGGGAAAAGTCCCTAGTAATTGCCGAAGTCATTACTCCATGACCTACTTCTAAGTTTACCGGCTTTCCTTCCCCATCTTCAAAATTTGCTGGTATAAGCTTCTCATAAAGAAGATCCTTAAATTCGGTTCTTTGCTTTTTATATCCAACAGTATTTACATTAGCCAAGTTATTTGAAATCGTATCAATATTAAGTTGTTGCGATTTCATACCTGATGCTGCTGTCCAAAGTGCTCTCATTTATTCATCCTCCTATTTATACCTTACCAATACTATTAACTGACTTATCCATAGTCTCATCATAAGCTTTAATAATCTTTTGATTTGACTCATAATTTCTAAAAAGTGTCATCATATTTATCATTTCTTTTATTGTATCAACATTAGAATTTTCAATATGTCCCTGAATAATCTCACCGTCAAAGTTTACTACTTCAAGCTCCTTATCTTCAACAGGTCTCCACATTGACTCTCCTACTTTTCTAAGATCCCTTGGATTTTCAAACTTAACCACATCAAACTTATCAGCTACTTGACCATCAACTAAAATTTCACCAAATTGATTTATTGATACAAGTGAACCTTCAATAGTAATATCTCCATCAAAGCCTTGAACCTTGTATCCTTCATTTGTAACCAAAGTATTGTTTGCATCTATCTTAAAACTTCCATTTCTAGTATATCTCATTCCATCAGGTGTAGATATTTTGAAAAAACCGTCTCCCTTAAGGGCAAAATCAAGCATATTATTAGTTGGAAGAAGCTGTCCTTGGGAAAAATTTGTTTCAATTCTATTTATCCTAACACCTGCATTCATTGTTCCTATAACCGATTTGTGTTCTTTTATAATTAAATTATCAACTGTTTCTCCGTCAACAATTACGTTTCCTAATTTATCAATCTCATATGGTTTTTCTCCGACATAAACCTTATTTCCAGATCTACCGATTACTTCATTTCCATAAAGTGTATCTGTATCGCCTTTCATATCAACACTATAGGTAGAAAGATATCCATCTTTATCTACGGAAAGATTCAAATTCTTATCAAACGAATCTCCTAGTCCTGTTCTAACTTTAAAAAATCCTCCGTCAGTTTCAAGAAGGTATCTATCTTCAACCTGAGTAACCTCAACACCCTTATAGTCTTTCTCCATAGTTGCATAATACTGACCATGAATTTTTGAAATCAAAGTATCTTCAAATGATTCAGTAATAAGTTCATCTTTCTTATATCCAGATGTATTTGCATTGGCAATATTATTACTTACTACATCAATTCTTCTATTATTATTTACAAGGGCTGAGCCCGCTGTATAAAGTCCTCTAAACATATTATCCACTCCCGAATACAAGTCTGATTAGATTATCGACAAAATAAAGAAGAACTTTAAGTTTTTAAGTAAAAAACTTAAAGTTCCTAATATATTTTTTTATTATTTATGCTTATACCCTCTACCGTTTGTAAGCATACTTTTCTCAAGTACATCCAGATGCTCAAGAGACATTCCAGTTCCCTTAGCAACACAAGAAACTGTATCCTCTGCAATATAAGTCGGTATACCTGTTCTTTTTTCTAAAAGTTTATTAAGGCCGTGTAACAGGGCTCCACCGCCAGTCATTACTATACCTCTACTTGAAATATCAGAAGCAAGCTCTGGTGGTGTTTTTTCAAGTACATTATGGACAGCATCACATATTGAATTTACACACTCTTGAAGAGCTTCAAGCATTTCTTCACTAGTAACTGTTATATTCTTAGGAAGACCAGTAATAAGGTCTCTACCCCTACAATCCATCTTTATAGATTTAGCCCTAGGAGATGCAGTACCAATATTTATCTTAAGTTCCTCTGCAGTTCTTTCTCCAATAAGAAGATTATGAGCTTTTCTCATATATTTGATAATAGCCTCATCAAATTTATCCCCAGCAACCTTAATAGATTTGCTTACAACAATACCACCAAGAGATATTACAGCTATATCAGCAGTACCACCACCAATATCTATTACCATATTTCCATCTGGTTTTGTTATATCAAGACCTGCTCCAATTGCAGCTGCTATTGGTTCTTCAATAAGGAATGTTCTTCCTCCACCAGCTTCAACAGTAGCATCAATTACTGCTCTCTTTTCAACCTCAGTAACACCACTTGGAACACATACTATAATCTTCGGCTTAAAGAATCTCTTTCTACCGCAAGTTTTATTAATAAAATATCTAAGCATTCTTTCTGTTACTTCATAGTCAGAAATTACTCCATCTTTCAAAGGTCTAATTGCAACAATATTACCTGGAGTTCTACCAAGCATTTTTCTAGCTTCCTGACCAACAGCTAAAACCTTGTCCGAATTTTTATCTATAGCAACAACAGAGGGTTCCTGAAGAACAATCCCCTTACCTTTTATGTATACCAATACACTTGCCGTACCTAAATCTATTCCAATCTCTGCTCCAATTCCGAACACTTGTATACCCCACCTTCCAGAATTAATTTTTATATTATAATCAGTATTACTGTTATTTCCTTCTTAATATGTTCTTCCGACCTACGACCTACGAACCACGACCTAAGCCAAATAGTACATACTCTTACCCTTTATGATATCATTAAATGACTCCCTAGTAAAAGGAAAAAAGGTTACAAGATTTTTAATTTTTTCATATTGTAATAGTATACTTTATAATTATTAAAATATTACTAAAATTTTATAAATCTCTAACATTAATAATATCACTAAACATGTATTATTTTCAATACAAAAAGTAGAAAAACAGCCATTTAAGGCTGTTTTTAAACTATATTAATCTTCTTCTCTGTATATTCTTGCTCCAAGGCTTGTCAACTTACTTTCAATTTCAACATATCCCCTATCGATATGATAAATATTATGAATTTCAGTTTTCCCCTCTGCAACTAGTCCAGCTAGTATAAGGGTTGCTCCGGCTCTTAAATCAGTTGCAGATACTTTCGCACCCTCAAGTCTTTTAATTCCTTCTACAACGGCACTATGACCTTCTATTCTGATTTTAGCACCCATTCTTGTAAGCTCACTTACATGCATGAATCTATTTTCGAATACCGTCTCATTAACAACACTTGATCCATTAGCCACTGTCATAAGACCCATAAACTGAGATTGTAAATCTGTAGGGAATCCTGGATAAGGAAGAGTTGTAACATCTACAGCTTTTAACTCACCAGTAGATCTAACCCTAAGGGCATCATCCATTTCTTCAATATCTACTCCACATTCTCTTAATTTAGCAATTACAGGTTTAATATGATTTGGAACAACATTTTCAATTGTTATATCTCCCCCTGTAATAGCTGCTGCAACCATATATGTTCCAGTTTCAATTCTATCAGGAATAACCTGATGTCTTGTTCCACCAAGTCTTTCAACACCTGTAATTTTAATTGTATCAGTACCAGCTCCCTTAATATTAGCTCCTAGCTTATTTAGGAAGTTAGCAAGATCAGTTATTTCAGGCTCTTCAGCCGCATTTTCAATAATTGTAACACCCTCAGCCAAAGTTGCCGCCATCATGATGTTCTCTGTCGCACCTACACTTGGGAAATCTAGATAAATCGTATTTCCAACAAGTTTATCTGCTTTTCCTTCGATATATCCATGTTCTATATTAATTTCCACACCTAAAGACTTAAATCCCTTAAGATGAAGATCAACAGGTCTTGCACCTATTGCACATCCTCCTGGTAGAGGAATCTTAGCGTTTTTAAGTCTAGCAAGTAAAGGTCCCATTACAAAGAACGAAGCCCTCATCTTAGTAATTAATTCATATGGAGCTTCCGCAGTCTTAATCTCCGGAGTATAAATCTCCAATGACCCATTCTCAAGCTTAGTCACTTCAGAACCTAAAGACCTAAGAACCGCCGACATTACGTTAACATCTTTCAAATCAGGTACATCTTCAATAATACACTTTTCTTCAGCAAGTAAAGCCGCAGCCATAATAGGCAGAACAGCATTCTTTGCACCACTTATTCTCACAGACCCCTTTAAAGGCCCACTTTTTTCAACTACAATCTTAGGCACTGTAATCCTCCTTAAGTCACTACGTAATGATCTGAATATAATACTTTGCTATATGTGTTATGTTTTGCTTCATAATATGCTTAACATACTATTCCCATTCTAATTATATCCGTATTTTTTATTATATATGATAATGTTATAAACTTAAAGTGATATTGTTAAAAATTTATTATAAGATATCTCTAAATTTATAAGACAAACCGTTACTTTACGGTTTATTTAGGGGAAGAGGGGAATCGTACAAGACTTCGTTTGTACTAGAGGAATCAATCTTGTAGGCAAGATTTTGGAGAAAAGGAAGGACTTAAGAGCTATAAAGCACTATAGTAAGGTCTTATGTTTTCCTTTTCACCTAGGTTTCCCTTAAAGAAACCGATTCACCTAGCACAAGTATTTGTGCGATTCCCCTCTTCACCTAAAATAGTTGCTAAGCAACAACTTGTCGAAGAACTATGTTAATAAGTTCTGCCTTGTCGAATGAAATGACTTGTCGAGTACCAAAGGTGCGCCTTGTCGTTTTTTTCTAAGGAAAAAACAGGGACTATGCAATATGCATAGTCCCGAATTTTTATTTATCTGTAGAAACCCCAGAAACTCTAATTCTGTTGATTGCCTTATTAAGTGCAATTTTTGCCCTTAACGTATCTAAATCTTCATCCTTTTTTTCAAGTCTCTTTTGAGCTCTATCTAGTGCCGCTTTAGCTCTATTTGCATCAATTTCATCAGCCCATTCTGCACAGTCAGTTACTATTGTTGTCTTATCTTCCTCAACACATAGGAATCCTCCTGAACAAGCTGCATCTTTAAATTTGCCATCAATTTTAACTCTGACAGATCCAATAGATACTGGAGCTACTAAAGGTTCGTGGTCATTAAGTATTCCAACATCACCCTCGGCTGTTCTAACAATAACCATTTCCACATCACCTTCAAAGAAATTCTTATCTGGTGTTACTATTTCAAGTGGATATGCTGAAGCCATAATTACACCTCCGAATATCATTACCACTGAAAAAAATCATATCAGTGTTACATCAGTATTTATCTATTCATTGCTATTAGCTTTTGCAATTGCTTCTTCAATTGTTCCAACTAAGTAGAATGCTGATTCCGGTAAGTTATCATGCTTTCCTTCAAGTACTTCTTTAAATCCTCTGACAGTATCTTTAACTGATACGTATTTACCTTCCATACCAGTAAATGCCTCTGCAACACTGAATGGCTGGGATAAGAATCTTTGTACTTTTCTTGCTCTTTGTACAATAATCTTATCTTCATCAGATAATTCATCCATACCTAGGATTGCGATAATATCTTGTAGTTCTTTATATCTTTGAAGAATTTCCTGAGTATCACGAGCTACTTTATAGTGCTCATCACCAACTACTGCTGGATCCAATATTCTTGAAGAAGAATCAAGTGGATCAACCGCTGGATAAATTCCTAGTGACGCTAACTGTCTAGAAAGTACAGTCTTGGCATCCAGATGCGAGAAAGTCGTCGCTGGAGCCGGGTCAGTAAGGTCATCCGCCGGTACATAAACAGCCTGTACAGAAGTGATAGAACCCTTCTTAGTAGAAGTGATTCTCTCCTGAAGTGCTCCCATGTCTGTAGCAAGTGTTGGCTGATAACCAACGGCACTTGGCATACGTCCAAGAAGTGCCGATACCTCAGAACCTGCCTGAGTAAATCTGAATATATTATCAACAAATAGTAATACGTCTCTTCCTTCAGCATCTCTGAAGTACTCAGCCATAGTAAGACCTGTTAATGCAACTCTCATTCTTGCTCCTGGTGGCTCATTCATCTGACCAAATACTAGAGTAGTCTTATCGATAACTCCTGACTCAGTCATTTCATGGTAAAGGTCATTTCCCTCTCTTGTTCTCTCACCAACTCCGGCGAAAACAGAAAGTCCACCGTGCTCTTTTGCTATATTGTTGATAAGTTCCTGAATCAGAACCGTTTTACCAACACCGGCACCACCAAATAGACCGATCTTACCACCCTTTGCGTAAGGTGAGATAAGGTCAACTACTTTAATACCAGTTTCAAGCATTTCAGCAGAAGTTTCCTGCTCTTCAAATGAAGGAGCTTCTCTATGAATTGGTAGAGTATTTGTTCTATCCATATCAGGTTTTTGATCTATAGCTTCTCCTAGTACATTAATAAGACGACCTAAAGTAGCTGCACCAACTGGAACAGTAATAGGCTTCCCAGTACTAATAACATCAATACCTCTAATAATACCATCTGTAGAAGACATGGCTATACATCTAACTACGTTGTCACCAATATGCTGAGCAACCTCTATAACTACTCTTATGTCATTATATTCAACGACAAGGGCATCATTTATATTTGGAAGATTTTCAGCTTCAAATCTTACGTCAACAACGGGCCCGATAATTTGAACAATTTTACCCGTAACTTGTTCCATTATGGTTCCACATCCTTTCAAATTTCTAGTGATTCCTTACTATATTATATCAATTAAGATTAATGTTTATTTTAAAGCCTCTGCACCACCAACAATCTCAGTGATTTCCTGAGTAATTGCTGCCTGACGTGCCTGGTTAAATGATAATGTTAAGCTATCTATAAGCTCAGCTGCATTATCAGATGCATTTTCCATGGACATTCTTCTTGCTGCTTGCTCAGAAGCTGCAGATTCAATTAGTCCTCCATAAATAGTACTCTCTACATACTTTGGTATAATGTAGCTAAGTACCATTTCTGGTGATGGCTCATAATTTACGTAAACAAACTCTTCTGGTTCATCAATTTGATTAACCTTCTTATCAACATCAACAGGAAGTAGTTTAATTAGCTCGGCTTCTTGAACAATTGTACTTCTAAGTCTTGTAAAGGCAAACTTGATTTCATCAATCTCTTTGTCCTTATACATATTTAGAGCAATTCTCGAAATATCTATTGCATGCATATATTCCGGCTTTTCAGAAATACCTGTATGGGATTTCACAATATCCATACCAGTCTTAGTGAAAAAGTCTGTTCCTTTTCTTCCTACAACTATTATAACTGCATCCTTAATACCTATATCATGGGTTACTGCCTTTAAGACATTATTGTTATATCCCCCACAAAGACCCCTATCTGAAGTGACAACGATATAAAGGGATTTTTTTACCTCTCTATTATCGATATATTCATTTTTGATACTTTTTTCAGTCTCAATTATACTTCTAACAGTATCTGTAACTGTTTCAAAATAAGGTCTAGTGATATCTATACGATCCCTAGATTTTTTTAGCTTTGCAGTAGAAACAAGTTCCATGGCTTTGGTAATTTGCATAGTACTGTTGATACTTTTGATTTTTCTATTTATATCTCTGGTACCCATTCCTGCCATCGTTTATTTCCCTCCTAGTAGGAACTAACCTAGAATTCGAATTTGCTTTTAAACTTAGCAATAGCTTCTTCTAACTTAGCTGCAGTATCATCATCTAGAACACCTGACTTCTTAATAGCTTTTCCTACTTCATTATATTCGTTATCCATAAAAGCAATAAATTCTTTTTCGAATCTAGCGACATCCTTAACAGGAATATCCATAAGGTGTTTATTACTTACTGCGTAAATAATCTCAACCTGATGTTCAACCTTCATAGGATTACTTTGTCTTTGCTTTAGAATTTCCATAAGTCTTTCACCATGCTCTAGTGTCGCCTTAGTATCTTTGTCAAGTTCTGAACCGAACTGTGCAAAGGCTGCAAGCTCACTGTACTGTGCAATATCAAGTTTGATCTTACCAGCAACTTTCTTCATGGCTTTTATCTGAGCATCTCCTCCAACTCTGGATACCGAAATACCAGCGTTTACCGCAGGTCTTTGACCAGCATTGAATAACTCAGTCTCAAGGAAAATCTGTCCATCTGTGATGGAAATAACGTTTGTTGGGATATAAGCAGAAACGTCACCTGCTTGAGTTTCAATGATTGGAAGTGCTGTAATACTTCCTCCACCTAATTCATCACTTAACTTTGCAGCTCTTTCCAGAAGTCTACTGTGGATGTAGAATACGTCCCCTGGGAAGGCCTCACGTCCTGGTGGTCTTCTAAGAAGTAGTGACATAGCTCTATAAGCTACGGCATGCTTTGAAAGGTCATCATAAATAATTAATACGTCCCTTCCAGCAAACATCATCTCTTCTCCAATAGCAACACCAGCATATGGTGCAAGATATTGAAGTGGAGCTGATTCTGACGCACTTGCAGAAACTATACAAGTATAATCCATAGCGCCATTATCTTCTAGAGTTTTAACCAATTGAGCAATTGTCGATCTCTTCTGACCGATAGCTACATATATACAAAGTACATCTTCTTCTTTTTGATTGATTATAGTATCAATGGCAACTGTAGTCTTTCCAGTCTCTCTATCACCGATTATAAGCTCTCTCTGTCCTTTTCCTACTGGAATCATAGAGTCAATAGCTTTAATACCAGTCTGTAATGGTTGGTGAACTGACTTTCTATCAATTACACCCGGTGCATTAGATTCCATTGGTCTAAATTTATCAGTTTTGATTGGTCCTTTACCGTCGATAGGTTGTCCTAGAGTATTTACAACTCTTCCGAACATATTCTCTCCAACAGGTACTTCTGCGATTCTATTTGTACGCTTTACAACGTCACCCTCTTTAATACCTGTATCTGAACCTAGTAGAACGGCACCAACACTATCTTCTTCCAAGTTAAGAGCCATACCATATACATCACCTGGGAACAGTAATAACTCACCAGCCATACACTTCTCTAGTCCGTGTACCCTAGCGATACCATCTCCAACTTCGATTATAGTACCGACATCTTCGACTTGAAGCTTATCTTCATACCTTTTTATCTGTTCTTTTATAACAGAACTTATCTCTTCAGGTCTTAGATTCATGTTCCAAATCACTCCTATTAACTATACTATTATTTGTGATAAATTTTCTCTGATATTGTTTAATTTATTCTTAAACGTACCATCTATAACTCTATCACCGACTCTTATCAAAATACCTCCAAGAATATCTTCGTTAACTACATTCGTAAGGTTAACTTTATTTCCTGTAAGCTTCTCTAATTTATCACTTAATTTTTGTATTTCATCTTCAGTCATTGGTATTACTGATTCAACAATACCATCTTTTATTCCCTTGTGGTCGTTTACCATTTCAGCAAAATCCTTAGCGATGTCAAAGATAGCTTCTCCTCTTTTCTTATCAATAAGAATCTTCATAAAATTTAAAACTTCCTTAGAAACCTTATCCGAAAAAACGGTATTCATGGTTTCTTTTCTTTCGTCTTTATCGATTTTAGGAGTTACGTATACCTCATAAAATTCAGGGTACTCTTTGAAACAGTCAACTACAAACTTAAGTTCTTCACAGTAAGTATCGATCTTATTGTTTTCAAGAGCTACCTCAAATAAAGCCTCTGAATAAGCTCTGGATACTAATTTTGCCATTTTGTATCCCCTACCTCTTCAATAAATTGATTTATAAGAACCTTATGGCTGTTTACATCCACATCTTTTTCAATAACTTTTGATGCAGCAAGAACCGCTAATGAAGCAATCTCATCTTTAAGCTGAACAAGTGCCATTTCTTTTTCCATAGCAATCTCTTTCTCAGCTTTCTCTTTAAGACGTACAATTTCTTCTTCGGCTTCCTTCTTAATTTGGTTAGCTCTCTCTTCAGCCTTAACAACAGCTTTTCTTATTAATTCGCTACCCTCTTTGTCTGCATTTTCAAGTTTTAATAAATATTCTTCCTTATATCCTTCAGCTTCCTTCTTCTTATCTTCAGCTTCTTGAATAGAATCCGCAATTCCCTGACTACGGTTTTCCATCATTTCTGTAACCGGCTTAAATAAAAGTTTCTTAAGCACAAGGAATAGGATAAGAGTATTCGCGATTTGGAATATAAAGGTCCAACCTGGTTCAACTAATCCTAGTCTAAGCATCATTGACCTCCTCTATAATAAAGGTTTTTCTATAACATTCCTACAAGTGGGTTTGCGAATAATAATATTAACGCTATGATCAAACCATAGATACCAGTTGTCTCTGCAACTGCAGCACCAAGTAACATTGTTCTAGTGATATCACCTTGAGCTTCTGGCTGTCTTCCAACACCTTCTGCACCTTTACCAGCTGCGAATCCCTGTCCGATTCCAGGTCCAATACCTGCGATCATTGCTAAACCTGCTCCAATTGCTGAGCATGCTAATACTAATGCTTTTCCTGTAATAGGTTCCATTAAAATTTCCTCCTTATATTTCATTTTAGCTTTTATTTTTTCTTTTTTTTAAAATCCTTTTCCAAGGATAGACTAACTAAAAATTAATACACTTACTACAATAAACCAAGTAATGGGTTAGCGAATAGTAAAACTAAAGATATGATAAGTGCATATATACCTGTAGTTTGAGCTACTGCCTGCCCTAAAAACATAGTTCTAACGATTGATGACTGAAGTTTTGGTCTTTTTCCAACTGCTTCAGTACTTTTACCAGCCGCATATCCCTGTCCGATTCCAGGTCCAATACCTGCAATCATAGACAATCCAGCACCAATTGCTGATGCAAGAATTACTAGAACTGATCCCTCTGTTGTTACAAGGGGATTACCATAAAGCATGATAAGTGATACAACAAGTGCAAGTATACCTGATGTCTCGGCAACAGCCGCACCAAGTAACATTACCATTGTAGTCTGCTTTCCGCTTTTTGGATTTCTAGCTACTGCTTCTGCACCTTTACCAGCAGCAAATCCTTGTCCAATTCCAGGTCCAATACCTGCAATCATCGAAAGACCTGCTCCTATTGCTGATGCAGCAAGAATTAGGGCTTTACGGTCAAAGGTCATCAACCATTCAAGAAATCTCATTAGAAAATTGGTTGACTCCATGTTTTCACCTCATTTTTTAACATAACTTTTCCTTGTTGATTAATCCATTGCCATTGATACATTTACCATTGTAAGCATTGCAAATATAAATGACTGTAATAGTCCAGCAAACAAATCAAAATAAATATGAAGAGCTGCCGGCACACCCATTTGTAAAACAGGAATCATTATTCCTAACTTTGCACTTAATCCTCCAAGAGCAGAATATAGTAGACTCATAATGATTAATCCACCAACAACATTACCAAAAAGACGGAAACCTAGCGAAATAGGTGTTGCTAACTCTCCAAGAATATTAATTGGTAGTAACAGTGGCATTGGATCTAAGAATCCCTTAAGGTGTCCTCCAACTCCCTTCGATCTCACACCGAAACCTTGAATCATACAAAATGTCATGATACTTAGTCCCATAGTGGTATTAACATCAGCAGTAGGAGGTCTCATTCCAAAAAGACCAATGATATTTCCAATACCTATAAACAATAACAAAGTCCCAATGTAGGGAGCGAAGTTCTTGTTATGTTCACCCATAGTAGATTTTGTAAGGCCATTAATTCCATCAACAAGAATCTCAGTAAAATTCTGTAGTCCTTTAGGTATCTTACTCGACTTCCTAGTAGCAATATAAGCAAATATTATAAGTACCGCCATTATAAACCATGTAACAGTTACAGTTTCTGAAACTGGTATGCCACCTGGAAGATTAAATACGACCCTAGGGCCAAATCCTTCAGTTCCCACTTATTCATCTTCCTCCTTTCTTTCGAATATTTTTTTGAAATACCTTTTATCATTAAATAAATTTGTAACAAAAATAACAAACTTAATTGATAAAAAACCAATGACAGTCCCAAGCACGTTTATGTAATCAGCCTTAAGTGATATGAAGATTACTACTGCACTTATTAAGTACCTTAGAAAATACCTTGATGTTGTATAAGCTTGAGCTTTTCTAGGGTTCATTTTAACTGCTTTTTCTAGTGTTTTTCCAAGTTCGAGAAAATTCAGACAACTTATTGCCGTACCGAATACAAGTCCAAGAACCATGGCTTTTTTATCTTCCAGAAAAACAATAGAAAGAACCGACAAAACTGCAAAAGTTACGAATGTCCATTTAATTATCTGATATTTTAGCTTTCTAAGTTCTTCCAAAATTTCACTTCCTCTTATGATCCTTAGCGCTCCTAGTAGCAAGTTTATAAAGGTTTAAAAAGGATGTCATGACTCCAATAATTATGAAGACAAACAAGAAAACTCTTGTTCCCAACTTATTATCCACCCAATTGCCTATATATACCCCTGCGAATATGGGAATAATCATCGTTAAACCAACTTGACTAAGTATTGCTAAGTTTTTATACATATGAAAATTTTTCATAACTTCACCCTAATTTTAAGAATTTATTGAATATTCAATAAATACATATTATAAGATTTACATTTATAAGTAAACACCCTTAGATTGTATACACAATCTTTAGAGTTTTATAGCAAAGGATAAATATCCTTTGCTATATAATTTATTGTTTCATATCGATTAAATTGTCAGAAATACTAAAAGGTGCCTCTGTTACTTCTTTAATGTCTTCAACTGTAAATACTGGATTCCTTTCAATAAGAACTAATCCATTCTCAGTCACATCAAATACGCCCATTTCAGTTACTATCATATTTACCTCACCCTTAGCAGTAAGAGGTAATGAACATTCCTTGACAATTTTGATTGCTCCTCTAGATGTATGCTCCATAGCAACAATTACTTTCTTGGCTCCAGCTACTAAATCCATAGCTCCACCCATTCCTGGAACTTTCTTTCCTGGAATCATCCAGTTAGCAAGATTACCCATTCCATCAACTTGAAGCGCTCCTAATACTGTACAATCCAAATGTCCTCCTCTTATAATACCAAAAGAAGCAGCACTATCGAAAAAAGCAGCTCCTGGATTATATGTAACAGGCATTCCTCCAGCATTGAACACATCAGGATCTTCATTTCCTGCTTCAGGAGCAGGACCCATACCTACAAAACCGTTTTCTGATTGTAAAATAACTTGGATATCTTCCGGTACAAAGTTTGCTACATGAGTTGGCAAACCAATACCTAGATTTACTAAGTCACCATCTTTAAATTCCCTAGCAACCCTTTTGGCTACAATATCTCTTATCTGAGCCTTATCTAAAGTCTTATCCATATTATTTACCCCCTTCAACGATATAATCAATGAAAATATTAGGAGTATCAATCATATCTGGATCAAGTTCCCCTACTTCAACTATTTCATCAACCTCAGCAATTACTATGTCCGCAGCCATTGCCATAACAGGATTGAAATTCTTAGATGCTCTCTTATAAACAATATTGCCCATTTTATCGGCTTTTGCACCTTTGATAACAGCAACATCAGCTCTAAGAGCTTCCTCAAGAAGATATTCCTTACCATTTAGAACTATCTTCTGCTTCCCTTCCTCAACAATCGTGCCGACACCTGTTGGAGTAAGAACTCCACCTAGTCCAGTACCGCCTGATCTGATTCTTTCAGCTAAAGTACCCTGTGGAACTAAATCCACCTGGATTTCATTTTCATTCATTTGTCTTCCTGTTTCAGGGTTTGTACCTATATGGGATGCAATAACCTTTTTAACCTGTTTATTTACAACTAACTTTCCTATATTCTTATCTGGAAAACTTGTGTCATTACAGATAACAGTTAAGTCCTTTACTTTGTTTTCACACATCAGATCAACAATTTCATCTGCTGTACCAAAACCTAAGAATCCGCCAAGCATTACAGTCATTCCATCTTTGATATGTACTGCTGCTTCTTTTGCGCTGATTATTTTATTCATTACACACACCTCCATTGAATTTGTAATTTATGCCTACAATTCTAGTCAATGAAAGGTTAAAACTATTGATTAAATCATTTTCCCACGAATCTAGCATACCACATTTTGAATATTTTGTGGATAGATAAGATACGATTTGAAGGGTATATACAAAGGATAAAACAACATTTATTGGAATTCAAAGCACTTATTTCAAATCATTCTTTGTATTGAGTTACCAATCAAACGATTAGCATTACCTTAAGGCATAATTACTGTAAATTTAATTGTCATTTTTTCTGAGATGTACGTTTTTAATACATTTCAACATAAAAAAACGTCTCTTTTGTATAAAACATACAAACAAGACGTCGTTTTTTTGTATTTTAAATACAAATAATTCTAATAAAATATTCTAGAATAATTCCAATAATATTTCATATAACATTGTACTAATTATTAAACATTAACAAATCATAAAAAGGGATAATTTTGTTATATTTTTAACACAGTTTATTTTCCAAAATATTCTTTTATTGCCTCTATCGTCCTAATTACAGCCTTTCCATCACCATATGGATTTACAGCATTTGCCATCTTGTCATAATGATTTTTATCATCCATAAGTCTGCTTACTGCCTCTACTATGCGGTTTGTATCCACACCAACTATTTCTACGGTCCCAGCATCTACCGCTTCAGGTCTTTCAGTTTCTGTACGAAGAACCAACACTGGTTTGCCAAATGCAGGAGCCTCTTCCTGTACCCCACCTGAATCAGTCATAATTATTTGAACTCTTCCAATAAGATTAGCAAATTCAGCATATTCTAGGGGTTCAATCATATGAACTGCTTCATTTTTCCCAAGCTTAGAATCCGCTAATTGTCTTACTTTAGGGTTTAAATGTACAGGGAAAACAAACTGAATATCAGGGTACTTATTCGTAATAATATTCACAGCATCAAATATGTCCTCCATAGGCCTACCAAGGTTTTCTCTCCTGTGTGTTGTTAATAAAATAACATTCTCCCTTGCGAAATCGATTTCCTGTAACTTTTTTGTTTCAAACTCATAGTCTTCCCTGACAACTTCAAAAAGTGCGTCTATGACCGTATTACCCGTTATAAAAATAGTATCCTCCAGCATACCTTCTTTGAGAAGATTTTCCTTATTTCCAATAGTAGGCGAAAAATGAAGATCAGCTATTTTACCTACTAAACTTCTATTCATTTCTTCAGGATAAGGTGAATACTTATTACCACTTCTTAATCCAGCTTCAACATGACCAACCTTCACTTGATTATAAAAAGCACTTAGACTGGCACTGAAAGTTGTTGTTGTATCCCCATGAACAAGAACAATATCAGGCTTTACTTCCTTCAACACCTCATCAAAACCAAGCAAAACTCTTGATGTAATCTCCCCAATAGTCTGACCTGACTTCATAATATTCAAGTCATAGTCAGGTGTGATATAAAAAAGATCAAGAACCTGGTCAAGCATCTCCCTATGCTGTGCAGTAACACAAACAATTGACTCTAAATCTTTATCCCTTTCAATCCCCTTAACAAGAGGAGCCATCTTTATAGCTTCAGGTCTTGTTCCGAATACTGTCATTACTTTTAGTTTATTCATAAAAAATTCCTCCAAAAATTTTTTCGTAGGTAGTAGGTCGTGGTTGGTAGGTTGGAAAAGACAGTCTAAGGAGTCCCTAGACTGTTCAAGGCCCACGTTCTTCCGAACCACAACCTACGACCTACGAACCACGAAAAGGTAGTCGCAAGCGACTACCTTAATCTATTTTCTCTCTATTGTTCTCGAAATTGGTATTAAAATCAGTGTAAATGCGACTAATACTATTCCGATAAAATTAACTATGTTGTTATTTACAAGGAATACTGTACTAATTCCAAATAATGAAGAAATGAAATATAGTGACAGCACTGCCTTTTTATGTCCAAATCCGATCGATAAGAATCTATGATGTAAGTGTCCCTTATCTGCTTCAGTTATAGGCTTATTATTGAGTAGCCGCCTAAATATGGCAAAGGCTGTATCAAATATAGGTAATCCTAGGGCTAAAAACGGTACAACAAGGGCAACTGCAGTAGCTCCCTTAATAGCTCCATCTATTGATATAGCTGCTAATAGAAATCCAAGAAGCATGGATCCTGTATCACCCATAAATATTTTCGCTGGATTAAAGTTAAAAGGCAGAAAACCTATACACGCTCCCGCTAATAACAATGTCATAAATGCAATTTCATATCTACCGTTGACATGGGCTACATAAGCTAATGTAAGAGCTCCTATTGTAGATATTCCAGCTGCAAGTCCATCAAGACCATCTATGAAGTTTACTGTATTGGTTATACCAACTACCCAGAAAACTGTAAGCGGTACACCTAAAAGTCCTAATTGAACATATGTTGATGGATTGATAAAGTTTGTTAAGATATCAATCTTTATACCGAAGACAACAAGACAAAGAGCTGCTAAAATCTGAAATCCAAATTTAACTTTAGCCGAAAGCTCCACCCTATCATCAGCAATTCCTAATATAACTAATATTGTTGATCCTAAAAAAATACCAATCATAGAACTTTTGGATATGTATGAATACCTCATCATAGTAACCATAAATCCAACATAAATAGCTAAACCACCCATTCTCGGAATAGGCTTAGTATGAACTCTTCTATTATCCTTTGGCACATCAACTGCACCAATTTTTATCGCCAAAGCCCTCACCAGAGGAGTTGAGATAAAAGTAATAAATGCAGCAATCATCATGCCGTAAATATACCTGTCAAACAAGGCTAACACCCCTTATAAATACATAATTATAATCTTTCTCTACATAATATATCACCTTATTTTATACCTATTATAATGTCGGTTCAAGAAGTTTTTGATTTTTTAAAGGAAATGTAATATAAAAGCTATTTTTATAGCTTTTCGTGGGTCGTAGTTCGTAAATCGTAGTTCGAGAAATTTTTTTTTGATTCCTGATTGTCTGGTAGTCCGTCTGATTGGAAGTTCGAACACATTTAGCTAAATTATTCGAACCATCAAACTAATACTACTAATCTTCTTTTTCGAAGAACTACAAGAACTTCTTCAAATTATTTTACTTTAGTAAAATTTCATTGCTGATTGATTTATCAATCTCTACTCACAAAAGCAAGTATTAGCTTTTGTACTACCCGCTAAGCACTATTCATGACCAACGGGAACACTATTCAGCTTTTCTTCAGAAAAGTAGTATCAATCTTTAATTAGGGCAAAATCAACTCTCAATGAAAGTCAAAACTTAATGGAGAGAGTCCGATTTTCGTTTTAGGGTCTTAAGAACAAGCTTGGACTATCTTAATAAATTTTACACCCTCATCAATATTTTATGCTATTATAAAAAAGGAGGTGGCAATTGTGGAAAGGATCGATAAGACTAATTATTATTTAGACATCGCGGAAGTTGTTCTAGAAAGGGGCACATGTCTTAGAAGAAATTATGGGGCTGTAATAGTTAATGATGATGAAATTCTATCTACTGGGTACACAGGGGCACCTAGAAGTAGAAAAAACTGTTCAGATATCGGAGTATGTATGAGAGAAGAATTAAATATTCCAAGGGGCGAGAGATATGAGAAATGTCGTTCTGTTCATGCCGAAGCAAACGCTCTTCTTGCTACTGCTAGAAGAGACATGATCGGATCTACTCTTTATCTTGTAGGTAAAGAAATGAAGGACAAGACTTATGTAGAGAATCCATCTTCATGTTCTATGTGCAAAAAGCTTATAATAAACAGCGGAATAGAAAGGGTAATAGTAAGACTGGATAAAACTACTTTCAAAGAATTTGAAGTATGTGATTGGATATATTATGATGATTCCCTTACTCATGTGATGGGGTATTAAAAGATAAAAACCGACCAAAATTTGGTCGGTTAATTTTTTATTATTTAGTTCCGTATAATCTATCTCCAGCATCACCAAGACCTGGCTCAATGTATGCGTGTGAGTTCAATTTCTCATCTATTGAACCGATATAAATATCAACATCAGGATGCTCATCATGAAGAGCTTTGATTCCTTCTGGACAACCAATTAGACACACAAACTTGATATTTGTAGCTCCCTTTTCTTTGATAAATCTAATTGCTGCTCTTGCAGAACCACCTGTTGCTAACATTGGATCTACTACTAATAATTCTCTTTCATTTACATCAGTAGGAACCTTGCAGTAGTACTCAACTGGCTCTAATGTTTCAGGATCTCTATAAAGACCTACGTGACCTACTTTCGCAGCTGGAAGAAGACTTAAAAATCCATCAACCATACCAAGACCAGCTCTAAGAATAGGAACGATTCCTAACTTTCTACCAGCTAAAACTTTTGATGTAGCTTTACATACTGGAGTTTCAATCTCAATATCTTCAAGAGGCAAATGTCTTGTAACCTCATATCCCATAAGCATAGATACTTCTTTAACTAACTCTCTGAATTCTTTTGAACCAGTGTCCTTACTTCTAATTAATGTCAATTTGTGTTGGATTAACGGATGATCCATTTCAAATACTTTACGCATAAAAAAATTCCCCCTTGATAATAATATACTTCCTAATTCCGAATTTCGGAATAAACCTAAACTATAAATTCATATTAAAAATATGCAAAAAAATAATTGAAGAAAACTTTAAAAATTACTTAAAGTTTTTATCTTCAATCTCTTTAATAATATTAACACGTCTTTCGTGTCTACCGCCTTCAAATTCGGTCTTCAAAAAAACGTCAACTATTTTCGTCGCAAGTCCTAAACCAACAACTCGTTCACCAAAACCAATCATATTCGCATTATTATGTGCCCTAGCCATTTCAGCACTGAATGTATCAGATACCATAGCACATCTTATACCCTTAACCTTATTTGCTGCAATTGAGATACCAATTCCAGTACCACAAATTACGATACCTCTATCATAATTTCCAGTTGAAACTTCCTCAGCAACCTTTAGACCAAAATCAGGATAATCAACAGAACTTCCATCATTAGTACCAACGTCTACAACTTCATGTCCTTGTTCTTCAAGGTGACTTATAATTTGCTTTTTTAAACTTAAACCAGCATGATCACTACCCATAACAATTTTCATAAAAATTCACCTCCAAAATACGAATAACAACAATATGAAAACATAAATATTTCGCGTCCTCATAAATCCTCTAGATATTATAAACTGTAATTTTGAAAAATTCAAGTAAAAAATTCTTTTTTCTTAGAATTTTTTTGGTGGTTTATTTGCAAGATGCAAATGGTGGTTTTTTTCTACTGGTGTAGAAAAGCAGTTGGGTAGGTGGGGAAAGGGGGAATCGCACAAGACTTTGTTTGTGCTAGGGGAATTACTTTTGCATTGCAAAAACAGCGGAAAAGGAAGTGATATAGGGTATTTTTTAGAGCCTAACCACAACCTGAAATCGGGGGCTCTCTTAGAAGATTCAGCTAATCTCGTGGCCTGATTTCACTTTTAAAATTTTTTTGCCTACTTAGGGGCTAAATAAACTCTCTATAATAGTCATTCACTCATGAGAGAATCCGATTTTTGTTTCAGATCTAACCACAATCTGAAATTGGTGGGGAGCACTCGAAGGAGATTCGACTGCTATGGTGGACTAATTTGCTTCTGAAGATGATGTTTTTGCTAATTTTAGGGCGAAATCAACTCTCTATGGAAGTCGAAATTCTAGGCGAGAACCATTAACAAAACATTATAAATTGTAAATTCTTTATATATATATTACTATGATTTAAATAATTATGAAATCAACATATTTACACAAAAAATCAACTATATGTTATAATCTTTCGTCTTGAGAGTCAGATTTTTGTGATCTTCTCTCAGTTCTTTTCCCTTTCCCCTCTTCCCCTTCAAAGTCTCAACTTTGAAATTCTCCTTTTTACAAAAAATAAAGTATCCCTATAAAATCTATAGATTTTATAGGGATACTTAAAAACAAAAATATTATTTTGCCTTGGTAAAATTTCTTGTCCATACTTTCAAAGAAAGAGCACCAGTCATCTCTTCCGAACTACTACCTACGAACCACGAACTACGGAAATTCTAAAAAATTCTATATCCACAAGCCTTCTTAAGTCTATTCATTATCGCAAGTCCAATACCAACATTCTCAAAACTCTCACAAAGAATATACTCTACAGACGTATCATCAAATTCCCTAAGAGCCTTAAAAAGATTCGAAGCAATTTCATCCATGTTGTTAATAGATCCTAGAGAAATAATATTATCACAAGCGTATTTCTCAACATTTTCATCAACTGTCAAAACTCCGACTGAATGACCGGAAGAACGAAGGTCATTTAGCAGTTCTTTTATCTTAATCACCTGCTCTTCTCTTGTCCCCGTAGCAAGTCTTGCCTCTGCTTTTGGTGCATAATGGGTATATTTCATACCAGGACTTTTAGGTTTATTATCTTCACTATACTCACTGTTTAGTGCCTTATCGATTTGAACTTGGCCAATAACTTTTTCCAGTTCTTCTTTACTTATCCCTCCAGGACGAAGTATCATAGGATATTTCCCAGTAAGATCAACAACAGTTGATTCCAAGCCTATAACTGCATCTTCACCTACTACTATTGCCTCAACCCTACCAGTCAAATCTCTTATTACGTGTTCTCCATTAGTTGGAGATGGTTTTCCAGAAAGATTTGCACTTGGGGCAGCAATTGGTTTACCGCAGTATTCAATAATATCCCTTGCAATCTTATCCGAAGGAAATCTTATGGCTATTGTTTGAAGTCCAGCAGTTACAGTTTCAGAAACTTCCTTTTTCTTCTTCAATATAAATGTTATAGGTCCCGGCCAAAAAGCATCCATAAGTTTTTTTGCAGCATCTCCAACTTCCTCAACTAATTCATCCAGCATTTCTAAATTAGAAATATGTACAATTAAAGGATTATCAGAGGGTCTCCCCTTAGCCTTAAAAATTCCTTTCACAGCTTCCACGTCAAGTGCATTGGCCCCCAAACCATATACAGTCTCAGTTGGAAAAGCAACAACTCCACTAGATTTAATTATCTCACATATATTATCCAAGTCTTCTTTTTCAAGACTGTTGTTTTTTACTTTAAATATTACCGTATTCAAAATATCCTCCTTGATTGCCTAAAGTAGCCTAATACTACTTTGGTCGTGCCTAATTTTGCCTTTGGCAATTAGCCTAAAATTGTAAGCATAGAATCTTCCTTGTATTTCCGACCTACCACCTACGAACTACGAGCTGCGGCTTTTTTCCCCTTAAATGCCGCCTTAAGCATAGATGGTGTAACCAGTGTAGTGATAAGTACAGTTAATATTACCGCTGCAAGTTCTTTCTCTCCTATTAGATTGAGTTTTAATCCTAAGTTGGCAATAATAATCGCAACCTCAGCCCTTGGAACCATTCCTATACCTATTTGAAGGGATGCTTTATTATTAAATCCTGTAAGTTTGGCCCCAAGACCAGAACCAACAATTTTACCTAAAACAGCCAACACAAGGAATACACTTCCTATGCCTATTGCTAAAAATGCCGATCCTAATTCTACGCCCATCCCTATACCTACAAAAAATACCGGTGTAAATAAGAGACCAGAAATAGAACTTATATCATGGGCAATTTTATGTCTAAATGAGGTCATCGAAAATACTACACCTGAAAAATAAGCCCCTGTAATTGCTGCAACCCCTAGTTCTTCTGAAGAGAATGCCAAAAGAAAACAGCCAATAATTGCATAGCTCACTATCTTATCATCAAGATTTCCCGAACCAACAAATCGCTTTACAAGTTTTATAATCACATATCCTACTGCAAATGTCAAAATAAAAAATGATACTATTTTAAGAAGTACAAATATCAAATTACTTCCTTCTCCTGGCTTAAATATACCTACCACAAGTGTAAGAAGTATAATACCTACTATATCATCAATAATGGCCGCACCAAGTATTCCAATTCCCTGTCTAGAGTTAAGCTTGCCCATCTCACGAAGTGTTTGTACAGATATACTAACACTTGTAGCCGTAGAAACTATCCCCATAAACACACTTAACTGAATATCCTTGGTGAATAAATAAATACCCGACACAACAAAAAGAAGTGGAAATACAACTCCACCTATGGCTATAGTTGCAGAGGATCCTCCTGAAGCTTTTAGTTCATCAACATCAGTCTCAAGACCAGCGATAAACATCAAAAAAATTACTCCCAGTTCCCCCATAACTTCAATTATCTCAGTTTTTTCAACAATACCAAGACCTAAAATCACACCTGCTACTATTTGCCCCAACACAGCAGGTTGATTGAACTTCTTGCTAACAATTCCCCCAAGGTTAGCAGCCAATAATACAATCCCGATATCAAGTAAATAACTTAAACTAGACTCCACAACAATTCCCCCTTACATGATATTTTGTAAGGTCACTTTCACAAATCTACAAGAAAAAAAATCAACAAATCCACCTTCTTATGAAATGAACTTTTTTCTGTCCAAATCTTCAGTCTATTCTATAATATTTAGTATACTCCTATAATAATGTTAATTCAAGGATGCTAGGAGGATGCTGTATGTATAGTTTACCCAAAATTAAGTAGAAAATTCATGATCAGTTATCTATACTACTTTTCTTGAGAAAAGCTGATTAGTATTCCTTTCAGTCATGAATAGTGCTACGCGAGTAGTACAAAAGTTAATACTTGCTTTTATGAGTAGAGATTGATAAATCAATCAGCATTGAAATTTTACCAAAGTAAAATAATATTTAATATTTTAAGATCTCATTATAATCTAAGTTTGCGATTGCAAACTATCACAGCTGATTGCAACGCAATCTCTACTCGATGGGGCAGGAACGAATCTCCAGCACTACCCGCGAGCAAGGCGAACACTATTCGTGATAGCAAAGAACATTATTCAGCTTTTCCAAAAGAAAAGTAGTATTCATAATAAAAATAAGGAGCAAGTCATTTAAGACTGCCCCTTAATCATTTATTGTTCGATCTCTTTAAGACTTTCCGCCTGATAATGAGTAATCAAAGCATCAATCATCTCATCAATATTTCCATTCATAAATGAATCAAGCTTATAAAGTGTGATTGGAATTCTATGGTCAGTTATTCTACCTTGTGGGAAGTTATATGTTCTTATCTTATCACTTCTATCTCCACTACCTACTTGTGCTTTTCTATCTGCTGCTATTTCTGCATTTTGCTCAGCAAGCATCTTATCATATAATCTAGCTTTTAGGATTTTCATCGCCTTATCCTTGTTCTTAAGCTGCGATTTTTCATCCTGACAAGAAACTACAAGTCCAGTCGGAAGGTGAGTAAGTCTTACCGCAGAGTCAGTTGTATTTACCGACTGACCACCGTTACCTGATGATCTAAACACATCTACCCTTACATCATTTTGATTGATTTCAATCTCAACATCATCAACTTCTGGAAGTACAGCAACTGTAGCCGTCGAAGTATGAATTCTTCCACCAGACTCTGTTTGAGGAACTCTTTGAACCCTGTGAACTCCACTTTCAAACTTCATCTTCGAGTATGCACCACTACCTTTTATAAGCACAACACCCTCTTTTAATCCACCAACGCCAGTTTCCGTGATTGACATAATCTCACACTTCCATCTCTTCTCTTCAGCATATCTAATATACATTCTTAGAAGTTCATTGGCAAATAATCCAGCTTCATCTCCACCAGCACCAGCCCTGATTTCAACATAAACATTCTTATCATCATTAGGATCCTTTGGAATAAGAAGAATCTTTAATTCATCAACCATAGAATCAAATCCATCTTCTAATTCAGAAAGCTCCATCTTTGCAAGCTCTCTCATTTCCTCATCTTTTTCAGTAGTAAGAATTTCTTTAGCTTCTTCTATTCTCGACTTTGCTTCCTTGTACTCCTTATACTTGTTAACAATAGGAGTAAGGTCAGCATGCTCTCTCATTAACTTTTGCCAAACTTTCTGATCTGAAATTACCTCAGGATCAGATATCTTTTCGCTTAAATCATTGTATTTATCTTCGATAAAATCCAACTTATCAAACATCATTTCACCCCATCTATCATTTTTTATTCAACAGTTGTTGGGCGGTACCCTATAACAACCCTATCTAGTCCACTCAAATCTTTCACAATATCTATTTTATCAAAAAATCCGCTATCTTCCATGATTTTTTTAATATCTTCACCTTGATTATATCCACATTCAAAGGCCATTATTCCATCTTTTTTCAAAATTTCTGCCGTCAAATCTACAATTCGCCAGTAAAAGTCTAAACCATCAACACCACCGTAAAGGGCGTTATATGGCTCATAATCAATCACATTGGACTTTAACTCATCCATCTCAGCTTTAGGAATATAAGGTGGATTTGATACGACTATATCATAGACATCAAGTCTAGATAAAACATCTTCATCAAAAATATCAATATTAATAAACTTAGTCCTTTCTGCCACACCTAAATTAATTGAATTTCTCTTAGCTACCTGAATTGCACTATCTGAAATATCTACAGAATCCACAAGACTTTCTTCTACCAACTTTGCAAGACTTATGGTTATTGCACCACTTCCAGTTCCAATATCAAGTATTCTCGAGCCCTTCTTAGCACTTTTAAGAATTTCTTCAACCAATATTTCCGTATCCGCTCTAGGAATAAGAACATTTGAATCTACATAAAAATCAAAACCCATAAATTCTTGAGAATTTATTATATATTGAACTGGTTCAGATTCTTTTCTTCTGGCAATATAATCCTTAAACTTCATAAGGAGATTCTCATCTATCTCCTCTGAAGGGTTTAAGATCATATATACTTTATCATAATTCGTTACATCACAAAGGAGTATTTGACTATCAAGTTGTGGAGTATCTGATACACCATGAAGTTCCTTCGATCCATACTCTAAAAGTTCCCTTAATGTCATTTTACCAACACGTCACTTTCATCTTCAATAGCATGTTTAAGAGCTGCAATTGCAACCTCAAGTTGCTTATCATCTGGCTCATTAGTTGTAAGCTTTTGCATCATCATACCGGGCTTTGAAATAATTTTTGCAAATGAACTATTCCCTTTACCAGTCCACTTAAGCACCTCAAATGATACCCCAGCAACAACTGGAAGAAGTACTATTTTCCAAACAACTCTCATCACAGGGGATGTCCAACTTACAAAACTAAATATTGTAATACTTATTACTAAGACAATTAATAAAAATGATGTTCCACATCTAGGATGAAGTGTAGAAAATTCTCTACAATTTTCAACTGTTAGTTCTTTTCCTGACTCCAAACAATGTATTGTCTTATGCTCTGCACCATGATATTGAAATACCCTTTTCACATCATTCATTCTTGAAATAAGAAGAATATAAGCAACAAACAAAGCTATTTTAAGCACACCTTCAAATGCACTTAGATAAATAGGGTTAGTTACCTTAGCCCTTAAAGTAGCTATAAGAAAAGTTGGTAAAAATGTAAATAAAAAAAGTGCCATTATTATTGCAAACAACATAGAAAAGAAAACTAAAACATCATCTGTTTTTTCCTTAAATATTTTCTTTAAGAATAAATCAAACTTTGTTTCCTTTACCTCATCAGCTTCCTCGAAAAATTCAGCTGAATATGTCAAGGCCTTTATACCCACAACCATGGAACTAACTAGGGCATACATCCCTCTTATCAAAGGAAGTTTGAAAAAGCTAGATCCAACTTTTTTAACTGGATCTTTCTTTAATACTATCTCCCCATCAGATTTTCTTACAGCAATTGCGATATTCGATTGTCCCCTCATCATTACGCCTTCTATAAGGGCTTGACCCCCAACTGAAGCAAATTTCTTAGTCTTACAAATTCCTTCTGACATAATCAATCACTCTTTCCAATCATAGAATCTATAAAATGACCTGACAGTTTTTATCCAACCAGGCCTAACTTACATATTTATTTGTTTGCTTTATACTTATAATCATAATAACATTTAGGACAAAGAGACTCATATTCTACATTTGTTCCATCATCTATTACAACTTGTTCACCTTCAAAGATAAACTCTCCATTTATCTTCCTACCATTTAATGTAGCTTTTCTACCGCATCTACATATAGTTTTAAGTTCTTCAATACTATGGGCAATAAGTAGAAGTCTTTCACTTCCCTCAAAACCATTCATTTTAAAATCTGTTCTTAATCCATAACATATTACAGGAATATCCATAAGAACAGCAATTTGAAGCATTTGGTCTATTTGCTCTTTTTTAAAGAATTGAACTTCATCAACTAGAAGACAATTAACAGATCCATTTCTTTCAATCCATTTTTCGACTTCTCTGTAAACATCCTTGTCTTCCTTAAGATACATGTCAACTTCTCTCTCAATACCAAGTCTGGATATGACACTACCTCCACCCTTGGTGTCAGTATAAGGTTTAATAACAAGTGATCTCATACCTCTTTCTTCATAGTTGAAAGCAACCTGCATAAGGTTAGTAGATTTACCACAATTCATGGCTCCATATCTAAAATAAAGCTTCGCCACGTTACGCACCCCTTCTTAAAATATACATTTTTTATCAATTCTTTAATTTGTTTGTATTATTTAAAATAAATTACATTATAAATAAACAAAATGGGCTAGAGAAAGACTCTACCCCACTTAATAAACTATTACTTAAGACCATATTTTTGCTTAAATCTATCAGCTCTACCACCACGTTCGATCTGCTTTTGCGTACCAGTGTAAAACGGATGACACTCTGAACATATTTCTAATCTGATTTCGTCTTTTGTAGATCCTGTCTCAAAAGAATTACCACAAGCACATGTTACTTGAACTTGTTTGTATTCAGGATGAATTCCAGCTTTCATTAGGTTCACCTCTTTCTTTTCTAAAATTTCCTTTATAATATATAACATTTATAAACTAAAATCAACCACTTTATTATATCATCATACTATTTTAATTACAACCATTAATTTATTAATGGTTAAAAGCATAAATACTTTTAACCGTAGGTCGTAGTTCGTTGGTCGTTGGTCGGAAGATCTTTAAGATCTTTTTTAACAATTCAATTCTTATTAAAAATTGAAATAAGTAAAAAAATTCAATCTTATAACACACTCCCTACTCTTTCGAACCACGACCTACGTTAATTTATAAGTTACTATCTCAAAATTTTCTTAATCGACTGCACAAATTCACCATTTGATTTTGTGGTTGTCAATTGTCTAAGAATTCTCTCAGTAACGTCAGAAGCTTGCATATTTGAGAATGCCCTTCTTATATCCCACATTGCATTTAATTCTTCTTTTGATAGAAGAAGTTCTTCTCTTCTTGTACCTGATTTTGCTATATCCATTGCTGGGAATATTCTCTTCTCTGAAAGCTTTCTGTTTAGGATAAGCTCCATGTTTCCTGTTCCCTTGAATTCTTCAAATATTACATCATCCATTCTTGATCCTGTTTCAATTAATGCTGTGGCTAGAATCGTAAGGCTTCCGCCCTCTTCTACATTTCTGGCAGCTCCAAAAAATCTTTTAGGTTTATGAAGGGCTGCCGGATCAAGTCCTCCGGATAATGTTCTTCCGCTTGATGGTATAGTAAGGTTATATGCCCTTGCAAGTCTTGTAATAGAATCTAAAAGTATTACAACATCTTTTTTCTGCTCAACAAGTCCTTTGGCTCTGGAAATAACCATTTCTGCAACTTTTATATGGTGAGAAGGAAGTTCGTCAAATGTTGAATAAATAACATCTGCATCTATACTCTTCTTCATTTCTGTAACTTCCTCAGGTCTCTCATCAATAAGCAGCACTATTATCTCAACCTCAGGATAGTTCTTTGAAATAGACTGAGCTATTTGCTTTAGTAATACTGTTTTACCTGCTTTAGGCGGAGCCACAATAAGTCCCCTTTGACCTTTACCAACAGGAGCAATTAAATCAATAAGTCTAGTAGACATATCCTTTGGATTGGACTCTAGTCTCATCTTTTCCTCCGGATAAATAGGTGTCAAATCATCAAACTTCGGTCTATTCCTAAGAACCTCCGGTCTATCTCTATTAATTTTGTTAACCCTTAGAAGAGCTCTAAACTTTTCCCCTTCTTTTGGATCTCTGGTATTTCCAGTAATTTTATCCCCAGTTCTCATATTGAACTTTCTAATCTGAGAAGGAGAAACATACACGTCAAGATCACTTGAAAGGAAGTTTTTAAATCTTAAGAATCCATAACCCTGCTCCATTATTTCAAGAACACCTTCTACTTCTTCCTTACTTTGGTCTCTAACACTATTATTTCTTGTGTTTTCCCTAAACTTGTTAGAATCATCCGCTTTAGGCTTTGGAGCTTCTTCATTTGAAGAAGAGCCAGATTTACCCTCGCTAACAATCTTCTCAATCAGTTCAACCTTTTTATACTTCGAAATACCCTTTACACCCATTACCTTGGCAATTTCCCTCAAATCGCTTAGAGTTTTCCCCATAAGCTCATTAATATCCATTAAAATTACACCACCTAATTTTTTTTAGCGACTATTGAACATTATGACTCTTCACAACGCTCAACTTAGCTATGCTAATACATCTTCTATGTATTTTAGTAGATAGTTATTAGTAGTTAGCGGATAGGAAAAAGTACAAAATCATCCCTACAAAAACACGCCACCAACAACCGAAAACCATTACGTTTCAATCCTGCTATTTTTTTCTATAAAACTTAAAGTATAAATTGGAATTTTTTAAAGAATTTTAAAAGAAAACATAGAGTTTAAAGAATTATTTTTAGATGTATTCCTTAATAATATATTATAGAAATAATAAAAAAACAATAGTTTTTTATGAAGCCGCTGAAAAAGTACCTACGGTTAATTCTTATCTACAATATATTGGGTTCCCATAGTTGAAAGAAAGATACATATCGTGATACAAGAATTTCAAATAGAACTTTTTCAGTGGCCAGTTTTTTTATTTACTGCTTTTCTTTTAGAAAATCGCGAATAGATTTTATAAAGTTATCCTACCCACCAAAAACCACCTACTAACAGCTAAGATAAGCACAGTTCTATAAAACAAAGACTAAAAGCAAAATCAGGCCACTATAATTGTCAATACTTAAACGAGTGCCCCCAATTTTAACTAAGATCATTATAAAAAACCAAAACCATAAATTCATAACAATAAAAAAATTCCTTAATCATGCAAATTCATGATTAAGGAATTTATTTTACAGTTATGAATGTGGGCAATACCTAATTGCTACCCTTACTTAGCGTACTCCGGCTTCTTATCCAATTGATGAACTGCATCAATATATCTGATTGTACCAGTCTTTCCTCTTAACATTAATGTTTGAGTACTTGCTTTGTTTTCGCCTAAATATCTAACTCCTCTTGTGAATTCTCCATCAGATATTCCTGTTGCTGCAAAATAAATGTCTTCTCCAGCTACTAAATCATCTATTGTAAGCTTTGTTTCATAGGCAGCGCCCATCTTCTTACATCTAGCTATTTCTTCGTCGTTCATAGGCTTTAGTCTAGCTTGCATATCTCCACCTAGGCACTTGATAGCAGCAGCAGCGATTACTCCCTCTGGAGCTCCACCCATTCCGAACATAATATCTACACCAGAATCTTCGAAACATGTTGCTATTGCAGCATCTACATCTCCATCCTGGAACAATTTAACCCTTACACCTAATTCTCTACATACATCAATAATGTACTGGTGTCTGTCTCTATCTAACATTGTTGCTGTAAGATCAGATAAATTCTTATTAAGAGCCTTAGCAACATTTCTTAAATTATCTTCTACTGATGCATCTATATCAATTACACCTTTAGCCTTAGGACCAGCTGCAAGTTTATCCATATACATATCAGGAGCAGCAAGCATTGCACCCCTTGGAGCAAGAGCACAAACCGCAATAGCATTGTTAAGCCCCTTAGCTACTGCATTAGTACCATCAATAGGATCAACAGCTATATCAACTTTTTGATATCCCATACCCTTTGTACCAATTTCCTCACCTATGTAAAGCATAGGAGCTTCGTCCATTTCGCCTTCACCAATAACAACTACACCTTCAATATCAATAGTATCAAACATATTTCTCATATTATCAACTGCAGCCTTATCCGCACGGTTCTTATCACCTTTACCAAGATACATAGCCCCACCAAGAGCAGCAGCCTCAGTAACCCTAACAAGGTTAATACCAAGATTTCTATCCATTAAACTTACCTCCTCAAATCAAATAACCCGAATCATAATAGAATTTTCATATACATTATAACACAACATAAGAAAAATACTTAACAAAAGTTGTACTTTTTACTTGTTATCGTTTTCAAAGTTGTGTACTATTTGTTTATTCAGTGCATCGTATTGGTTTTTGGATAGTTTTTTATGCTTACTGCATAAAAGGTAGTTTACTTATACCTTCGGTATTTGTGGTGGTTTGTTATCATAGATGAAAACGGCGGTTTGGAAAAAACAAAGAATCATTCATCTTTCAATGAATTTATTAAGCCATTTAAAAGCCTCCCAATTTTATTTGCATCATAAATTAGTTCTGTATGTATTTCTGAGTCTATATATCCCAAATCTTTAGATAAGTTTAAATGAAATTTTGTTTCTTCTAAAAAACCCCTTGAAATATATAAAAACCTCTTATATTCTTTATTAGACTCTCTCGCTCTACCTTCTGCAATGTTCGCTGAAATTGATGCAGCAGACCTTCTAATTTGTGAAGTTAGCCCAAACAACTCTTCCCTTGGAAATTCTGAAGTTGCTTCATAAATACTCAGAACCCATTCATAAGATTTTTCATAAACAATCAATTTCTCAACACCTTGAAACATCAAAACATTTCCTTTGTTTATTTTTTTTACTATATAACCACATTATTTCAATTCAACTTACTATTAACTTCCCCAAATTCTTGCAATCCCAAGAACGATTCCCCAAACTAAGGCATAGCCTTAAGTGATTCCCAAACCACCTAACCACCCATCCACCTTTTTCAGCAATGAAAAAACACCACCAGTAAAAATGATTCCAGAATTTTTACATTAACATTAAACTTATTATACAAATCCTTTAAAATCATTTTAAAAGATCTCAAATGTGGTATATTCATAAGGTAAAGTTGAAATCTATGATTATTTGTTTCATATAAATAAACTAAATCAGGAGGAAATCCATGTTTAAAAAATTCATATTAATAATAGCTATGATTTTCCTTCTGCTTGTGGGGAATACCTTCGCAGGTCAAATTACTAGCAGGGAGAAGGATTTAGATGTTTTCATTAACGATCAGGAGCTTAATTTATCTAGCTCTCCTATTGTTGATAACGACAAGATACTATTACCACTTAGAGACTTTCTTGAGTCCATTGGAACAACTGTATATTGGAATTCTGATAGTAGAATGATTACAGTATACAAGGATAATACTTTTGTAAAAATGCAGATAGACAGCAAAGTTGCATACAAAAACGGAAAAAGCTTCACTCTAAGAAATGCTCCCGAAATAATTAACGGAAAAACATATGTCCCTGTAGAATTTTTTATTGAAACCTTCAATATGCTTCTAAATATGGAAGATAATAATGTATTTATTAAATCCTCCAATGACGAAATTGATTCTTATAGAAAATTTGATGACTTCTTTTATAAGGAAATTATTATAGATGAAGAAGATATTAGGTTTTCAATACCTCAGTATTGGAATATACTAAATAAAGTTGATTTTGAATACGGATTTGCTGATGGCTATGAAAATATTCACCTTAAAATGATAACAAGTGTTGATTCAGAAATTAATGATTTAGAAAAACTAACTGATAATTTTAAAGATTCTATTACTAGAACATATAGTGACAATATCACCTTTACAGGTTCAACAAAGGAAAATATAAACGGACTTGAATCAAATATTGTTTATTACACAATACAGCAAAACAATAAAACAACTAAATTTATAAGCTATATACTAAAGGCTCATCACAATAATTATATATTGAATTTTTCATATACTCCTACGGAAGACGAGACAGATTCAATTAATACAATAAACAATATCATGAGTACATTTAATTTAGCTAAAATCACTGTAGACACAGCTTTAGAACATTATGTTGAATACCCTGAGTTTCTTGAAAATTCATTCGAGATAAAAACTGAGCTTTTTTCAAATATGGAGACAAAAGGCTCTTTCACTTTAGAAGGTAGTACAAAAAACCAGCTTATTGATACCCTGGTGATTGAAATAAGTAAAGGTAATAAAATCTATACTCAAATCATACCTGTTAGTGAAGGTAATTTTAAAGATACCGTTTATCTTCCTTTCGGATTAGGAAAACACAATGTATGTATCGAGGCTACTAAACTGGACAATGTCATTAGTGAAATAATAAACCCTACTAAAAATGATAGCTTAGTAGAAACTACTACTAAGTCAACTATTAAGCTAGTTGATTCTTCTGTGGTTGAAAATAATGATGAAAATATAATAAGCGAAAATAACATGGTAATCGAAGAAGATGAGTTGAATAAAGATATTAAAATTTTTGATGAGATAGATAAACTAGAAGATTCCAAAGTCGAAAAAAGTGACCTTTATAGTGAATCACATATTATTTCAGAACCTATTTTAAAATTTAGTATATTAAACTTAAATCCATCAAAAACAATTTATTTATTGCCAACTCCAATGGTTCAAAACAACTTCGAAGAAGTCTTTATTTTAGCAAAGGGAAAAACTTCTGGAATATATAGTGATTCCGGAAAAGCAAAAGCCTTGTATAATTATATGTTAGAAAATATAACATATAATGAAAATATTGAAGCACTTTCTTCTGTAAAAACTTTAAAAAATAGAGAAGGAAATTCCCTTTCATTAAATTACTTGTACGCAAGTCTCCTAAGATCAGTAGATATTCCTACTAAAGTAGTCGAAGGGGAAATACTAGGAAACAAGGGCTACTGGGTTCAAATGAAAATAAACGGTCGATGGATTACTTCTGATGTTACAAGTGGAATACTTTCAAAAAACATATTAGATATCAAAGAAGTAACTCCATCTGAAACAACTACAGATTCAACAATAGAAATTGTATCACCTGAAGTGAAAATAAAAGTTGAGCCTATAGTATATCTATTTGTTAATGACGACAGTAAATATGTAGTTAATAAAATACTGGAGTAAAGATAGTCATTTGCGAGAGCACGATCTACATTCATAACAATAAAAAAATCCTTGTCCTGTGAAAAAACATAAGACAAGGATTTTTATTTACTGTTATGATTTTTTTGACCCAAATTTCAAGTGAATCCTTCCACAAAGGTTTAACTAAGAATGGATTTACTTTAGCAATATGAGATTAAACCTTAAGCAATACAACACACAATTTTATCGGTTTTCGATAAAATTTTATTTTCTATCGAAAAACCGATAAAATAACGGAAGAATTAGAAGCATAATCATGTATAGAGGATACATTCAAAGCATTTTACTACAGAGGACTTTCTGAGCTTGAGAGAGAACCGGGCTTTCTAATTGATACATGTCTTATGATGAAGGATAAGTATGAGAAGATGGTTGAAAAGTACTTAGATACTTTTCAAAGCATATAAACAGACTTATACTAGGTATTGCCCACATTCAAACAAAAAAACTTCCTTATCCTATGGAACTATATAGAATAAGGATGTTTTTTATTATTATGAGTTTATGTTTCATAGCCCTTTTTAAGACCACAGTCAAAATCGGGATCTCGCGTAGAAGATATGACTAATCTCTCGATCTGATTTCGCTCTAAGAATCTTAATCCCTCAAAACCTAAATCAACTATTTAATAATCGGCTAATAGAGATAAATGTTTTTATTGATAATTAAAATCGATATTTCAATCCAGATATCATATATCCTTGCAAGAGATAAAGCTATTGATAGAGAATTCGACGTTCTAGAATTCATTAAAGACAATTACCCAAAATACGTAATAACAATGGATGAATTTGATTTTAGTAGGAATGGAATTCATCCACTTCATGTATACTTTACTCATTAAACTCCCATTATAGCGAAATTAAGCCTTAATAATCGTCATATCTCCATGGTAAGCCTCCGTTTTAAATTGTGGTCAAAATTCTTAGTAAAAAAACAGACTTTTAGCATTCAACTCGCTAAAAGTCCTTTTAATTTTTAAAATTTAGTCTTTGCGAAAGCAAAATTTCCATGCTTGTCGATGGAACATCGATCCCTAGATGATAAATGCAATTCATTTATTCCCTAGACTTTCACAAAGTAAATACCTAGATGTGAGTGAAAGGAACCCCTAGACTAATCATATTTTATGCATGTGGACGAAGCCCAAGTATTACCCTTGCATCATCCGGGGTAGCCACATCACGGCCCAATTCTCTTGCCAGACGTGTAATTCTCTTCACAAGCTGAGCATTTGACTCAGCCAATACACCCTTGTCATAATAAACATTATCTTCAAACCCAACTCTTACATGACCACCTAAAATAATAGCCATTGTAGCAAGGGGAGTCTCATGTCTTCCTATCCCCGCAACAGTCCATGTAGAATCATCAGGTATAGAATTCACCATATACATCAGATCCTCAGGGTTACCTGGACATGCTCCTGGAACACCTAGTACGAAATCAAAATGAAGTGGTCCATCAAGGATACCTTTTTTAACAAGCTTCTTAGCATTCTCAATCATACCACGTTCAAACACTTCTATTTCGGGCTTAACACCATTCTCAGCCATTTTTCTAGCAAACATTTCAATATACTCTTCACTATTCATAAATACATCAGCACCAAAATTGCATGTACCACAGCTTAAGGTAGCCATTTCAGGCTTAAGATCTACAGGTTGAAGTCTCTCTTCAGGACTATGCCAAGTCGCACCACCAGTAGAAGGCTGAACAATTATATTACACTTTTCTTCAATTTTTTCTTTAATCTCTTTATAGACATCATAATCCTGAGTAGGATTACCATCATTATCCCTAGCATGAATATGTACAATAGAAGCCCCAGCAATATAACACTCATAAGCCGCCTCAGCAATCTCCTCAGGAGAAACCGGCAAAGCAGGTTGCTGATCCTTAGTAACCTCAGCTCCAGTAAGAGCAGCAGTAATAATTAATTTTTTCATAAGCAAAACCTCCGGTTTTTTCGTAGGTCGTAGGTCGTAATTCGCGGTTCGAAAAAACCACATGCAAGAATGAGAGACCTGACCCCAAAAGTTTTTAAATATAACTTATAAGGTACTTTCCATTAGGAAAATTTACTTGAATAGCGATTAAACATCACCCAAAATGATAAATAGAACATATTTGTTCCCTACCCTTGAACAAATTAAGTACCTATATGTGGACATAGTAAATCTATAGACAACTTAGAAACAAAATAAATAAGTAATGGACCTGTCCCCAAAAGTTCCGAAGGACAATAAAATCATAAATAGATTTTATAATGCTATCCTATCCACTAACTACTAACCACCAACAACCAAATCATTTCCTCTGCTTATCCTTAGGTACTACACAAATCCCTTCAGCTCTGCAGACAACAATAGGCTCATCAAGAACATCACATGCAGAATCATTTATATCAGGTCTAGGTACAATCACTTTTCTCGCTTCAAAAACCATTTTTCTAGATGAATTCCCTTCCTTAACAATTTCCCCTACGGCTTCAATAAAATCTCCAGCATAAACAGGGGCAAGAAATTCCACCTTATCATATCCAGCAAAAAGACCTTCATCTCCATCTCTGATTATTAATAATTCTGTAGCCACATCACCAAATAAATTTAACATTTTAGCTCCATCAACTAAATTTCCGCCATAGTGAGCATCGTGCATGCTCATTCTTACTCTTATTGTTGATTTTATTGACATATAAATTACCTCCCTAAATATATTTCTATATATAAATTAATTATATCAGTTTTATTCAAAATAAAAAATGCTTTATACAATTGAAAATTATTATACAAAGCATTCGCTTATTTTCTTCCTATTTGTTTTTATGCTCTTCATACCATTTTAAAAACTCACCATGTAATTTTTCTTCAGCTTCTTTTCTCATCTGAATAGCAATATTAATATCTTTAGAAGACCCTAAATAATATTTTTTCTTCTTAAATTGAATTTTGGCCTTCCAAGTTTTCGTAGTTTTATCATATGTTACACCAACTACTCCACTTGTATTATTAACCCTTGGTTCCTGTGCTAATTGATACAAATCAGTCCCCTCAACATACTTTTCTTGTCTACTAATTAATGCTTTACTTATGGCTTTTTTTCTTGCCTTATCCAACAAACATCCGCAACTATTAGTTCTCCCACTAGTCAAATTCTTTGCAGATACTTCAACATATTTACCACAGTCACATCTACACAGCCACAACTGTGAATTATTATGCTTTTTACCTTTCTTCTCTACTGGAATAAGTTTTCCAAACCGTCTTCCCAACAAATCTTGTACTCTTACTTCAGATCGTAAACACCCACAACTTTTTACAGCACCACTTGATAAATCATTAGCTTTAACATTTATTATCCCACCACATTCACACTTACATCTCCAAACTGATGAATGATGCTTTATTTCCCCTGTGAATTTTTCTACTAGTAATTTTCCAAATTTCTTACCCGCGATATCTTTTATTTTACTTTTAGAATATAGACATCCACAACTTCTTACTTTTCTATACTTAAAACTCTTTGCATCAACAATCTTTTCATTCCCACAATCACATTTACACTTAATTTTTTTACCTCTCTTTGTTTCAAAAACATCAACAGCTGTCAACATGCCGGATTTAGTTCCAATGATTGAATTTACATCCACTCTTTCTACCCCTACCTTTTTCATTAATATAATTTACATTAAAACTTCCTTTAATATATCAATAATATGTTCAGCATCCTCAATACTTAAATTAAAACTAAAAGATATCTGTATGAACTATTCAAATACCCGATAAAACAGGTTACTATCACCTCGGTAGCATCTTCAATCGCCTTCAAGTTACACTTCTAGCAAATATAAATTAATTCTTCCGTATTTGAAATATTTCCAAAACCATGAGCACTCATTATTACCTTAATATTTATAAATAAAATATTTCGTGTTCTAAAAAATCCCACAATAAACATATGTATTTTGCGAGATTTTTAAGTAATTTTATTTATTTTTAATAACAAGTTTTCTAAATCTAATCTCACAAATAAACATCATTACAAAATATACTATCACCGCCAGAAATATTGTAACCATTAATGATATATATTTATTCTGAAACATTATCAAATTCTCAAACCCATAACTTGATATACAAATCATTACCATAGTTGAAATTGCAATTTTCATCACTATGACTACCATAGTCTTAAGATTAACAAATTTGAATTCCCTATATAATACTATTACCATTACGAACGTAATAGCTATCGTTGAAATACTTGTTGCAATAGCTATTCCACCTAAACCCATAATTTTCGAAAGTAATACCGATAACACGATGTTTATTAGTATTCCCCAAAATGATATTTTCATTGGAGTTTTAGTGTTTTTTCTAGAATAGAATATCCGCAAAATTATTTCTCTAATCCCCTGAGATATACTACCTATTAAGTAATAAGCAAAAGATAATGCAGTCATATTTAGAGCACTCAAATCAAAAGCACCTCTATTAAACAAAACATCTATAATTTCTTTTGAATAAAAAATACCTCCTGCAGATGCCGGTACTACAATAAGTAGAACAAAAAACAAGGAATTTTCAACAATTGATTTTATATCCTCATGTTCATTATTTATTACTGCTTTCGAAATTTTGGGATACATAATAGTTGTAATTGATGTAACGAATATACCAATAATAAACGAATTCACCCTACCTGCATAATTTAATATCGAGATACCTCCTACAGCTATTCCTGACGCTAGTGTCTTATCTACTACAATATTGATTTGTGTAAACGAAGCACTGGCAACTGTCGGAATCATCATATCCTTAACTCTAATCAAAGACTTATCTCGAAAATTCATAATCCAGTTATGTTTATAACCATTCCGCCTCATGAAAAACATCAGAATTAAAACCTGTGCTAAAAAACCAAATAAAGATATCAAAGGTAACAATATTACATTTACTTTAACACTAAAATATATCGCTACTATATAGAAAATATTAAGTGGTAGTCCCATCAGAGCTGGAACAACAAAATTATTCTTTATTTGTAAAAAAGCATTAAAAACAGCAATCATCCCAGTAAAAATCATACTTGCCATTAATATCCTCGAAAACTTTACAGCTAAATAGTACCCTTCCCCTTGAAAGCCCAAAGCAAATAGTTTCACTATTGGCTCTGCAAACACTAAACATATCGCACAAACCACACTTGATATGACAACATAAACATTAATAATATTATTGGTCAAATAAAGTGCATTATCCCGTCCATGTTTTTCATTTATCTCGAAAAATATTGGTATATAGCTTGTTGATAGTCCCGTAATAACAAACCCTGTAACTACACTAGGTATTGTTAGAGCAATCAAGAACGCATCACTAACCATAGACGCTCCATAAAAATAAGAAAGTACCATCTCTCGTATAAAGCCTAGCCCTTTTGATATTATTGTAATTATTATCACAATTAATGTTATATTCTTCAGCGACTTATTCATAAATAACATACCATTTTCTAACAAACCTCTCTTTATAATCTCCTGATGTGAATATTATATCATCATTTACTTCAAAAATATAAAGAGTTTCCTCAATAATACGAGTAAACTCTTCAATATAATTAAATCGTTCCATTATCAACATGCATAACTGTCCCAGTTATTGATTTTGATTTATCAGAAAGCAGAAAAACCACCATTTCAGCAACGCTTTCAACCTTTGTATCTTCTTTTAAAGATGTCCTATTGTATATCCTACTTTTTTGTTCT
>JAOARG010000055.1 GCA_025210655.1 Bacillota bacterium
GTTCCTTCAACCGTCATCAGCTTCCTTCAGACCCATCTGTCACCAGATACGCCCTTGCTTACAACTTTTCTTCCCCATTGGCTGGGTAAAAGGGCTTCTTACAACCCATCGGCTCGGCAACATGCCTCGCAAACACTAGTGTATTACTATGTAATCCGACCTATGATGTTTTCCATACGGAAAACTCTGATCGTAGAATAAATTCATAAAGATAATTCATATGGAGATTAAACTCCATATTTTTTTGCAAAAAATGAAGTACAGCATTTTGTCCTAAGAAAAATACACTGCAAACTTAATGGCCTATAACCACTTCTTTACAGTGCATTTGATTATTTCTTGAATTTTGGGGTCTTATTTAGTTAATAAACGACTGCCCCTTATACTACTTTTAATTTACCCAATATAAAGTTTCTTTCCGCAAGGAAAATTTCCGTGTATGCGATTAACAATCGTCCCTAGATGCAAGAAAATATTAATTTCTTGACCCTAGATTTGAGCAAAGTGAATACCTAGATGCTCGAAGAGTCCCTAGACAAATTCTAGAATTTAAATATTTCTACTTATATCACCCTACTAGCTCCCTATCTGGTTTACCGAAGTAGTATCCTTGGCCGAATTCTACATTTAGGCGTTTTAGTATATCTATGGTCTGCTGATCTTCTATAAACTCTGCTATTATTTCTGTATCATAGTTTTTAGCTAGGTAGACTAAGGCATTTAGTGTCTTAAGTTTCTTTTTATCGTTACTTGCATTCATTACAAAAACTCCGTCTATCTTGATATAGTCTACATCAACTTTTGATAGCAATTCTACATGGGCATATCCTGTACCAAAATCATCTATTGCAATTTTGAAGCCCCTGCTCCTTAAAGTTTTAAGGTAATAGAGAGTTGCATCTAAATCGTCTGATGTTGCTGTTTCTGTAAGCTCAAAGGTAATATCCTCTGGGATAACATCATATTGATCAACACATTTCATTATATAATCTATAAGCTTTCCGTTTATTGACTTACTTGAAAGATTGATACTAAGGGGAACTCTCTTCCCACTTTCTTTAAACATAGTTTTATACATATGAAATGATTGGGCAATTATAGAGCGGTCTATTTTTTCCACGAGCCCTTCTTTTTCAGCAATTTCTATAATTTTAAAAGTATTAATAAAATTATCTTTATCATCCACCCTCATTAATACTTCGTGTTTAATGACTTCATTTGTTGTTAAATTAACTATTGGCTGAAAAAATGGAATTATGTTTTCATTCATTATCATTTTCTCAACATAAGATTTGTCTTTTATATGAGAATTAAATTTATCAAAAATTTCATTGTACTGAATACATTTGCTACTACTTTGGTCCGATATATTGACATACTCATCATTCATTTGATGAAGAATCTTGTCATCCATATCGCTAACATTCAAGTCTGGATCTAAACTATCCATTGTAAGAAGTAAAGTTTTTCCTCTAATTTCAAGATTGTCAGATTTTCTTTTAATGCCCATTTTAATTTTCTCAAGTAAAAATTCTATATTACTTAAGTCTTCTACTACAAAAATATAGTGTAGTCTTGAAATTCTATAAATGTCTAAATAATAATTGTCAAGGCTTTTAAAAAAGTCACTTACCTTCAACATGACATTATCATCAAATACATACTCATCTTCTTTACATATTATATTATCTATCCTTATGACAAAATAATACTCCCTTTTTCCTTTTTTATAAGCTTTCTTCAAATACTTTGAGAATGCATAATTATTCTTTATTTCACTAGAATAATCTGTATTTTGAAGTACAAATATATATACATATAAAGTAATCAAACATATCATAAGACAAATCATTAAAGGTAGTAGGGTTCTAAAAGTCTCCATGATTGCATTTTTTCTGAAACTTGAATAATCTGATGACATATATATGTAGAAATTTACGCCTTCTAGTTTAGAATAGTATGCCTTCCTTAAATGGCCATTAGATTTATAATTTATTTCCTTAACTTTCGTATCAGCAGTAAATCTTTCTTTACTTTTTACCACTTTCTGATAAGCTTCCTTCTCAATTTCGAGAATTTTCATCAATTTATTAGAATCATAAAAAACATTTAGACCATTTATATTTTTATCCGGGTGAGAAATTATGTATCCATCTTTAGAAATAATATAAACATAACTAGAGTATGCATTGAAATTTTCAGGCTTAGCGACAGCCGAAACCTTAGTCATATTTATACCTGTTAAAAGAACTTTAAATTTTCCTTCATCCATGAATCCATTCACTATATAAAACAAATTATCATTTTCAATATTTTTAATAGTAGTAATTGACTCTTCATCACCTGGACCTTCCATAAACTTAAATAACCGCTCATAGTCATCTAGAGATATCATGTCTTTTATATCGAATAAATTTTCCTGCACGACTAAAAAAGCCTCGTCTATATACTGGGAGGCTTTAGGATATTTTCTTACCAACCTTGATTCATTTTCAGCCATACTTTCTTCAATAATTTTATTAATCACTCCATTAGTTTCTTCAATAACAGGAGCAAAAGTAGTATCAAACTGTGTCTTAGCAGTATGACTCATGCTTATCAAAGTATTTTCATATTCTTCAATTCTATTTATATAATTAAACTTATATGTGTATATACTAAGAACTGTAACAAGGATTGCAACAGTAATAAAAACAGCTGTACACCATTTTTTTATCATAGTAACCGTCCTCAATTGATTTTATGTAATATCTTATGCTTTATTATCTATTTTAAGTGATACTACAGTCTTAGTAAATTATATATCAAAAGACCATGTTGAAGCAACCCTATTAAAGCCAATTTCCTCATAAAAGTCTACAATTGGATTATCTTTTTTTACAAATAGAACTAGTTTTCTATCATGTTGATTCATTAAAGATTTGAATAACTTCCTACCTATTCCATGCCCCTTTACTTCTGGAGAAGAATAGAAATTTGTTAATATATACATATCATCCATAACTTTTTCAAAACAAAGATTTGATACAACTTCTCCATTTTCGTTCCTTGAGACATACCATTCCATCTTGTCATCACAGTATGAAGTAAACTTAATATTATGTTTATTAAGATATTCATCCCTTATACTCTCCCATGAATCCCTAGAAATTGCTTCGTAATCTGAATCACAAACATCACATGAAAAACCTGAAGAATCCATGTTCATAACATGATACTTAGTCGACTTCAAATTGGTGTCTTTATTTGAGTATTTCCCCATAATTTTAGAAGAAACGTTTTCATTGATATCGTAAAAAGTATATTTGTCTTTGTTTGATTCGTAGAAATCCATGCAATAATCTACATTTCCAGTCATTGTAACTGCTTTTTCATCTTCCCACATTCCAATAAATCCATCTATATTATCATCATCATCTAGACTGTATCTATAATGAAAGTTATCATCATTTTGAAGTAAAGAAGATATTAGATAAACGTTTTCCCAACATCCATTATTTTTTCTTAAATAGCTTACCATATTGTCATAAAACATTTTTACTGACATAATTACCACCTCATTGCAATATTATTCATACTAATGTAAATAGTATTGAAACAATTTTATATCAAACTGTATAATAATTCAACACTTTTTTCTACTTTTTTACAAATTCTGCTTTCAAACTGTCATTTATGGCTACTTTAGTGTTGTTTTCTACCTGTCCATTGTTCTTTAGAGTAAACAAATGCCCCACTCCAAAATACTACACTTAAATTTCCAATAAAATAGTTCATCATTTCACCTCTATAGATTAATAAGTATGCAAACCATAATGATTTGCATACTTATTTATAAATTATTACAATATAGCTCCTCTTTCAATCATCATTTCCCTAACTTTTTTAGTATTAGTGTTTCTTGGTTTAATATTATCTTTAATTGACATATACATAGCTATGGCAGCTGCCATTCCCTCTTCAAAGCACTGTGCTACAACCCTTGATGATGCAAGGGCTTCGTGCTCTGCAGATATACATCTTCCAGCCACTAATACATTTTCAATTGTCTCAGGTATCATTACCTCAAAGGGTATTTCATAATAATCGTCATCTAAATTTACAACCTTTACACCATCAGCACCACCATGAATTTCTATTGGCCAAGCCGATCTAACGATCGCTGTATCAAATTTTCTAGCATTTACAACGTCATCATTTTTCAATGTATAGACACCTTTTATTGATCTTGATTGTCTTATTCCAATCTGGGATGCGGTATCAATAACATGTGCATTCTCAAAGCCCTTGATGTATTCTTTAGCAAATCGTTCGTATTCTCTTATCTGGAGTCTACCATGTATTTCTGCATAGGTTAGATCCTCTGCTTTTGTAGGATATAGCACTCTTCCATCATCACTTATGATAGCTGTACAATTCATAATTGCCTGATTACCCTGTGGTGCTGGAAATATAAACGGATGTTTTCGAGGTAAATTATAGTCACCTTCTGCCTCTGCTTTTTCTACTAGTTGCCATATATCCTCTAAACTATACTTACTAGCTTCTTCCCAGTTAACATTGCCCATCCTAAATACCATGGTCATTGCTTGAACAATTCCATCTTTACCTAAGAAATATTCATTACCTGCTCTATAACACAAATCTCCATCACCTGATGAATCAATGAATCTCTTTCCTTTAATTATCGACCTTCCATCTTTGTTTTCAACAATTATTCCTCTCATATCATTATCTTCCATAATGACATCAACAAAACTTGTATGAAAAAGAATTTTCACTCCTGCTTCCCTTACCAAATCGTCTGCTACATCTTTCCATATAAGTGGATCATGGGGAGCTAAAGCAGTATGTCCAAATGGTACTTGCCTGATTATACCACCTTTTTCTTCTAATAAATCTGCAAATCTTGCTGCAAAACCACCTACTATTTGCTTCAGTTCTTCTGATCTATCTGATGCAGAACTATAAAGACCACCTATTGTACCAGAATAACCTGCAACATTAGAACCACCAAAAAATCCGTTCTTTTCAATTATAATAGTTTTAAGTCCTAATTCACCAGCAGTAACAGCGGCTGCTACTCCTGCTGGACCACCACCTACAACTATAAGATCTGCCTCGTATTTTGTTTCTACTTTATAATCTTTTCTGTTAAATCTCATAATTAATCTCGCTTTCTTATGCTCGTCAAAAATTCATCATTTAAGTCTATTCCTAGACCTGGTCGAGTCGGTTTATTAAACCTACCATCAATAATCTTCGCCTCAGGTTTAACTAGATTTTCCCTCATTGGTGAAGGGTAAAGTTCCGGGTGCAAATATTCAAAATACTTTCCGTTTTTCGAAGAAATGTGATAATGTATGCCACAACTTGCAGTAATTCCTGTCTTCCATCCATGGGGAATTACTTGAACTCCATATAAATCGCAAAACTCAGTAATTCTTCTAATTTCACTTAAACCACCGCAACGGTTTATATCAGGTTGTACTATGGCTACACCAGAATTTTCTACCCATTGTTTTATTTCATATATGCCAGTTGCCATTTCTGCACCGCAAATTCTCATATCAGTCTTATCAACAACCTTCTTATGCCCTTCAATATCGTCGTGTTGTAAAATAGCTTCAGCAAAATATAAATTTGATTTTTCTAATTTTTTTAGTGCATTTATTACATCATATGGATCAGTCCATCTATATAGAAAATCCACCATCATATCTACTTCATATCCTAACTTTGTCCTTGCTTCATTAATAAAATCAATTAATTTAGTATCAGATACTTCCTCCCCAGGCATTATTGCAAGCTTAACAGCCTTAACACCTAATTTCTTGCTTTTTTCAAATAATAGCTCATACTCTCCCATCAATTCTTTTAAGCTGCCTGTTCCAGAACTTTCTGGATACAATGTCATATACGGGGTTGCATACTCCTTATTTGCTCCACCTATAAGTTGATAAGTTGGTATTCCAAGCTGTTTTCCTGCCAAATCATGTAAAGCTATGTCAATCCCCGATATTGCAAAAAGTGCCAATCCTCTGCGACCTTGCCATAGCAGAGACTCATATAACTTGTTCCAAATTGCTGCTGCATCTAAAGGATCTTTACCTATTATTATATCTTTAGGATTCATACTCCAAAGATGGGCAGATTCCATAGAAAAGATTCCCTCCATTACATCAATAGGACCATCACATTCACCAATTCCATACTGTCCATTTTCATCTATAATTTTTACTACATAAGTACTTTGATCCCAATTAGTACTTTTAAAATTTACAGGTATCAATTGAATATCTTTAATTAATCCTTTCATATTGCACCCCACAATAAACTTTTTTCTGTAAGAGGTCATTAAAAATATTCACATATTTTTTTCTAATGACCTCAATACAATCTAACACCATTACATTTTATATTATTCTAATTCAATTAGTCCCTTTTCTACATCTTCATTAACCATTTTTACAAAAGATTTTGCCGTAATCATTACAATTACAGACACTGGTAAAGCTGCAATGATTGATGCTGTTTGAAGTACCCCTAGCGGACTACCCATAAGCATAAACCCTATAGGAACTAAGGCTAAAGAAAATGCCCATAGTAACCTTAACCATCTCTGTGGATCTTCATCTTGCTTAAGTTCTTTTTGACATACAGCAGCAAGTACATATGAAGCTGAATCAAAAGTTGTTGCCATAAATACAATTGATATTACTGCTACAATTAATATTGCCAATGATCCTAATGGCATATTTTCAAATATCTTTATTACGGTAGCTGGTCCACCTAACTCATCTAAGGTTTTAACCACATCCATTTTCCCGGATAATTGTAAATCTAGTCCATAATTACCTAGAATGGCGAAGAACATAACACATCCCGAAGTACCAAAACCTAAAGCACCTAGCAACATCTCTTTGATTGTTCTACCTCTTGAAATCTTAGCAATGAACATTCCCATGAATGGTGCATATGCACCCCACCATGCCCAGTAAAACACCGTCCACCACTGCGGAAACATGCTTCCACCAGCAGGATCAAGCCATGTAGACATAGTTGGAAACTTTTGTAGAACATAACCAATTGATGTCGTACCCATATTTAACATAAATACTGTATTTCCAGCTAAGAATACAAATATAACTAAAATAAAGGTTAGTATTACGTTTATGTCACTTAAAATTTTGATACCTTTTTTAAGCCCCAGATATGCCGATGCCGCAAATATCGCTGTAATCAAAGCAATTATTGCTAGCTCAAATCCAAGTGTTATTTCAATCCCTAATACATGTGCCAGTCCCGCTGTAGCAAGGGGAGCACCTATACCCAGAGATGTAGCTGTAGCTCCTAAAAGACCAAACATAAATGCTATGTCAATTGCCTTTCCTAATACACCGTCCACTCTTTTACCTAGTACTGCTCTACAAGCCTCAGATATTTTGAGTACTGGTGTCTTTCTTACATAGTATAAATATCCAACTGCACAGGCTGCTACTGAGTAAATAGCCCACGCTGACGGTCCCCAGTGGAATATTCCATAAGAAGCCGCTATTTCTGCTGCTTGCCATGTGCCCTCTTCTACACCAAGAGGTGGTGCCTTATAGTAATAAACCCATTCAATAGCTCCCCAGAATATTATTCCGGCTCCAATTCCTGCACAAAAAAGCATCGACGCCCAAGAAAATGTTTTAAATTCTGGTTTTTCACCTTTATCTCCTAATACGATCTTGCCGTACTTGGAAAAAGATACCCATAATACAAATCCTATTGCAAACAAACCATACCAAGTATATAAAAATCCTAATTTAGTGATAATAAATGTTTGAATGTTTCCAATAGCTACCTGACTAGCCTCTGGAAATAATATAATTGGCAAACTAACAAGCAATAATACCAAATAAGCCGGTATAAATATCATTTTGTCTACTTTATTCATAAGCCCTCCTAAAATCTAACCCTAAAAGTCAATACTGTCTAAGCCCCATAAACTAACTTTCTAAGAGTAGTTCTTTCTATCTCATCCCAGTCAAGTTCAACACCAAGGCCATAACCTTCTGGTGCGTGAACAAAACCTTCTTTATCAGTTCTAATTAAAGTTTTCGATCCTACTTCAAATCTTTCATAAGGAAATGCTTGCTCAAAATAAGTGCAATTATTATGTGACAACATTATATGAAGATTTGCTGCTTGTGTAAGTGTCATCCCCCAAGATTGTACTTCACATCTCATATTATTAGCTTGTGCCAGTGCCATTATTTTAAGCATTGGTGTAATACCACCTGCAACTGTTACATCAGCTCTCAAATCAGTCCAAGCACCGAAGTTTATTCCAGTTTGGAATTCTTTCAATGATATCATTGTATTTCCACCACATGATAATGGTACTGTTGTTTTTTCCTTTAACTCTTTATAACCAACTAAATCATGATCAGGAAGCGGTGCTTCAAACCAACCCCATCCAAAATCTTCGAGAAGTTTGGCCATTTTGTAGGCCTCTTCTCTGTTATACTGCTGGTCTACATCTAAAAGAAAATCAATTCCTGAATCCCCAAATTTCTTCTGGATGTTTTTGATAAGTTCATAATCATCTTGAAATTTACAATAACTATGAACTTTTATTGATACAAAACCCTCTTCAATACACTCCTCAATGTATTTCATGTACTCAATCTCTGTATCAAACATTGGTGTACTAGCATAAGAAAGGATTTTCTCCCTCTTAGCTCCTAAAAATTGATAAAGTGGCTGTTTAGCATTTTTTGCCGCTAAATCCCAAAGTGCAATATCAATGATTGATATTGTCGGGAAAGCCATCCAATTTGGTCTACTAGCCATCCAGTCCCAAATTGCCTCCCTGTCATGTGCAGATTTACCTATAAGACCTGGTAGATACGGTTTAACCGCTTCTAAAATACTAAGATCAAAATCATGCTCAGTATATGCAATTGTTGCACCCAGACCTACAAGTCCGCACTCAGTTGTGATTTTGCATATAATATTTGTAGTGAAGATCTCATCCATATAGTAAGCCCATCTTACCGTTTCAGCATTAGGATCCCCAGTCGCAAAAATCTCAACTTTTTTAATTTTCAATTGCGTCATTTTATAACCCCCTTAACTTCGCAACATACAACTGATATATCAGCGGTATATTTAGAGTATATCGGAAAAGGTTTTCCATTACAAGTGGAAATTTAAATTTTTATTTTAAAAATTGTCGTAAATAGTAATTCGTGAGTCGCAGGTCGGCTAGGGATAAGGGCTTCAAGAGTTTTAATTTATTTAGAATTTGACTAGTTTTTATTCTAGTTTCATTATTACAGCAATAGTAAAGTACTTTTTTTCTTGACCTTCCGACCTACCACCTACCACCTACGGTTTCATATTCTCCTACGTTAAACTAATTTGAAATACGGTCACCTCTTTCCGGAAAAAATCAGTTGATTCTCTGGTCATAAGATCTTAAAGCCCTTCCGACCAACGACCCACGACCTACCACCCACGGTTACACAATCTCATACGTTAAACTAATTTGAAATCGGGTCATCTCTTTTCGGAGAAAATCAGTTGATTCTCTGGTCATAAGATCTTAAAGCCCTTCCGACCAACGACCCACGACCTACCACCCACGGAACATTTCCACAGGAAATGTTCTTACTTCTTATATATCCAAAACCACGCTCTTATTTCAACTTTTTGACCACTTACTATGGTTTAATTAAATAAAGTCTGATATATTAGTAATATAATAATGTTATGTAAGGAGATAATAATGAAAAAAACTTTAGCTGATAAAGCTTACGATATACTAGAGGATAAGATTGTAAGACTTGAATATGAACCTGGTTCATTAATTTCTGAGAAAAAACTTAGTGAGGAGCTAGGAATTGGTAGAATGCCTATTAGGGAAGCAATTAAAAAACTTGAAAATGCTTATCTAGTAAAAGTAATGCCCCATAGAGGTATTATGGTCACTGAAATAAAAATGGAAGAGATTTTCCTTCAAATAGAAGTTAGAAAAATTCTTGAAAGACTAATTACTCAAAGAGCTACTAAATATTCTACACCTAATGAAAGAAAGCATTTTCTTGATATAGCTGATAGATATGAACAGATTACTGCTGAAGGAACACCTGAGGAAGCAGTAAAAATTGATAATGAGTTTAATGAGTTCGTTGCAGACTGTGCACGTAATCCTTTTGCAGCAGCAAGTCTTAGACCGCTCCACGCTTTAGCAAGAAGACTTTATTTCTATCAATATTATAGAGATAAGGAAAAAATTGTAGACATCAATATGGCCCATGTCAAATTAATGAGGGAAATAGCATCTGGAGATGAGACTGAAGCTATAAAAGCTTCTGATCACATAATTGATTTGATTATAGCACTTCATAGGGATAATTATATGAGTGTACTAGACTAGTAAAATAGCTTTGAAAACTGTGTTTTCAAAGCTATTTCTTTTTATATCTTATACAGGAGTTTCCTCCACTATTTTTAACATCATATGTGGCATCATCGGCATATTTTCTTAATAAGTGTGTGTCTTTACTATCTTCAGGAAAAATCGAACAACCTATGCTTGCAGTAATTGAAATTAGGTTTTCTTCTATTAAAAAGGCTTGACCTAAAACTTTACATATCTCTATTCCAATGTCCAGTGCATCTTCACCTATTGATATTCCATTAATAATAAGTAAAAATTCATCTCCACCAACACGAGCTAAAAAACTATCAAAGCCTATCATCACTTGTGAAATGCGATCGCTTACCTCATGGAGTAAGATATCTCCTATCAAGTGACCATAATTATCGTTTACAGATTTAAAACCATCTAAATCGATTGACAACAGGCCAATAACTGAATTATCATTTAAACCGTTATCAATCATTTCATAAAACTTTTCGTAGAACATCCTCCTGTTTGGCAAACCTGTTAATTCATCGTGATATGCTTGATATCTCAATTCATTTTCAAGGGATCTTTGTTTACTGATATCTTCAATTATCCCCCATACAACTTTACTACCGTCTACATCTGTAAGAATAAATCCGCTTATTTTTATTGGATATCTACTACCATCTTTCCTTATATATTCTTTAAAATTTGGACCAAATTTACCTGTTGAGTTGAGTTCTTCTATTTGATCCATTTCCTGTTGATCATACTCTCTTGGGGTGATATCCCAGTAACTTAATTTTAAGAATTCTTCTCTCTCATATCCTATTGAATCCAAAAGTGATTTGTTGACTTCCAAAAAATCCCCTGTTTTGTGGGAAACCATGGCCATACCTATTGGAGAGTTTTCAAAAAGTATTTTGAATTTTTTTTCTGATCTATCTAACATTATTTCATGACTATCTATAGATTTGTTAATTTCTTTCTTATTGTTATCATTCATCATACCATCTCCATAATTTGATATTCTCTATATACCCTGATAATAGATACTATAGCATTAACAATATAAAATTTAGTCAAAAAAATCTTCGGAATTAAATTATTCCGAAGATTACTTTTTCAATTTTACTCTTTTCCATTGGTTTAGAATGATAGTATCCTTGATAATAGTCACATCCATAACTTGTAAGTACATCTAACTGATCTTTCCTCTCAACACCCTCAGCTACAATTTTCATCTTATACCTTTGTCCTATTTCTATTATCAAATCAACTATTGATTCATCATTCACAATTTCATCAACGAAAAGTTTATCAATTTTCAAAATATCTATAGGTAAATTCTTCAAATGACTAAGGGAAGAATATCCTTTGCCAAAATCATCAAGAGCAACGGTGTAGCCCATCTTTCTAATATCTGAAATAAGTTTACTTGTCATCTCATATGACTCAATCAACACATTTTCTGTGACTTCTATCTGAATCTTATCAGGAGAAACTAAATATATCTCAGACATTTTTCTTAAGTAAGGGACAATATTCTCATTCAGTGTCATTGGTGACAAATTTATGGATATTATATTAAAGTCATATCCTTTTTTAGTCCATTCTGCAACAGTTTTAAATACATTCCTAATTACCCAATGATCTATATTTTCAATTAAGCCTCTTTCCTCTGCTATTGGAATAAACTTATAAGGAGCAACTATTTTATTTTTTGAAAGTCTCCATCTTATTAATGATTCAAACCCATAAACTTTTCCTGTACTTATTTCTATCTTCGGCTGAAAAACAAGAAAAAATTCTTCCTTATCAATAGCATGATTAAGGGATTCTTCTATTTTCCTTTTTGTTATAGTTGATTTATGCATGGCTTCTTCAAACATTACAAAACTATTTTTACCTTTTGACTTTGCATTATACATTGCTATATCAGAGTTTCTTAGGAGTCCATCTGGGCTGCTTGCACATTCCGGATAAGGACATATTCCAATGCTAGCTGTAATATAAAATGGTTTGTCCATATAAAATATTGGATCTTTAAAGCTCTTTAATATATTATTTGCTTTATTCTTTAACATATTCTTATTATGATTCTTAATTATTAAAGCAAACTCATCTCCACCAAATCTATATACACTTACATCTTCACCTGAAAACTTCTTTAATCTTTTTGCAATCAATTCTAAAATACCATCACCTGTAGTATGACCATATACATCATTTATGTTTTTAAAATTATCTAAATCTAAAAACATAGTTGCCAGTTTTAAGTTGTTATTGTTTTCTATTTCAAAAGTTAACTTTCTCAAATCGCTCATCAATTGATTTCGATTAAAAGTCTTTGTAAGGCTGTCTGTGAAAGCCATTTTCTCTATACCTTTTTGATAATCGATAGTATCAGTTACATCTCTAAAAGATCCTGCAATACGAATAGCTTTGCCTTTTTTATCAGTTAAAATTCTGGCTTTTGAGGAAATCCAAATAACATTATTCTCACTGTCAATAGTCCTAAATGTATCAGAATACTGGTAATCATACTGGACCGGATTTCTAAGACAATCTAGAAATCTAGAATGAACCTCCTCATAATCATTGGGATGAATAATAAGACGCATATCCAGAAGGCCATTTATTGAATCTCTATTTATTTTGTAAACTTTTTCAAACTGCTCACTTAAAAATATCTTATCATCTATGAGATTAATATCCCAAATTATATCATGGGCACCTTCCGTTACCAACTTATATCTCTCTTTGGATTTATTCAACTCAAAATTGGATTCTTTTAATAAATCAAAATGTTCTCTCAAATCCTCTTCTGTAGCAACCAACTCTTCATATACAGCTGTAATTTCTTGATGATTGTCATTTAGCTCATTGTAGGCAGCCTGAGTACTTAAATTTGAAAATCCAATATCCGCAATAAATTCTGCAAGATCCGTCAAAAAAACCACTACTTTTTTAATCTGATTTTCAGATATTACCGGTGTTTTTAATATTTCTTCTATGTAGTCTTCCTCGTCAAAACCCACTGCTCTAGATTGCTTTCTGAAGAATTCAATATCAGGTTCATTAAAGAAGAATTGACCTTGAAAGATTGTTGCAACATGTTTACCATCTACTAAAATTGGTGACCCAATATCAACTAGACCATTTTTACAATGGGAAACAATATACCTCTCACCTTCTTTGATTTTATCACTTATTGATGTATCACTTTCTATACACTTGGAATTCGTTTCTGGATTTACCCTATGGAATTTTGTACATATATCTCTCCAGCCAGTGGCGGTTATTATTTCACCATCAGCACCTATTATTCCTGAAGGTATTCCTGTAGCATCATATAAATGATCTAATAATGTCTGAAGTCTCTCTATGTCAACCAAATCACATAACTTATAATCCATACTCCACCTCAACATATTTGATATTTATATTATACTACATTGAATACCTTTTTAACCATATTTATTGTAGCTTTACCCAATTTTTACAACTTCTTAGTTGATTTCAACACCGTACTTCTTAGCAGCCTCTTCGTTAATATAAAGCTTAGTTTCATTAACTAAAGAAGGTTCAATATCTAATACCTTATCACCTTTAAGGATTCTTACTACCATTTGCCCAGTTTCATAACCTATTTGATATTCACTTGGGCCATCTGTAGCAACTGCACCTGCATCAACAAAATCAGTAACTGCTCCAATAATAGGAATATTTTTATTATCTGCCTTTTCAACAACTATTGGAAAAGCGGATGCTAAAGTATTGTCCTTTTGAGCATATATTGCATCTACTTGAGACAAAATATATTCTGTTGCTTCAGCAATTTCATTTGTTGAAGTTATTCCACTTTCAACTATTTCTAATCCTAAATCCTTTGCAACTTCCTTAGCTAAATCTAACTGTACTTGAGAATTTACTTCTCCAGAATCAAATATCATTCCTACCCTTTTAGCTTGTGGGAAGTACTCTTTCAACAATTCAAGTTGTTTTCTAACAGGAGTCATATCGCTAACACCAGTAATGTTATCTCCTTCTAGGCCTGCACTTTTAGGATCAGTTACAGCAGAATATACTATTGGTGCACTTTTTACCGTATTAAATATTGCTTGAGCTGATGGTGTAGTAATAGCTACAACAACATCTTTCTTTTCATTTTCAAATTCAGTTGCAATTGCTGAAACATTTTGCATATCACCTTGGGCATTAAGAAAATCTAGCTCTACATTTTCCCCATCAATGTATCCATTGTCTTCTAAAGCTTTGTAAATTCCATCTCTAATAGTATCAAGTGAAGGATGCTCAACTATTTGTGTAACACCAATTTTTATTAATTCCTTATTATCATTTGATTCACTAACTTCCTTTGTAGCACATCCAGTTAAAATAGTCCCTAAAATAAATATTATCATTGTCATACTTAGTAATTTTTTCATATCTTTATCCTCCGTTTTGCTCCACATGAGCTTTATTATATTTTATTTTGTATTTTTTCTTTTCAACTTCTCTGCTATATTCTCTTCAGATGTAGCCCATATAGTTTCACTCCTTTCAAAAATAAAAAAGCCCCCTATATGCTATGCATATAGAGGGCGAATAATCGCGGTACCACCTCTTATTGAAAACTAAATAGTTTTCACCTATTCAGATACAAAAAGAATTCTTTTCAAATACGGAAAACCTTCGATATCCTATCTCTATAACGGGAGAATCCGTGTCACCTACTAAACTTCAGTTCCAACTCATAAGCCCATTCAGTAAACTTTCATATATTTGGATTCCACCATTTCCAAACTCTCTATAATATTACAGAATACTTACTTACTCTTAATCAACGCTTTTCTTATAAAATTTATAGTATTTATCTTACCATGTTTTAGAATAATGTCAAGAAAGAATTTTCAATTTCTTAGTCAATTTTATCTAGAACATGGAAATCTATATCTTCTGCTATTCCTTTTTGGAATATATCAAGTGAATTTTGTCTCAAGTCATAATGCATTGGAACTACAACGTTTGGTCTGATTTCATTTACTATTCTAATTGTCTCCAAAGAATCCATTACTTCATCTCCGTCGATTGGTACTAATGCAAGGGTGATTTTATCACCTTTTATTATACTTCCATCAATTCCGTTTTCACCAGCGTGATAAATTTTATTCTCATCTACTTCTAAAATATAGCCTTGGGACTCACAAATACCTTCTTTTCTATTCGTGTCATTCGACGAAGGTCTTACAGAAAATTTGAAATCCCCAAACCTTTTTTCATCCATAGGACCCACTGCAATTACCGGATATCCTATAAGCTTATCTGCCACATACTCAGGACATACAATTTTAGTGTTTTCCCCCATTAACAAATCAATATCTTCTGTTGTAAAGTGTTCCTTATGACAGTGTGTTATAAAAATATAGTCCGCCTTTTCTGGTAAATCCACAAGCATAGGATCAATATAAATAACCAAATCATTGCTCTTAATTTTAAAACTTGAAGTGAAAAAATCTACCTTATTACTGTATACAAAAACCGCTCCACATGAAGATAAATGAACGTTATTTTTTAATACTAAATCTATTGGTGCTGCTCTTTTTGAGCTTCGTGTAAATTTCGCTTTCACAGACTTCACTGAAAAAAGTATCAAAATAATCCCAAGAAGTATTAAAGATGCTATAATTCTCATTGTCATTTCCCCTTTAAATGTCAACATATTTTTCAAATCCAACCCTTACTACTTACTTTATAAAAATATGCTTAGTTTTTCAAGAAGTTTTTAGAGAAATTTCACCGCATCCAATTATTAATACTCTTACTTATAATAATCTTCTCTAATTTTATCAAGATAGTCGTCAACATTCTTCTTTTCTTGTCCCTTAAGTCCTTCAATATACTTATTTAACATATGATCATGGGCTATATAGTCATCACTTATCTCAACATATTCCTTATCCATTGTCCATGTTACCTGACTTTTTTCACCCCTAGACATCACTCCAGATACGACACTTTCATTGTCAAAGACTATAATCATATATCTCTGATTCTTTTCAAACAAATATCTATCGATTCGTCTATGACATACAACATCTTTAAAATCATTGTCGTGACCAAAATACATTCCTTTTATAGATACGCCTCTCTTTTCAGCATCTTTTAGCTCTTCTTTAATTTCCATAAGCTCTTCATCCCATATAGATACAGCTATTCTACTTTTAGCATTTTCTATTAGAGACTTTACTAACTGTATTATTTCCTTTTTACCAATAATTATTTTAAGTTGATTATCTTCCTCTAGCTTATTAAATATTTTTTCAGTATAACTATCTACAGACTGTATTGTATTTGAAAAATTCTTTTTCGCCCTAGTAATTACTATTTTAGGATCAATCGGAGAATATGTAGATGTTTTACCTGACTGATTTTCAAAAACGTAACCTTTGCTTTTTAATGAGTCTAATACTTCGTAAATTCTTGATCTAGGAACTGAAGATTTTTTACTCAAACCATATCCATTAAGAGGATATTCTTCTAATAGAGCAAGATATGCCTTTACTTCATACTCAGTTAGTCCTAACATTTTCATTTCTTCTATAATGCTGCTACTCATAATTCTCTCCTCCAAATAACTATATTAGTAAAACTAACATAACTGATACAACTGAACCCATCACAGGAATAATTATACCACCTTTAAACCAACTTAGGGCAACCGCTACGATAAAACCAATAAAAGCAGCAGTTGGATTATCTGGAATTGATTGAAATATTCCTGGAATAATAAGTGCCCCTAGTGCTGCATAGGGAATACATCTTAAGAATTTCTCAAATTTATGTGGCAATTCTCTATTTCCAATTATATAAAATGGTAGAAGTCTAGGAATATATGTTACCAAGGTCATACCAATTATAATTAATATTATTTTATTCATTTTCCACCACTTCTTTCTCATCCATAAAGTAAGTACCAATTAAAGACACTATAATTACTGCTACAATTATACTCCAACCATTGGGTAGGTTTATATACTTCCCAACTAACCAATTAATACATCCAGATAAAAGAGCTAAATAAATTAGTCTGATTGATTTTTTCCCCTCTGGAATAATAAGTGCAACAAATAAGGCATATAAAGCTATCCCCATACTAGTCTTCACAACAAGAGGCAGTATTCCTCCGACAATATATCCTATAACAGAACTTATCGCCCAAGAAGAATATGCTGCTAACTCAAGACCAATCATATATCCTGTGGTCAGTTTACCTTCTTTAAATGAAGCTATGGAGAAAACCTCATCTGATATACCAAAGGATATAATCGGACTCCATTTTTTCACTTTTTTATCCATACGAGCTACTAAAGATGCCCCCATAAGGAAATGTCTGAAGTTAACAAGAAGTGTAGTAATTATTATCTGTCCAATCCCTGTCCCCATAGCGATAAGATTCAAAGCCATAAACTGACTTGCACCAGCAAAAACAAAAATACAAAACATCAATGTCTCAAGCCATGTAATTCCTGTGGACTTTGATAATATACCAAAAGCAAGGCCTACAGGTATATATCCTAATATTATAGGTATACCATCAATAAAACCATCCCTAAATCTAAGTCTATTACTATCCAAAATATCATCTCCTGTCTATTAGTTACTACGATAGTCACTGTTGTTAGTTATTATAGTAGTTACTAGTCTTTTTGTCAAGAAAAAAAGGGGCAGTCGTTAAATAGACTGCCCCTATTATTTATTCACATATATTAACTTCCATAATATCCTGAGATCCTTGTATAAATGCGAAACATTCATTACTAAGGTTTCTTAAGTGAATATCCTTATCATTTTTCTTGTACTTTGCTGTAATATTATTGATTGCTTCTATTGCAGAATGATCAAATATTCTTGCATGTGAGAAATCAATAATGACGTCTTTTGTATCGTCATTTGGAGTAAAAGCTTCCATAAAGTTTCTTACTGATCCGAAGAATAATGCTCCTCTTATTGAGTATACTTTACTATCACCTTCATGTGACTCAAAAATGTCAATTCTCTTACCCTTCTCCCAAGAAAATACTAGGGATGCTACTATAACACCGGCAACAACAGCGATTGCTAAATCAAAGAATACTGTTACAACAGATACAAGAATAATTATAAACAGGTCACTTCTAGGGATGCTCTTTGCAATTCTAAAACTAGTCCATTCGAATGTTGAAACACATACAACAAACATTACCCCAACAAGAACAGCTATTGGAATCATTTCAATAATTGATGAACCAAATAGTATAAAGAATAACAAGAACATTGATGCTGATATTCCAGATAATCTGTGTTTAGCACCTGATTCAACATTAATCATACTTTGTCCAATCATAGCACATCCACCCATGCCTCCAAAGAAACCATTAACGATGTTTGCTAATCCTTGACCAACGCATTCTCTATTTCCATTTCCTTTATTCTCAACGATTTCATCAACTAGTGTAAGTGTCATTAGAGACTCAATTAAACCAATTATCGCGAATATTAAAGAATGGGGTAAAATTATTTTTAATGTTTCAATATTTAAAGGTACCATCGGGATACCGAATTTAGGTAAGCCTCCTGCAACAGACGCTATATCCCCTACTACTTTTGTTTCAATGCCAAATACTGATACTAATAATGTTAATGATACTATAGCCACAAGTGGTGCTGGTACACCCTTTATATATTTTGAAGATAAATAAATAATTCCCATTGTTCCAAGGGCTAACCATAACATAATGTGTAAATCCATACCAGTCAACCAAACTAGATTTCCTGATGCATCAGCTACTTTAAATTGAGCCAATTGAGCTAAAAATATTACTATGGCAAGTCCGTTAACAAAACCTAACATAACCGAATGAGGTATCATTCTGACAAACTCTCCAAGTTTTAAAACTCCAATAATTATTTGTATGATTCCCATAATTACAAGTGACGCAAATAAATATTCTACACCATGTCCAGATACTAAATGAACCATAACAACTGCTAGTCCACCAGTAGCTCCTGAAATCATACCTGGTCTTCCACCAAATATAGAAGTTATTAGTCCTACTAAAAAAGCTCCATATAAACCTACTATTGGTTCTACACCCGCAGCAAAGGCAAATGCTATTGCTTCAGGAACAAGAGCAAGTGCAACAGTAAGTCCTGCCAAAACTTCTGTACGAAGTACTGGAAGTGTCGGCTTTAAAATTTTACTACTCATTAATTTCCTCCTAATTTTTATCACTAAAGTCAATATAATAACATATATATCCATTACCGTCTACGTTCTTATTTGCTTTTCGTAATAGTTACTAAGAACAATTGTAACTATATACAAAGGGGCTTCCATTTTATGTAATGTAGCGTTCGTAATACATACACTTTTTCTCCTTTAAACTGCTATTGTACACATTATTAAGGTCCCTACACCTTTTTCCTAAGATGATTTGAAAGGAAATACGGTTAATGTTATAATTATTCTTGTACATTGATAATATTTTTTAAATTAAAAGCTTTTTTGCTAGTACATGTATTAAGGAGATGATTTTATGCCTGAAGATAGATCTAATAAAATTTCTTGTGGTAACCACCATAACCCTATAGAAGTAACTATAGAGATTTTAAGTGGTAAATGGAAGGCTCTTATCTTATGGAATTTAAACAAACATGAAGTAATAAGGTTTAATCAATTCAAAAGACTTATGCCTGACATAACTCAAAAAATGCTTACTCAGCAATTGAGAAATTTATCTAAATATCACCTAATCGATAAAACTGTTTATCCTCAAACTCCACCAATGGTTGAATATTACTTAACAGATATGGGAAAAAAAATCATTCCTATTCTAGCTCAAATGGAGGAATGGGGAGAAGAGTTTATAGATTTTTATGAAGATGAATTATAATTTTAAAAGCAAGTATCTGGAATGGGGGTTCCAAATACTTGCTTTTTTTATGATCAAACAGTCTAGGGATCATGCTTCACATCTAGGATCTTCACTTTGTTTCGTGTCTAGGTATGATTTGCCGCTTTGCCGAATCAAATCTAAGGGAATTTATATTCCGGACATTGATATTTTTCGCTAGGCGAATAAATTATTATTATTCAAAACCAACAGTTTATTTTTAAACTCTTTCAATGTAGTTTTCCTTTCATAATATAATTATGTTTAAGTATAATAGGGGAAAAGGGGAATCGCACTAAGTTCATTAGTGCTAGGGGGAATTCGTTTTTTAAGCAAAAAACTAGGGGAAAAGGAAATTCTATAAATCGTAAGAACACTTCATTCATGCTCTTGTGTCCTTCCTTTTCCCCGAAATTTTCTTTTAAAAATTGATTCCACTAGCACAAGAGAATACTGTGCGATTCCCCTTTTCACCCTAAGGTAGTACTTATTTCTTCAACACTCCAAATATAGAATTGCAACAACTATACTTATACCAGATACCTAATAGCTATCTTGCCTAGATATGAACGTAGTGAACTCCTAGATGGACACATAGTGTCTCCCTAGACTACCTATATTTCAACTTATTTCTTCAACACTCCAAACATACTATTTGTCGGATTGGTATCGTTATAATAAATAACCACATTGTGGTCATACACTTTTAGTATATTAACAAGTTCTTTTAATCGTTTCTTTTTAACAATCATGATGAGAAGTTTCTTTTCACTATCTCTACCTTCCCCATCAAAAGTTGTAGCTGCAAAACCATTACTTCTTATAATTTCAGCAAGATCTTCCCCATACTTACCGTTTATAATTGCATTTACTTTTATATTACCTACAGGTATATAATCGTTTAGAAGCCCTCCAACCCATATACCTACAGCAAAACCTAGAATATACATATAGCCCTTATATGGATCTAATTTGAACCCTGAAAGCACATCTGAGGCTATATATACCCACAAAGTAATTTCTATAAGACCAATTACCATACTAATAAACTTTTGGTTCTTCGATGAGAAAATTATTCTTAATGTTCCAAGTGATACTTCAACAACTTTTGCTAGAAATATAAATAAATATAGCCATACACCTTCTAATCCAAACATTATATTACCTCCAATCATTTTATATTCCATAGTATATTAACCTGATATAAGAAAAAAATCAATACTTTTTTAAACAAAAAAATAAGTCTCAAAAAGGAATGGGGGTTCCTTCTTGAGACTGTATTTAAAAGCTTTTTTACTTGTACATTTTTTTGATTTATGTTTAATTGAAATAATATTTTTTTGGGATTGTAAGTTTTACTTACATTAATGGATCTTTAATAGACTTTTCCTAGAAATCTATTTTTGTACCATAGAAACTAGCTTCAAATAATTTCTTCATTTCAGCTACAGAGATCTCTCTTGGGTTTGTTCCTGTACATGGATCCTGTACTGCTGCTTCTGAAATCTTATCTACTACGCTTGTAAACTGCTCTTCAGTAATTCCTAAGTCCTTAAGTGTGAAAGCCATGTTCATGTCTTTCTTTAGTCCTTCAACGAACTCTATTAAAGAATCAACTAATTCATCAGTTGTGCTTCCAGCAAGTCCTAATCTTGAAGCGATATCTGCATATCTCTCTCCTGCTGCTTTTGCATTGAACTTGATAGCGAATGGTAAGAATAATGCATTTGCTGTACCATGAGTGATATCAAATGTTTTTCCGGCCTTATGAGCCATTGAGTGTACTATTCCTAGAATA
>JAOARG010000056.1 GCA_025210655.1 Bacillota bacterium
GTGTATCGGATGACAACTATGAGGGAATTACTACTACTAGTTGTATGCAGGATGGAAGCGGTAAAAGAACAGTTATAAATGCAGCTAAAATGGATAGAAGGGAAATTGTTCGAATGATAGAACATGATTTCTGTCATTAAAAAGTTAAAGGCCCATTAGGGCTTTTAGCTTGTAAAATAAATACTATGAAGGAGATTAATTATGAAAAAGAAAAACTATATTATATTTATACTTGTTGTTTTATTTTGGGGAGGGATGTATTTTTGTGATATAGTAAATGCTGATAGTGCTGATGAGTACAAATTTGAAGAATTATTTGAAGATAAAGATTTGAGTGATAAGTATATTAAGAATGAGAATGGAGATATTGTTTGGAAACTTGATAATTTTGAAGATCAAAAAAATAGTATAACCTTAAATGGAAATTTAGAGTTGGGAGGCACACGGTATTTACAAAAGATAGTTACTAAAGACAATGTTTTAGAAAAATCAGATGGTATAGAATTTGATGTGAATATTCAAAGGATGGGAAATCAAGGCAATATTGATAGACCGATATTTATCTGCATACCGAGAATGGGAGAGGATGAGGAGCAATATTATGCTATTGAGTATCATATGGAGAATATGAATAGAGGAGCTATAATTGCAAATTTATTTAGGTGCAAATGGTCGTTGATTAATACGAAAGCACCTAGAGAAAAAAGAGTTTTGAAAACAGGTTTTTTCTTGCTAAAAGAAAGAGATAATTATAGATGTAGATCAATTGTGAATACAAATGAGGAAGGGAATGTAGAAATAAAATTTTACATAAGCGGACCTAGTAATAAGATTAACAAAACGCCCTTGATTGATTATGTTGATTCATCAGAATATAAAATAGATGAAGAATCAAGTAGATTGGCTTTTGGAACATCAGGAAGAAATCTTGATATATGGGGAAAGGGGGCTATTGTAAGGATTGATAACATAAGAACGTATGACAGGGATGTATTTGATAAGAGAACTAGTTTTTATGAAAATAATTATAGTATTTTAGAAAATAATATGGAAAGTATTGAACAATACAATGCAGATTTTTTAGTTTTACAGGGAGCATTAGATTTAGAACAGATAAACAATATGGAAAAATATATAGATATTGATAAGGCAAGGCGAGGAGTAGAAAGATTAGCTGGTAACATTGACAGTTCAAATAAAATAGAAAATCGTATAGCTACTAAGTTAGACATAGCTATGATAGTAAATGATGAATTCAACAGGGAATACAATAACGAAATTAGAAGATGTAAGGTTTTTTTTAGAGGAGAATTAGAAGAAGAGGAGATAGAAGCTCTTTCAAAATCAATATATTATGGATATCAGATGATTGATGATGATGGCTTTTTTGATTACTCGAAACCTGTAACTAATTTAGAGTATACTAAAATATTAAATAGATTGTTAAAAGATGAACAATATGAGCAAACTAGAGGAGTATTGCTGCCAGATATTTATTCAGATGGATGTATTTTGCAAGCTGGTAGGAAAATAAATTTTTGGGGAAGAGGTATAGAGAACGATACAATTAAAGTCAATTATGATAGAAAAGTATATGAAGCTAAGGTTGAAAATGGAAAGTGGAGCGTTTTGTTAGATGAGAAGGATTACGGAGGACCATATAGAATTAAGATTAGTGATTCAATTAAAACCATTATGATAGATGATATTTATATAGGTGAAGTGTTTTTAGTTGCAGGGCAGTCAAATGCTGAAATGAAAGTGTATGAGTGTTTTGATAGTGACTATATAGTAAACAAGTATACTGGGTACGATAATTTGAAGATTTTTGATTCAGAGCACATGATAGCAACTAGATCGATTACTGCTGCAGATGGAAAATGGAATAAAATGGATAAATGGAAGGTTAAATCGCTTCCAGCGGCAGCAGTAAATTTTGTTGACTACTTATTAGAATTGCAGCCCGAATTTAAAAAGATAAAAATAGGATTGGTTCAGATGACTTATGGAGGATCTACTGTGGAGCTATTCTTGCCAAATAGCGTAAAAGATGAGGATAATTTTATTCAGCTAGATGATGCTCCTATAAGGAGTGGCTTTTGGAATGGATTTATGAGTGAGATGGTACCCTATGCATTTAAGGCTATGATTTACTATCAAGGTGAAAATAGTACACAATTAGGATATGAATATAAAAGATTGCTAAAAAAATATATTCGAGGAATAAGAACAGATACTGAAAATCCTTTTATGCCTATTATGTTAGTTCAATTAACTGGGTATGGAGAAAATTATTATGAAAGCGATAGCGATACATGGCCGACAATACGAGAGGTTCAAATGAAGGTTGCAAGTGATGATCAAGATATTGGAATTGTAACAGCGGTAGACTTGTCAGAAAATGACCCATTAGAGATACACCCAAGAGATAAAAGAACTATTGGAAAAAGACTGGCATTTTTAGCAACTGATATGATATACGATACTGGTAAAGGGCATCAGAGCCCTAGAGTTGTAAAAGATGAAAATATGGTAGATAAGTATTATGTCTATTTAGATAGAGATGTTGAAGATATAGTTATAAAGGACAATATTGATTCAGGGTTCGAACTAATGAATGAATACGGTAAGTGGAAATCGGCGGAGTGTTATATAAACGAAGAAGAAAATTCTTTGGTGGTTTTATCTAAAGATGTAGATTTACCAAAAGCGGTAAGATACGCGTGGAGAAACTATCCTAAATGCTCAGTTTTTGATAAAGAAAATTACTCATTAATGCCTTATAACTCAAAGAGAACGATACATGGAGATTATAAAAATAGACATACAAATGACTATAATATTAGAATTTCTAATCATTTTTTGCGAAATTACGATGGAATAGTTAATTTAACTAAAGGGAAGACATTTAGAATGATAAAAAGTCCAAATGCTAGTATTATAGAATTATCGTATCCAATACTTGGACAATCTGCTGGAGATGATATTGTCAAACTTAAGCGTAGGAGAAATGAGTATGCTGGTGCTGGAACTGATGAAAACATTTTGAAAGTAATGGGACATGGATTGAAAAAAGGTGATTGGATTAGAAATAATACAAGATTATGGTCCGCTAGAGAGGTAATAGAAGTATTAGATTCAGATACGCTGGTAGTGGAAAAAATTAAAGATCAGCAGTATGGAGATGAGATAGAGTGTTACAAGAATATGGGAGTTGTAAAAGCAGAAAAATAAACGCGGTTGACTAGAAGGAATATTCTGAAAAAAGAAAAATGTAAAAAAAGACTTGCAAAAAAGTCTTTTTTTTTGTAATATGGATTTAGTTATTTTTTTGGAAGAAAAAGCGAATATGAAGAGGGGCGATAAACATGAAGATGGGTCTAGTAACTAAAATATTAACAAATAACGCGATGGAAGATAGTGGTATAAATGAAAACAGCTGTCTGGTGAAAGTGAATCAAACCCTCACGCAAGATTCGACGGGGACAATGGCATATTTGCAATTAGATGCTATGAATATTTCAAAAGTGGCTACGGATTTATCGGTAGCATATGTTGATCACAATA
>JAOARG010000057.1 GCA_025210655.1 Bacillota bacterium
CAGTGATATCAATGGGTAAGACTACAGGAATTAGAAAAGCTTTAAATGGGTTAAGAACAGCCTAAAAAGAGAATAAGAGCGATTATGTTAGACCAAGGGATTTTTGTACGCTTTTAAAACCCATAATAAATTGACACGATCTCTATCCAGTAAAATATTGATTCCCGGTAAGTAATGTGTTATCATACCATTGGATGATATCTTTTAAGAGTCATACCTGCTGTAAGAAAAACAATTATTTAATGATAATCTGCTTTGAGCTAAGGACAAAGACAGGTGAACTTAGTAATGTAATCAAATTTAAAGATTGATGAATTAGTTTATTGTTCATTTGGTATTTTTTGGTGACTGTATTTTTAACGGTACACTGTAAATAATATGATAAACTCTATCATCCATTAGCAGGTAATTTCATATTTATTCGAAGCAGGTGTAGTGGGCCGTATAGGTCTATATCTACATCTTTTTTATTGCCTTAGTTATAAAAAATTGAGGGGTGTGAATATGAATTTCAAAGAAAAAAACAGGCAAATCAACAAAGAAGCAAAACTTACGGTAGGGCTATATGTGTTCTTTTTCATATGGTGGTTTGTTTTTGCTTACGGAATCGGTCTAAAGGATGTATCAGAGTATAAGTATATACTTGGTTTCCCTTCTTGGTTCTTCTTCAGTTGTATACTGGGATATGTTGTTATTTCAGTATTATTGGCATTCGTAGTTAAAAAATACTTCAAAGATATTGATTTTGAAGACAATGACGGGGAGGCAAAATAATGGGGAACTCATTGATACTAATACCTATGATAGTGTATCTTGTTATAATGTTTGCAATTGCAATCTATACAAACAAACTATCTTCAGGTAGTGGAAGTTTTATGGAAGAATATTTTATTGGTGGCAGATCAATGGGAGGATTTGTTTTAGCAATGACTCTTATAGCAACTTTTTCTAGTGCAAGTAGCTTCGTAGGAGGTCCTGGAGTAGCCTATTCATTAGGTTATGGATGGATACTTCTTGCAATGATTCAGGTACCTACAGCATTCCTGACTTTAGGAGTGTTAGGAAAGAAATTTGCAATAATTTCTAGAAAAATAGGTGCTGTTACTGTTACTGATTATCTAAAGGCCAGATATAACAATAAGTTTATTGTTATATCAACTTCAATAGCAATGATAGTTTTCTTTGCTGCTGCAATGGTAGCTCAATTCATTGGTGGAGCAAAGTTATTTGAAGCTGTTACTGGATACTCATATATTATGGGACTAGTGATATTTGGTATTGCAGTAATTATATATACAACAATAGGTGGATTCAAGGCTGTTGCTATAACTGATGCTATTCAGGGAATAGTAATGGTACTTGCAACTATATTCCTACTTGTTGCAATAATTAAAGCTGGTGGAGGTATGGAAGCCATTACAGCTAAGATGATTGCAACTAATCCAAGTGCACTTACACCTACAGCCGGTGGTAAAATTTCAATTCCATTTATATTATCTTTCTGGGTACTAGTTGGATTTGCAATACTTGGATTGCCGCAAACTACTGTAAGATGTATGGGATTCAAGGATTCTAAATCACTTCATAGGGCAATGGTAATTGGTACGGTTGTAGTAGGTTTCTTAATGCTGGGTATGCATCTTGTAGGTGCTTTAGGAGCTTATGTAGTACCAGGATTAGCTGGTGATGGAGCTATACCAGGGATTACAGTTAGTGTATTACCACCAGTTCTTGCAGGAATATTTATTGCAGGACCATTAGCGGCAATAATGTCAACTGTAGACTCAATGCTTATACTTTCATCTGCTTCTATTATTAAAGACCTTTACCTTAATTATGGCAAGGGTAAAATAGATGAGAAGAATTTAAATAGAATTAGTTTTATTACAACTGGAGTAATAGGTATAATAGTATTTATCTTTGCAATTAAGCCACCATCAATAATAGTGTGGATAAACTTATTTGCATTTGGAGGTCTTGAAGCATCATTCCTATGGCCTACAATACTAGGTCTTTACTGGAAAAGAGCAAATTCAACAGGAGCAATTATGTCTATTGTTACTGGAGTAGGTTCTTTCTTTATTTTTAGTATTTATAAGATAAAGCCTTTTGGAATGCACCAGATAGTTCCTACACTTGCGGTAGCACTTATAGCATTTATTATAGGAGCTTACCTTGGTAAAGAGACTGATAAAGAAACTATTAAACTGTTCTGGGGAGAATAGAAAAATATAATAAAGCTCCTTGCATCAAAATGCAATTTTGATGCAAGGAGCTTTTATTTTGCGCATAAATGCAAGTTGAAAATCTTTTCTTGCATTTATTATTAAAATAATGTAATATATATAGATATAACGAGAAAAAATATTGGATATAATACATATTGTAAAAATAAAATTGCAATTTTTATTGTATGGGAATCAATTTATAGGGGGCAGATTATGAAAAAGTTAAGTTTGACGAGTAAGATATTTATAGGTCTTATTCTGGGTGTTATTGTTGGTGTTATGGTAAATATGATGCCAGAGAGTGCTTTTCTAAGCGATTATGTAGTGAATGGATTATTTAAGTTTATTGGTAAGGTATTTATTTCAGGTCTTAAGATGGTTGTTGTACCTTTAGTATTTGTATCACTTGTATGTGGAACATGTTCCATAGGTGATCCTAAGAAATTAACAAGGGTTGGTTCCAAGACTCTTATCTTTTACTTATTAACGACAGCAGTTGCAATTTCCATTGCGCTTTTCGTTGGAAATGTTATTGATCCTGGTGTTGGTTTAGATCTTTCTTCATTAGCTAAGAAGGATGTTGTTATTAAAGAATCGGAATCATTATTTAATGTACTTATTAATATTATACCTACTAATCCAATTGGAGCACTTGCAAGTGGAAAAATGCTTCAGGTAATATTCTTTGCGATTATGACTGGTATTTCAATAACTTTTGCTGGTGAGAAAGCTGATCCAGTAAGAAACTTCTTCATTGCAATGAATGAAGTTGTAATGAACATGATTAACCTTGTTATGAAGGTCGCTCCTGTTGGTGTATTTGGTCTAGTTGCCGAGACATTCTCAAACTTTGGTTTTGGAATGGCGCAAAAAATTCTTATGTATGTAATATCAGTACTTTTAGCATTGTTAATTCATGGGCTTATAACTTATATGGGTTCGTTAAAAGTTCTTGGAGGTTTAAGTCCAGTACAGTTTATTAAAAACTTTATACCGGCTATGGGTGTTGCTTTCTCTACAGCATCTTCAAGTGGTACTTTACCTGTAACTATTGATACTGTTGAAAAAAGATGTGGTGTAAACGGCGAGGTTGCTTCATTTACTCTTCCTCTTGGAGCTACTATCAATATGGATGGTACTGCTATAATGCAGGGGGTAGCGGTTGTATTTATTTCTCAGCTTTACGGTATAGAGTTAGGACTTAATGGTTTCCTTACAGTAATATTAACAGCTACACTTGCTACAATTGGTACTGCAGGTGTTCCAAGTGTTGGTCTAATAACACTTTCTATGGTTCTTGCATCTGTAAATATTCCTGTTGAAGGTATTGCTTTTATCATGGGTATTGATAGAATTCTAGATATGTCTAGAACAGCTATAAATATTACTGGTGATGCAGTTTGTACATTACTTGTTGCAAAATCTGAAAAAGAGTTTGATGAAGAAGTGTATTACGCTAAAAACGTATAATTTGAAGTATTCCCGTGTCGGTAAAAAACTGACACGGGTTTTATTATTTTTTGATAACTTGGGTATATATCAATAAAAGTAGTTGACTATTTACCGAAGCCGCTGAAAAAGTACCTAAGGTTGATTCTTATCTACAATATGTTGGATTCAATAGTTGAAAGAAAGATACATATTGTGGTATAAGAATTTAAAATAGAACTATTTTAGTGGCGTGCTATTTACCTAAGAAATTGAAGAAATAATATTTTGCAGGAGAGATGTGATTATATGAATGTGTTGTCAGAATATCTAAAAAATTTTTTTGTTATGATAATAATAATATTTATACTAATATTTGCTGCCTTCTTTTTTACACTCAATGTGCAAGTTGAAGGTGAAATGCAAAATCTTATTTTAGAGTCTCAGTCTGAAGTAGAGAGTATCCGTAATGTTCTTGAGAGTAACATACTTCAGTTAGTAAAAGACTCAGAGATATTTGGGGAATTAGTGTCTTATCACAATTATTTAGACGAATCATATATTAAAGATATGACAGAACTTTTTGTAGATAATGTTCAGCTTAGAAAAAATTATATTCAAATGAGAATTCTAGATGAAAATGGGAAAGAAATAGTAAGGGTAGATAGGGTGAATGACATACCTATTAGTAAGACTGGAAATCAACTTCAAGATAAGTCTGATAGGTATTATTTTAAGGATATTAAGGGAATAGCTAATGACGAGATATATTTGTCGGATTTGGATTTAAATGTTGAAAATGGGGAAATACAAGTTCCTTTTGTGCCAACACTTAGATCTGGTAAGAAAATTTATATGCAGGATAGAGTAGTTGGCTATCTTGTACTAAATTATGATATAGGAGAGTTGATTGATCAAATCCATAGGAAGAACAATAGTATATACAAGAGTAAAATTGTAGTAAATGACAGGGGAAATTTTATTTTTAGTAACAAGGCTGAGGATAACTGGTCCTTTGTTTTTAGTGAAGATTCACCAAGTATGTCTGATAAGTTTCCTGAAATTTGGAGTCAAATAAATAGTCACAATAGGGGATATTCTGAAGGTGACGGTTGGACAGTAATTTATGAAAAAATAGATTTAGATAATTTATTAGTTGATAATCGCATTGAATTATCTAGAAATAGTAAAATAAAAGCTTTGTATTTGATTGATTATATTTCAGAAGGCCACATAAGCATATTGCGAGATAATATATTTAGAAGGAATCAAAAGTATTTATATATAGCTTTATCATTAGGACTAATTATTTCAGCAATTCTAGCTAATGTATTTTCTAGACTGTCTATGTATAAGAAGGTTATTAATAACAGCAAAACCTATGATCCGCTTACAGGCTTATATAATAGGGATATGGGACTAAAGAGGTTAGCTGAGAAAATGTCCAATGTTAATAAGAAGAAATCTATCTTAAGTATTTCTATAATTAAAATGAAAAATATAAAAATGATTAATAGAAAATATGGTTATTCTTTTGGGGATGACATAATAAAAGAGTTGGGAAAAAATATTCTAGTGACAATAGAAAGTGATGATGGGGATGCCCTAAGACTGAGCGGCAATAGTTTCTTAGTATATATGGAAAATGTAGATTATGTGAAAAGTAAAATCAATATGGAGATTATTTGTGAGAAAATTAATGATCAGGATATTTCTGATAAATCTCTTTTGAAGCTTCAGTATGGAACTAAAATTATTGATGGAAACAATGACCAAGATATTGTAGAAATAATTGGATCTATTGAGGAAGAAATTAAAGGATAATAAAAATAGGGCTTTTATAAGCTCTATTTTAATTTTTTGTGATATCATTATCATGTATCGAGGTGATTTTGTGGAAGTAAGATATCTAAAAAAATATATGTTTAAGTATAAAAAGCTGATTTTGATTACCTGTATAGCAATGATTATTGGAATAGTATTTTCTCTTTTTCCCCCAATAATTATTTCAAGGGCAGTTGATAGTATTGAAGAAGGGAAACTACACCTTTTAAAATGGTTTTGTATTTTAATAGTGGTTGCTGGAATAGTTGAAGGAGCTGTAAGTTTTGTTCAGCAGTACTATTCAAAAAATCTTGGAAATAGAGTGTCAACAGATATTAGATATCAGTTGTTCACACACATAAATAGTATGTCCTTTAAGTATTTTGACAAATCTGATACAGGAGATATAATGACCAGATTGGTGGGGGATGTAAATAATATATCCAGCTTTATAGGATTTGGTTTATTTAGATTGATAATAAATATATTTACTATAATTGGAATACTAATAGTTCTTATGAGATGGAATCTCTTGCTTGGAATAGAGTTTTTATTATTTATTCCACTTATGGTTATTTTAATGTATCAATATTCTAATAAAATATCTGGAAACTATAAAAAAATGAGAGTAAGTACATCAAAATTAAATTCAAAGGTTAAAGAAATAATAGCAAATATTGAACTTGTAAAATCATTAGGTAAGGAAGAAAAAGAATTAAGAAAAGTAGAAGAGGCTTCTAAGACCTTAAGGGATAACAATATAGACAGTTATAAAATTATCGGTTTTTGGCTTCCTATGGTAAGATTTCTTCTAAATATTATTTTGCTCGTAATAGTATTAACTGGAGGATACTTGGTTATAGAAGGGAAGATATCCACAGGAATTCTTATGGGGAGCATCTCATACGTATCTATACTTATGAGACCAATTAGACAGTCAGGTAGACTGATTGGACAATACAGAAGATATAAGGTGTCAATGGAAAGATTAGAAGAAATTTTACAGGAATACAGTTATGATAAAAAAGATGATGGGCAAAAAGAAGGTATTGATGGAAATATTGAATTTAATGGTGTTTCTTTTTCTTATATAGAAGGTGAAGAAATTCTTAGGGATATAAACTTCAAAATATCAAAGGGAATGAAGGTTGCAATAGTTGGAAAATCAGGTGCTGGTAAATCAACAATTGCTAAACTTATTCCAAGGTTTTATAGCGACTATTCTGGGAAAATAAGAGTTGGTCAACATGAAATATCTGATTACAATACAGACTATCTTAGAAATAAGGTTGTAAGTTTACTTCAAGATCCTTTTATTTTTTCAGGTTCAATTAAGGATAATCTAATATACGGCAATGAGCATGTATCTATGAAAAAATTGTGTGATGTGATTGAAGCATGTCAACTTAAAGAATATATAGATTCTTTACCATATGGACTTAATACTTCAGTTGGGGAGAAGGGAATAAAGCTTTCCGGGGGACAACTTCATAGGATTGCACTTGCTAGAATATTATTGTCATCCCCTGAGATCTTTGTTTTAGACGAACCTACTTCAAATATTGATGCAAAAACGGATATGAATATAATGAAATCAGTAGAAAAATATTTGCTTGATAAGACGGCTATTATTATTGCCCATACAAAATGGACAATAAAAAATGCTGATATGATTATTGTATTAGAGAACGGAACTATAGAAGGATCTGGGACCTTTGACCAACTTATTGAAAGTAGTGATACTTTTAATAAATTATTCAAGGAATCCATGGATTAGGTGGTGAGTATATGCATGGTGGATTGTATGAAATGATGAAGCAGGATAGAAATTCTGCTGAAATGAAGTTGAATAAGAAGCACTTGGGATTTATGTGGAAATATATTTCAAAGTATAAAAGTGGAGTAAGCATTAGTTTTTTTATTGTAATTGCCTTGACTATACTGGAATTGTACAATCCTTTTATAGTTAAGAATATTATTGATATAAGTATTCCTAATCGTGATATATCTGGTATGTTCATTCAAGGAGGAGTTTTAGCTCTTGTTAGTTTGCTAATATGGACATTTAATTATTTTCAGGTCTACATAAATGGTAGGATAAGTCAAAGTATAGTTTTTGATCTTAGAAATGACTTGATGAAAAAAGTTGTTAATCAGAAAATGGACTTTTTTTCTGAAAAGGAAACCGGTGAGATAATAACTGTACTATCCAATGATATAAAGGCAGTATCAGATGCATTTTCATCAGATATGCTTAATTTAATAAAGGATTTGTTTGTATTATTTTCTATTATATTTATTATGTTTAGTTTGAATTATAAATTGGCAACTATAGTTGTTTTGTCAATACCTATACTATTCATAAGTATAAAATTTCTTGGTAAGGAAATAAGGTCAGGTTATAAAAAGGTAAAAGAAAAAATTAGTGAGCTCAATGTAAGCATAGAAGAAAACATGTCTGGAATAAGGGAGATAAAGGCACTTTCAGTTGAAAAAAAGAAAAATGATGAATTTATAGAAATTAATCAAGGAGCCTTAAGGGCAAATTTAAAATTAGTAATTCTTGTTGCGATGTTTTTTCCTATCATAGTATTGGTAAGTTCTTTAGTTGTAGGGATGATACTTTGGGTCGGAGGATATGAATTTTCAAAGGGTCTACTTACAATAGGTATGATTTCAATATTTTTAAACTACTCCCGTAAGTTTTTTATGCCGATTAAGAACCTTAGTCAAGTATTTAATATATATCAGTCGGCTGTGGTTTCTCTTTTTAGAATATATGACTATTTCCAGTATGAGGATAGGGTGTATGGAGATATTCAAGTAGAGGAGTATCATATTAAGGTAGATGGCTTAAAGTTTGCTTATGATGAAACTGAAGTTCTTGATGTGGAATCTCTTGAGGTAAGCTTCGGAGAATCTATAGGTATAGTGGGAGATTCAGGTTCAGGAAAAAGTACCTTGGCTAGGTTGATGTCAGGTCTATATGATTATAATAATGGATCAATCACAGTTGGAAAATATCAAGTATCTGATTTAGAACCTAAAAAATTGACTGAAATAGTAACTTATGTAAATCAGTCTACAAAGTTGTTTAGGGGAACAGTTTTTGATAATATATCATATGGTAGAGAAAGTGCTTCTAAAGAAGAAGTAGAAAATATTCTTGATGATATGGGGATTCGGGATAGACTTAAGGAATTTAAAAATGGCTTAGATACTAAAGTTCAAGAAAATCAAATCGGTGTGTCTGGAGGTCAGAAACAGATAGTATCACTATTAAGATCTGTTTTAGCAAAAAACAATATTATTATATTTGATGAAATTACATCAAGTCTTGATTTAGAACTTGAGAAAAAGGTTTCAGAGTATTTTAAAAGACGAAAGGATAAAACCTTGATTTTTATAACACATAGAATAAGTGGTATACTTGGATGTGATCGAATTATATTTATGAAGGATGGTAAAATAATCGACTCAGGCAGCCATAAGGAGCTCTTGTCTAAAAGTTCAGATTATCTTGAATATTGTAGATATCAAGGGATAGAAGTATAAAAATATTAATAAATGTATAATGTATGTATCAGGAGGTAAAATAATGAATAAAGCAGTAAAAATAATAATGATTGCAGGACTTGCGGGAGCAATTTTCACAGGGTGCTCAAGTTCTTCGGAAGTAACTTCAGAAACTGTAGCAGTAGAGATTCAAGATGAAAATCAGTCTGTTGTAGAAGAAATGCTTGATGGTGAATATTATGCAGAGGAATCTGAATATAGTTACGGATATAAAGGAACTATGAAAATAGTAGTAGCTGATGGCTTGATTTCAGAAGTTGTCTATGCAGATATAGATGAAAATGGAAATAAAAAGTCGGAAAATGAAGAATATAATAAGAAATATATGGACAAATCAGGTATATCATTTGAAGAGGTTTCTACAACTTTAAGGAATCAATTACTTGAGACTCAAGATTTAGATAAGATTGATGTGGTGGCAGGGGCGACAACTTCTTCAGAGAAATTTGTTAAACTTGGCAAAGAAGCACTTGGAAAATAGTTTACAGGGGATTTATTATTAGAACTAAGGAGCAAACTATGGCTAAGAGAGAAAACATGGGACATACTAGAAAATTGGTATTTATAGCTCTTCTTGTTACCCAAGGAGTCGTGCTAAGTTTCTTTGAGCGATTTATACCATTTAATATGGGGGTGCCAGGTGCTAAATTAGGTCTGGCAAACATTATAACATTGGCATCACTTTATATATTTCCATTTAAGGATACCTTAACGATAGTTCTTCTTAGAAGTTTCTTAGCTTCTTTCTTACTTGGGAGTATGTCAAGTTTTGCCTATAGCATATCAGGCGGAATATTGAGTTTTCTAGCCATGTACGGGGTTATGAAATTATTAGGCGATTCTATTAGTGAGGTTAGTGTGAGTATAATAGGAGCTATATTCCATAATATTGGGCAGTTGCTAATGGCATCAATTATATTAAGTAATATAAAGATGATTTATTATCTACCATTTTTGATGCTTTCTGCTGTTGCTACAGGTCTTATTGTAGGATTAACGGGTAAGATTCTTATTAAGTACTTAAAAAAGATTGTGGCCTTGAATGGCAATTATTGATGGCAAATCATTAAGAAATGATTAATAAATGGTTAAATCTTGAGAAAAGGGCTATTATTTAGATGTATATGTAAATATAATGTTATCACAGACATTATAATAATATCAAAATGATAGAAGAGGAGAGATGTAAATGAACGCACATGAAATTGATTATAAAATATATGGTGATGATATGCAATTTGTAGAAATCGAACTTGATCCACAGGAGAGCGTCGTTGCAGAAGCTGGTGGAATGATGATGATGGACAACAGCATTGCTATGGAGACTATTTTTGGCGATGGTTCATCAAAGCAACAGGGCGGGTTTATGGGCAAATTACTTGGAGCCGGAAAAAGGGTAATCACAGGTGAAAGTTTATTTATGACTGTATTTACAAACCTTGGCCATGGAAAAGAAACAGTATCTTTTGCATCACCTTATCCAGGAAAAATAATACCACTTGATTTATCAGAATATAGTAATAAAATAATTTGTCAAAAGGATGCATTCCTTTGTGCCGCAAAAGGGGTTAGTATTGGAATAGAGTTGACTAGGAAGCTAGGTACAGGATTCTTTGGTGGAGAAGGATTTATTCTTCAGAAACTTGAGGGTGATGGTATGGCATTTGTCAACGCTGGAGGAACAATTGTAGAAAAAACTCTTGCACCTGGTCAGAGAATAAAGATAGATACAGGTTGCTTAGTTGCTATGACTAAGGATGTTAATTATGAAATAGAATTCGTTGGAAATGTAAAAAGTGCTATATTTGGTGGAGAAGGTTTATTCTTCGCAACACTTACAGGTCCAGGAAAAGTTTGGATTCAGTCATTACCATTTAGTAGACTTGCAGATAGGATTCTTATGAATGCTCCATCAGCTGGTGGAAGTAGAACTGGGGAGGGAAGTTTGTTAGGTGCTCTAGGTGATATGTTAGACGGTAACTAAAAATAAATTCAAAAAATAGTTGAAATATTATTAAATATTTGTTATATTTAAAAACGTATTATAATTTAATATTTTCGGATGATGGTAGTGGGAGAGTGATTTAATCCACCGAAGAAGTGAATCTTTCAGGTGCTATATTTATATAGCGAGGACCGCTATCGGACGAACCTCTGGAGAGACTTTGTTATGAAGCACCGAAGGAGCAAGGCCCCTAAAAAGGCTTAAACTCTCAGGTAAAAGGACAGAGAATTATTTCATAAACTACTATACGTTTTTTTGATAGTGTTGTTTTTGTAATTTTAATTTTCAGAGGACTGCTTATTTTAAGTGGTCCTTTTTGATTGGAAAATCCTATGTTCAAAAAAGTTTCTCATTAAATAATTAGATAATTCTTAATACAACAATAATTTAATGGGAGGAAACAAAATGGAAAATTTAGTTGGAATTTTAAAGCAGGTAAGTGATTTAGTATGGGGTCCGCCATTACTGATTTTACTGGTAGGTACGGGATTATATCTTACGATAGCTCTAGGTGGAATACAGGTTATGAAACTTCCACTGGCTCTTAAGTATTTATTCTCTAAGGATACTTCTTCAGATGCTGAAGGTGATGTGTCAAGTTTTGCATCACTATGTACTGCACTTGCAGCTACAATAGGTACTGGAAACATTGTAGGAGTTGCTACAGCAATAAAGGCTGGGGGGCCTGGAGCATTATTTTGGATGTGGGTAGCAGCATTCTTTGGTATGGCGACAAAGTATTCAGAAGCACTATTGGCTGTAAAGTACAGAGTTAAGGATGATAACGGACAGATGTCTGGTGGTCCAATGTACTATATAGAAAAGGGTCTAGGTGTTAAATGGTTAGCTAAGATATTTGCACTTTTCGGTATAGGTGTTGCATTCTTCGGTATTGGAACATTTGCTCAGGTAAATGCGATATCATCAGCAGTGAATTTAGCTTTTAATGTACCAGTGACAGTTACTATTTTAGTTTTAACAGCTCTTGTTGCATTAGTTACATTCGGGGGAATCAGATCTATATCAAGAGTTGCAGAAGCCTTAGTACCTTTCATGGCAGTGTTCTATATTATTGGTGCTTTAATTATTCTAATATTAAATATTTCTCAGCTTGATGATACAATAATCCTTGTTGTAAAAAGTGCCTTTACACCGACAGCAGCATTTGGTGGATTCTTAGGATCTACAATTGCTACTGCAATAAGAAATGGAGTTGCAAGGGGAGTATTCTCAAATGAGTCTGGTCTAGGTAGTGCACCAATCGCAGCAGCTGCTGCAAAGACAAACTCATGTGTAAGACAGGGTCTTATATCAATGACAGGAACATTCTTTGATACAATAATCGTTTGTACAATGACAGGATTAGTACTTATCCTAACAGGAGTTTGGAGTGCTGAAGGCTTTGAAGGCGCAGCAATGACAAATCAAGCATTTTTCCAAGGAATGAACATGGGGTCTATTGGATCTTATATAGTAACTATAGGTCTTACATTCTTCGCATTTACAACTATCCTAGGATGGAACTACTACGGTGAAAGATGTACAGAATACCTATTTGGAACAAAGGGAATAAAGGGATACAAGATAATCTTCATCCTTTTAATTGCAAGTTCAATACTAATCCAAAACATGGAGCTAGACGCAATCTGGGTAACAGCAGATATCGTAAACGGACTTATGGCTGTTCCAAACCTTATTGGTATAATTGGACTTAGAAAAGTAATTATTAGTGAGACTAGGGAGTATTTTGCTGCTCTTTAGACTAAAGTTAATAGACTGTTTTATAATTAAACCACCTTTGGGTGGTTTTTTTCTATCTTTTTGGATAGAAAAGGTGGTTGGATGTTGGGTGGTTTGGATAGAGGAAGGGGGAAGAGGGGAATCGCACTAGGCTTTGCTAGTGCTAGGGGAATCAATCTTGTGTACAAGATTTAGGTGAAAGGGAAGAACAAGACCTAAAAGAGTAGCTAGAAAAGGTATTAATGTCCTTCCCATTCCCCTTTTCCCCTTCAAAGCCCCAGCTTTGAAATTTTCCTTTTCCGCTCAAAAAGGGAATCGCACTAGGCTTTGCTAGTGCTAGGGGAATCAGTTTTCTATAGAAAACCTAGGTGAAAGGGAAGAACCAAGACCTAAAAGAATAGCTAATAAAGTTTTTAATGCCCTTCCCTTTCCCCTGTTCTCCTTTAAAGCCCCAGCTTTGAAATTCCCCTTTTCCGCTCAAAAAAAGAATGACCGACCAGGTATTTAAATCGGCTTCTATCATAGAAGGTTTGACATTCATATAGAAGTGATTTCGCTCTTAAGGGTCAAGTATTTCTTATCCTGCTAAAGTAAATCCATTCTAGATCAAAGCTCTCCGGAAGGATTCACTTGTGAATTATGGTCCTATTAAAAGACCCTAGATACAACTGATTTTCTCCGTATAGAGATGCCCCATCAACAAATTAGTTTTAC
>JAOARG010000058.1 GCA_025210655.1 Bacillota bacterium
AAGGATAGACCGGCTTTGGTCAATCCTTTAAATTATTATCTAAGAAATGTTGGAATATAAGTTGTAGAGCCGTATACGAGACCCGTATGTACGGTTCAATGAGAGGGAAATAATTCTTAGCAATTATTTCTCTACTCTATTTTTTGTATAATGTGTATGAATGTAATTATCTATAGGTGAAAAGCAGAATCGCACAAATTTATTTTGTGCTAGGGGAATCATTTTGTACGACAAAATTAGGTGAAAAGGAAAAACTATAAAAGCGAAATCAGGCCACGAGATTAGTCATATCTTCTTTGAGAGCCCCCGATTTCAAGTTGTGGTCAGATACAATACAGGAATAGTATTTAAAAGTTCTTCCCATTCCCCGTTTCCCCTTCAAAGTTATATCTTTGAAATTCCCCTTTTCAGCCAATAATTTCAGAAGGAAATAATATTGTACATTATATTATTAAATAATCTATTCCGAACTACAACCTACGACCAACGACCTACGAAAAGGATGCTTTTTGCTGAAGTAAAACCATAAATATTATCTGATTTGTCTTGAAGGGATGCTGTTCTTACTGAAAAATCACTCCATATGTTTGTCACAACTTTACGGATAGGAGCGACTTGAACTCGGGTCTTGACCTTCCGAACTACAACCTACGAAAAGGATATTTTTAGCTGAAGCTAAACCGCAATTTAAAATTGATTTGAACCATATCAATTTAAAATTACTAACTATGTGATGATATTGTGATGGGATTTTAATGTTTTTCCAATTTTTGAACTTGAAATGATTATAGAGATGGTTAATGTGATATTATTGAGTTGAAGGTTAGTTGTAAGTAGTTTGTAGATAGGAAGATTATTTAAAAGCGTAAGTATTCCCAACTACTAGTCACTAACCACTAACTAGTAAACCGAATAAAAGGAGGTTTAAATTATGTCTAAAATTCTCGTTGTTGACGATGAAATAAAGTTTAGAGAGGTTATATCTATATATTTAAAGCAGGAAGGTTATGTGGTTGATACGGCATGTGATGGTCAGGATGCTCTTGATAAATTCGAGGATGGTGAATTTGATTTTATTATTCTAGATGTCATGATGCCTAAGGTTGATGGATGGTCTGTTCTTAGAAAAGTAAGGGATATCTCTTCTGTGCCGGTTATTATGCTTACTGCCCGTAGTGAGGAGTATGACAAACTATTTGGTTTTGAACTGGGTGTTGATGATTATGTCACAAAGCCTTTTAGTCCTAAGGAACTTGTTGCTAGGATTAAGGCGGTTATGAATAGGTATTCTCAAATAAATGATAGAAATTCATCTGAAAAATACAATTATGGTGAAATTTCTATAGATCATTCAAGTATGATTGTTTCTATTGCTGGTGATGAGATAACACTTACACCAAAAGAATATGATCTTCTACTCTACTTTGCTAAGAATCCTAATATAGTATTATCACGTGAGCAGCTTTTAAATAAGGTGTGGGGATACGAATTTATTGGTGATGCTAGGACGGTAGATACTCATATTAAGCAGCTTAGAGAAAAGCTTGCTGGTGAAAAATCTAGAATATGTACCGTATGGGGAAAAGGCTATAAGTTGAAGTCAGGTGATATTAATGAAAAGCATTAGAAGTAAATTATGGCTTATATTCACGGCACTAGTAGTTTTTATACTTGGAATTGTTTGGATCTTTCAGGTGGTTCTTTTAAATAACTTTTACTTGAACGAAAGAAAAAACTCAATTATTGAAGAAAGTAAAACTGTGAATAGCCTATATATCGAATCAATGGAAAATAAAGATCAAAGCAGTCTTTCATATTCATTTGATTATCTTAGGGAAAATGGAAAACTTCATACTTTTTTCTTTATTTTCGATAAAGATGACAGATTGGTTTTTCCAGAGGAAGGAAGCAGACGGGGCTTCGTTGTAAAATTTACTGACAAAGAGCTTTTAAGAAATCTTATTCCTATAGATAAATCAAAGAATACTTATACAGTAATTACAGATAAGGATATTGATGAAAAACTTCATATAAAAGAGGGTTCTGAAGCAAGAAAAGTGATTTTTAAAAAATCCATGTTAGTAAGTTCCCCTATTCATGATTCAAATGGCCAGTATATTGGCCGAAGTATTTTTGTATCAAATTTGATACCTCTAAGAGAAACTTCTAATATACTAAAAAAGCAGCTTTCTATAATTACCGCAATTTCAGTTGTTATTGGATCTATGTTGGCTCTTTATTTTTCTAAACAATTTACTAAACCAATTATTAAAATAACCCATGCAACTAGGGATATTGCCAAAGGTAAGTTTGATACTAGAGTTGATATTGCAAGTAAAGATGAGATTGGTATTCTTGGTGAGGATGTAAATAAAATGGCCCACCAACTTGGTATGATTGAAGAACTAAGAAAAGACTTTATATCTAATGTCACCCATGAACTTAAGACTCCAATTGGAATCATTAGAGCCTATGCTGAGCTTATTAGGGATATAAATGATGAGGAAACTAAAGCTGATAATGTAAAAGTCATTGTGGATGAATCTATAAGGTTAAATGAGATGGTTGAGGATATACTTACCCTTTCTAAAATGGAAGCGGGGTATGATAAGTTGACCCTTGAAAAAAATAAGCTCCCTTCCCTGCTTGAAGATGTTCTTACTAGACTTCAAGTACTAATTGAGAACAAAAACATTAATATACTATTAGACTATGAAGAGGATTTTGAAATAGAATGTGATTACAATAAGATGTTTCAAGTATTCTACAATATAATCAATAATAGTATAAATCATTCTGAATCAGATTCAGATATAAGTATAAATATGTATAAGGATATTTCACATAAAGTCATAATTGAAATTAAAGACCAAGGTTCAGGAATTTCTAAAGATGAAGTGAATAAGATCTGGGATAGATTCTACAAGGTTGAAAAATCAAGGACCAGAACAGATAGTGGTACAGGTCTAGGTATGTCTATAGTAAAGAATATAATTGATTTACACGGATTTGATGTTGAACTTGATAGTGAAGTCGGAGTCGGGACTGTAGTAAAAATAAAAATATAGGGTTGGCATAAGCCAACCCTATATTTTTTCTATTTTATAAGTTCACTTGCAATTTTTCCGAACTCAATATTTTTGATTTTTTCTTTGTTGAATAAAGCTACTTGTTTTTCATATGAGATTGGTACATAGATACCACTGTCCATTAGTGTATTTAGAATTTTTGTGTAGTACTTTTGGATTTCCTCTTCATCTGTCGCCATAGTCATATCAGCAATCATCTTATCTAACTCCGCCTTGTTTTCTAAACCTTGTTGAGCGATATTGTCCAAACTAAAGCTTAGCATTCCACTGATATAATTATGTGGATCATATGGAGTTCCATAAGTTGGGTTGAAAGTAAGTTGGAAGTCTCCTTCAAAACCTCTTGATCCCCATACCATTAATTCAACACCATCAAGCTTTACTTCAATACCAATCTTTTTCATTTGATCAGCGAAGATTCTAGATACGTCCTCTTCAGCTCCCCTAGTAGTAACATACATAAGGTTTAAAGTAAGCTTTTGACCATCCTTTTCTCTAAATACTTTCCCCTCTTCTAAAATCCAACCAGACTTTTCAAGATACTCTACAGCCTTAGCCTCATTATAAGAGTAATCATTTTCATAAGTTACATCACAATATGGTAATGATGGGTTTAAAATAGATTTACTTTCATTTTCAGCACCCATTAATACATTATCAATGATAGACTTCTTATTTGTTGCATACTGAATAGCTCTTCTTACATTTATATCAGATAAAAGGTCATCATTGGCATTTAACAAAATACTTCTAGTAGACGATTCAGAATCTGAAATAGCAGATTGGATTTTATCACTATCATCAAATTGAGATAGTCCTTCATAGGATAAATGTTTAGAACCGAATATCATATCTATTTCACCTGTTTGAAGAGCAAGTATTCTTGAATCATGATCAGGAATGATTTTAACAGTCACTTTATCATACTCAGGTTTTTCTCCCCAATAGTTTTCATTTGCAGTAAAAATATACTCTTGGTCTTTTTTAGATTCAGATAAAATATACTTACCAGTACCAATGCTAGACTTTAACATTGTAGCAGTATTTCCGTCATCTGGAAAACTATTTGCACTAATCATTCTCATTGGGAATTGAGATGTTAAATCGTAAAGTGTACCATAATATGGTGAATCAAGTATGAATTTTACTTCATAATCAGATACCACTTCTACAGAATTAAGCTTTGAGATAGTACCCATCCAAGAGAACCTCTCTTTATTAAGAAGTACTCCATCCATATTTGCCTTTACAACTGCAGCATTAAATTCACTTCCATCAGAAAAAGAAACATCTTCCCTTAATTTAAAGGTATATTCCTTTCCATCATCAGACATTTTATAGCTCTCAGCCAAGCAAGCTTTTACCTTGTCCCCATCGTACTTAAGTAATGGCTCATATACTAGACCCAATAAGTCATGGGAAAAGCCATCTTCGGAAGTAAGGGGACCAAAGTTGCTTAAGTCCATAGACCAAGCAATAGTTAACTCTTTTGATTCTTTGCTTTCTTCTGAACTAGATTCGGGAGCTACTGTTTCATCCTGTGCTTTTGATTGTGCTCCGCAACCTGTAAAAACAAGCATTAGTGCAAGTAGTGTTAATAAAAGTTTATTTTTCATAAATTCCTCCTAATATTTTATGACAGAATTTTGGTACTGCATCAATTAGCTTCATACCGTATTCTGTTTTAATCTGATCTAATGAATTGAAATCATCTACAAATTCAACTACTTTCCCTTCTTTTAAGATAAGAATTTGTGAAGCCAGCTTACTAGCTACTTGGATATCATGGCTAATAACTAAAAAAGAAATACCCTTTTCTTCTCTAAGTTTATTTATTAAGTCTATGATGCTTTTTTTAATCTCTGGATCAAGACATGATGTACCCTCATCGATAATGACTAGTTTTGCCTGAGCTATTATAGCCCTAGCTATTGATACTCTCTTTTGTTGGCCACTACTTAGGGTATATGGAAGTCTATTGGGACTTATATCCTCAAGTGAAACACACTTTAGAGTTTCAAGCACTCTATTTTCAATTTCTTCCTTTGATAGGGATGTGTAATTTATAAGGGGCTCAGAAAGAATCCGTCTAATAGTGTGCCTAGGATTCAAACTGTCTTGAGAATCTTGAAATACAAAGCCTAGATTTTTACGGTACTCGTGAATTTCTTTTTTATTCATACTATCCAGTGATTTGCCATTATAAGAAATGTGGCCATCAGTAGCTGACTCTAACCCAAGTAGTATTGATGCAAGGGTAGATTTACCGGATCCACTTTCCCCAACTACGGCAATTGATTTGTTTTCAGAAATACTAAAGCTAACATTATCAAGTACTCTCTTTCCCTTATATTCTTTAACAAGATTAGAAATGCTTATCATTATCAATCAATCCCTTTAACATCTTAATAGTTTTAATATTTTCTGGTCTGGTGAGAATATCCTTACTTTTACCTATTTCAACAAGTTGGCCATCAATAATAACTCCAATTTCATGGGCTATTTGACTAATCAGAGGGAAATCGTGGGAGATAAAAACAATAGTAACTCCATATGACCTATTTGCCTCTATAAAACTTTCAACTATTTCCTTTTGGCTGACATTGTCTAGGGCCGTAGTTGGCTCATCGGCAATAATCATATCGCTTCCAAGTGCCATTGCTATTGAGAGCATAACCCTTTGTAGCATTCCGCCGCTAAGTTGGTATGGATAACTAGTAAGTATTCTATCTTGATCAAGTAAAGCAAACCTACTAAACCATTTACATATTAGTTCTCTTGATTCTTTTTTATCAAGATTCAAGTTGTACCTTAATGTTTCATAGCAGTGATATCCTATGGTATGAACTTGATTAAAGGACGTCATAGGGTTTTGCATTACATATGAAATGTTTTTACCAAGAAGTTTTCTCATATGGGATACTTTCTTCTTTTTTCCCTGCCAGTATATATTACCGGAAATATCTAATCCTCTTTCCAAAATAAGACCTGTAGCTCCCTTGAAAGTCATTGTTTTTCCAGAACCAGATCGTCCCACAATTCCAAGTATTTTACCTCTAGTAACTTTCATATTGTCTATTTCGACTATAGTGGAGCTAGTTGATGAAATTTTGAAGTTTTCAAGTCTCATTAGTTCCATAAACTACAGCCCCTCTCTTGTCAAATGTGTCCCTTAGTCCATCACCTAGCAAATTGAATCCTAAAGATGTAATGAATATCATAAAGCCAGGATAAAGCATTAGTTCTGGATGGCTGAATATATATTTTCTCCCCTGACTAAGCATCATTCCCCATTCTGGAATACTTGGGTCTACACCCAGTCCTAAAAATGAGAATGCTGATAACTCAAGGATAATCCTTCCCATACCAGTAAGTGTATATACTATAAAACCAGGTAAAATATTGGGTATAATATGACACAATATAATATTGTAAGAACTTGAACCTGATATAATAGCACTCTCTACGTATTTCCTATTTTTCTCTTCAAGCATATATCCCCTTACTATTTTTGCATACCAAGGAGTTTGGGCGAAAATCATGGAAAACATAAGGTTTCCTGACCCTTTGCCAAGTATGCCCATAAGAACCATAACAAGTACAAGTTGAGGAAATGCCATAACTAAATCACAAAGTGTTACAAATAGCCTATCTATTTTGCCACCAAAGTAAGTTGGAATACTTCCCAGTAATAGACTGAAAATAAATATAGCAAATACTATTGTAGTAGCCATAGTAAGTGAATATCTTGCACCGGCACAAAGCCTAATAAAGATATCCCTGCCAAGATTGTCTGTACCTAGTAATCCAACTGTACCTGGTGACTGAAATTTACCCTGAGGGTAAATAAAAGTGGGGTCAAAATTGTTAATCTCAGGGATAATAATTCCCAGGAGCATTATTGTAGATAGAATGACAAAAGCTACAAAAGTTTTTTTGTTATTAATATTAATCATAGTAGCTTATTTTCACCTACCCTTCTGTCTGTCCTAATAATTAATATGTCAGTTATTATATTTATCAAGGCGAAAGACATGGCGATAAATAGCACATATCCATTGATTGCTGGATTGTCCCTGGCAAATATGGCGTCAAGGCCGTATCTACCAAGACCCTTTATTGAAAAGACTGTTTCAATTATGGCTGTTCCAACAAAAATATTACTAATATTTTGTCCTAGCAGTGCAAGTAAGGATACACCTGAGTTTTTTAAAATATGATTAAAGAGGATTTTTCTTTTGGGGATTCCCCTTGCAACTGCATAGCTAACAAAATCATCACCAAGTCTTTCGAGAAAATTGCTACGTATCATCTTGATCATTATTCCTGTAAATGGAATTGAAAGTGCTATTGCCGGTAAAACATAGGAAGAAAAATTATCCTTAAAGACAAATGGAAAGATCTCTAATTTTATGGAAAAGATATATATAAGAATAAATCCAAACCAGTAGGATGGCATTGAAAGCCCAGCCATGGAGAATCCGCTTATCAAATTGTCTATATAGCTGTCCCTTTTACTGGCTGCTAAAATTCCAAGTGGTAGGGATATTCCTATCATTAGTAGAACTGACGTACCTACCATTTTTACAGTTCTAGAAAAGCATACTAAGATCTCTGTTAATACATCTTCACCTGTTACAAATGATTTACCAAAGTCTAGTTTAAGGATATTTTTAATCCACTTAAAGTATCTAAGGTGTATTGCTTGATCAAGGCCAAGTCTATGCTCTATCATTTTTACCGTTTCTGCATCTGGTTTCATAACATTTCTATGAATATAAGCATCTGTGGCATCAACCTTTGACATGCTGAGCAGAAAAAACGTTAGAAGTGTAATGGCTAATAATAAGATTAAGCTAGTTATAAGTCTATATCCAACAAATTTTATTGTTTTTAGGCTTCTTTGATCTTCCATTTATTCACTCCTGTCTGCTTTTCCCATAGCCTCTTATAAAGACCATCTACCATACAAAGCTCATCATGGCGTCCAATTTGACTTATTTCTCCCTTGTCCATAACAATAATATTGTCAGCCTGAATAATTGATGAAAATTTGTGGGCTATGACAAATACAGTTTTATTTTCAATTAGACTATGGATACTTTCCTGGATATCAACTTCATTTATTGGATCCACTCCGCTTGTTGCCTCATCGAGTATAATTATAGGCGAATCCTTTAGAATGGCCCTGGCAATTGCAATTCTTTGTTTTTCTCCCCCAGATAGGCTTGAACCACCTTCACCTATAAGAGTGTCATATCCTTCGGGAAGAGCCATTATAAAATCGTGGCACATTGCTTTTTTTGAGGCCTTGATTAAGTCCTCCTTACTGGCATTTTCTTTACCAAATCTTATATTGTTAGCAATAGTATCCTTGAATAAATAATTATCCTGAAAAACTACAGAAAACATATCCATCAATTTTTCTATACTATAACTTCTAATATCATTGTTACCTATAAGTATTTCGCCATCTTCTAAATCCCAAAATCTTAGGAGAAGTTGCATAAGGGTGGTTTTTCCACTTCCAGACGAGCCTACAATGGCTGTCATGCTATTTTCCTTAGAAGAAAAGCTGATGTTTTTTATTACTTCATCGTGATCATACTTGAAAGAAACATTCTTAAACTGTACATCATATGATTTTGGACTTGTATTATTACTGCCTTCAGCAATTACTTCCATATGATTGAGATATTCAAGTCTATCAAGACTGCTATTCATTGAAGTAAGTGTTCCTGAATAAGCTGAAAGTATTTCAAAAGGTTGATACAGCTGTATGCCTACAACTAAAAACATAAGAAGTAAGGAGAAGTCTATTGTTGACTGGGCATACATTCTACTTCCTATCAGTGTTACAATTCCAAGTCCCATATACATGACAAATGAATATGATTGTAGAAGAGGAATAATCTTTGTGTCTTTCTTTATAGTGTTTTTAGAAAAACTAGTGAAAAGATCCTTCATTCTATTCTTATGGATATCTTCTACATTGTAGGCCTTAATTGTTGAAAGTCCTTGAGTATACTCTATTGTGCTGTCGGTGATCTCGCTGTGGGATTTGACCGATAGATTTCTTGATAATACATACATTTTTCTAATAATTTTCCCAAGTATTAGTGTAAGTGGTAGACCAGAGAAAAATGCCAAGCTTAAAATTGGATTAATTGTCCATAGTAATATAAAAGTGAAAGTCAGGGTTGCAATACTTGAGACTACTTTTGATATAAGCTGCATACCATATAACTCAATCTGAGTAAGTTCATGGGTGATAATTGTATTAATCTCACCAAGTGTAGAACCGTAAAACTGTCCTAGGGCCATGCTTTTAAGTAGTCCTCCTATATCCTTTCTCTCCTGGGCGATTACACTGTAACCGACACTACTAATTGTTGATATTTCCTTATATCTTAGGAAATATCCCAGAGCACTGGATCCTATTAGGGCCAATGTATAGAAGATAAGTATATTTATATTTAATGTTTTATCTGCTAGGGACATAATAAAAAAGTACATTACTATAAGTGGCAGACATGATGAAAAGCTATCAAGTATACCGTATAGTATTCCTTTATATACATTAGATTTGAATTTTTCTGATAGATTTATGATTCTTTTCATTGCTTTAAACATCACATCACCTCCTTAGATGTAAGGTCATATCCTAGTGATTTTTTGTACTTATCATATAGTTCTTTATATTTACCACCAGTTTCTAGCAAATTGCTATGCCTACCTATTTGAGAAATGCTTCCCTTGTCTAGGGTTACAATTTGATCTGCATCAGTAATTGTTGACAATCTATGGGCAATTGCCAGTACAGTTTTGTTTTTAGAAAGATTGCTAATGGCTCTTTGGATCTCCATTTGATTTTCACTATCTGAAGAAGACGTCGCTTCATCAAGAATTATTATTGGAGCGTCCTTAAGTATTGCCCTAGCAATTGCAATTCTTTGTTTTTCTCCCCCAGATAGGGACATTTCAAGACCACCAACCATAGTATCAAGACCCTTTTTGTTTATAAAAGAATCGCATGAAGCAAGTTTTGCAGCCTTAAGTATTTCTTCATCACTTGCATTTGGTTTTCCCATTCTTATATTGTTTCTAATAGTGTCCTTAAGTATGACGGTATCTTGGAAAACAAAACTTATGGTATTCATAAGCTGATTCATGGGAATTTTGTTGATATTTACATTTCCTATGTAAATACTACCTTGACTAGGATCCCAGAATCTAGCTGATAATTTACCTACCGTACTTTTTCCACATCCAGAGCTTCCTACAAGAGCTGTAAGCTTCTTTTCATTTGCACTAAAGGAAATGTTCTCAAGTGCATTAATTCCTTCTACATAGCTAAATGATACATTTTCAAAAGTTATGGAATAGTCTTCTAGTTTTATCTCTTCTTCCTTATAGTCCATCTCTGCTGTTTCAAGAAACTCTTGAATTACAAAGTATGACTGTTGTATCATGGGGAATGTATCTGTAAATTCTCCTAATTTAACAAGGGGAACGAAGAAAGAGAAAGACATAAGTAGAAAAAACACAATCTTTCCAAGACCAATACTTCCATTTAAATAAAGAATTCCACTTACAGGTATTAAAAGTAATAGATTAGCCTTAAGAAGTACATTGAATCCAGTCATGTATTTCCAGCATCCCTTATACCAGTCAAGAACATAGTATCTAAAATTATCAATAGAGGCAGAAAGTTTCTTAGACGAACTGCTTGTCTTGTTGAAAGTTCTGATAACTTGCATTCCCTGTATATATTCAATAAGTGACATGTTCATTTCCCCTAATGAATTACCGTAATTCTCCATCTTTTCCTCACATCCGACCATCATGCCAGATAAGATTTTATAGGCTACTGGGATTACTATGAGAACTGAAATAGCAAGTCTATAGTCCATTATTATTAGTAAAACGCCTGTAAAAATACTTATACCGATACTACTAGTTACTTCTGGGATACTATGGGCCATAAATTTTTCTAGTGTTTCAACATCATCTACTAGTAGTTTTTTATAGTGGCCGCTATCATACTCTTGAGCCTTTCCTAAAGATATTCTGTTTAGTTTCTCGATAATTTCCATACGGATATCCCTAAGTAAATCAGCTGTTGTGCTGTGGGATATATAAGAAGACAGTGCGAAAAAAGCAAATCTCATAATAAGGGATATAAAGATAAATATTATATATTTACTTACATCACCACTGCCTTGGTATAATTGCACTACTATCTTATAAATCATATAGTATGGTAGAATCGAGAAAAGAACAGATAAAAGACCAAGTAATACAGAAATAATAAAACCCCTTTTCTTTGGGGAACAAATTAAAATAAGATCTTTAATACTGTTAATCATATTAATTAGTAGTCATAAATGACTACATTACCTCCCTTCGCAAAAAAATGAAAATGATTATACTTCTCAACACAAGTTGAATTATATAATCATTTAATCTCTTATTCTGCTCCATAAGGGAGTATTTATAGCCCAAATTGAAAATCTTTGGGATTTTTTCCGTAAACATTTTTAAAATTTCTAGAAAAGTGACTAATATTTATATAGCCGATCTCATAGGCCACTTCACTAACATTTAGTTCTCCTTCCTTAAGAAGCTCCATAGCCTTCATCATTCTTTGTTGTTTAACGTAGGCAAAGATTGTCATATTGTATTGTTGCTTGAATGATTTTTTAAGTTTATACTGATTTAACCCCACTGATTCAGATAGTTCGGCTATTGATAGTGGTGAGGATAAATTGTCCTCAATGATATTTCGCGCCTTATCGAGAGAGGCCTTACTTGCCTTATCAAGGTAGAGATTGTTTTCTGAAGCATTAGATCTAATAAATTTCTTCTCTATAACATGTGACAATGCTTCAATAGATTTGGATTGCAAATATAGTGCTTTAACTGCGTTAGAAAAGTCACATTCTAACATTTGCTTAAATATATACTTTAGTTCAGAACTAGGTCTTATAGGTTCTGTTAGATACTTGTAAAAGCCCTGGGACTTATCCTTGAAAATTTTCGAGTATTCCTTCGAGTTAGACATATTGCTATTTACAAAAGTGTCTTCAGCCATAATGGTAATATATCTTATGTGTCTACCTTCCACAAACTTCATAGTTCCCTTCATTGTGTCCCTAAAGAAAATACTCATCTTATCACTAGAAAGGTTTAATTCACCCAAATCATCCACTTCATTAAAAACATTTCCAGATACAACGTAATTAATCTCCATGGGCATCTTGTCCATCTGGTATTTGAATCCCAGTGACTTTTTTAATCTAAGATCAATAATGCATATTTCAATACCGCTATTAAAGGAAATCTTCTCTAGGTAACCGTCTCCTATATCTTTATCTACAATATATTTAGAATACATACCTGTATCTTTATGTACAAAATTACACTCCTCAACAAAGTAGGAGTAAAAATCATCGATATTCTTAACCATATAATTGCTGTTCAATCTACACGCCTCCAATGACATTGATTCTCAATATCATTATATTACTTTATCTTATGTCTGTAAATATGAATTGTACTTGCAAATAAAGAATGTTTAATGAATCGTGCAATACAGAAATTTAATATTACACAAGTTGAATATCAACAAGGTTGATATGGTTGTTTGAGTGGATTCCAGTAAGGTTGGAATTTTGTAGAACTCTGTTTCGTGGTGAATGGTATCTATGGGGCTGTGTGTTTTCAACTCATTCGTCTAAGGAATGGATTTCTGGAAACTATAAACATTACGTAATAGATGTGACTTGTGTTATATTATACAAATGTAATATTGACTATTTGTATTTATGTAAGACTTTCTCCCCTGCCCTTTTATTGGGGGAGATATGTAGAAGAAATAAACCCTTACCGAGAATAAATTCCATGATAAGGGTTATAAATTGTTACTATTAAATTATTAGAGCATAAAACTAATCAGCATTTGGATACCTGTTTTTATCCCACTTATGGGTATTCCAGAATTCTTGACCTGTTTTGTTAAAATAGTCATATCTAATAGGATCACTAAAGTTTCTTAGATTGCCACTTGAAGTATCTACATGTCTATAGTTGCCATTTATATTAACAATATTCCAAGCATGTCCTGATAATGGAGCATCGTCTGATGTTGCGAAGACATTACCTCTGATTATTTCTGTATCAAGACCTGCCTCCTTAGCCAATTCATCGAAGGAATAGGCAAATCCATCACAAACAGCCATACCATTCACCAAGGCACCATACAAAGTATGATCCACAGAAGGAACTGTATTCTTATTATAGTTTTCGTGATCATATTTTACGTGTGTAACTATATAATCATGAATAACTTTTACTTTCTCTTCATCTGACATATCATCTGAAATAATTTCAGCTACTATATCCTTAGCTTTTTCCTCTGCATAATTCTGATTTTCTTCTAATTTATTATTTCTAGTTTCAGCTTCAAATACTTGAGCATTTAATTTAGCAGTTTCTTCGTAACTTTTTCTCATCCAAGTAATTTCAACATCATCTTTTATCTTTTCAAGCCCTGACGTATCCCTTATATAATCTTTAATAACAAGTGTTTTAAGATTTGTCAGATTATCTATTCCGTCTAAATTATCTAAATCTTTACTAGCGAATATTTCAAGGTATTCTAAAGATTCTATATCAAATATATCCTTTATATTATCAGGATTTATATCATTGACCTTCAAATAAGTTAGATTATCTAATTTACTAAGATCATCAAAGGTAACATTCTCAGAATAGGCTCTTAAAGTTATTTTCTCAATATTGGCCAATAACTCGATATTTTTAAAGTTACTTAGACCGTAGTCCTTAGGAATAAAATCAAGCTCTTTAATATTTAGGAGGTCATTTGAAGTAATTTTGTCTATATCCTTATTGTAAACTATTCTATCGACTAATTTTCTTAGCCCCTTGTTTGTAAACTCTATTTTTCCTTCAACGGCTACATCAATTGAGACGTCAAAATACTCATGAAGATAAACTTTACCCTCTATAGTATAAGAGCCTGGCTCAATAGCCCTATAATAGTTTTTATACTTTGAGTCGTTTAGTTGATCTTGATCCCAACGAATTCCAAAATCAGCTTCACTACCGTCATCCATCTTTACATGTACCTGATTTGGTAGATAAACCTCTTGGCCTACAGTTGTATTTACAGTATTAAATTTATCCAGTAATTTCACTACCCGAGGACTTTCTTCTATCTCTTTAACTACTTCCTTTTTCTTTTCTACAGTAGTCACTGTTTCCTTTTTATTATCATTTTTTGTTATTATCTCCTCTTCATTACTATTATTTTTAAAATTAGCTAGCTTTTCTTCACGTATTTCAAAGAATCCATCTAGCTTATCACTATATGTTACTACTTCTTCATCAATAAGTTTTTCGATTGGTCTAGTATCCGAGTCTTTATACTTTTGTTTTAAGGTAACATAAGAAAGCTCAACCATCTGCTTACGCTTAAATTCTTTGTTTAGCTGAAAAGCATAGTAATCTGGAATCATACCCTTCTCATACATAAAATCCAGAGCATCAGCCCATGAGAAGTCCCCAGCTTTATCATCATAGCCAAGAGATCTTAGCATAAGAGTCGCAAAAGAATTTCCGTTAATCAGATCTTCAGAACCAAACTTACTAGCACTTATTCCCTTGGTTAAACCTTTTTGATACATATAACCAACATATGGACTTGCCCAATCAGGTACGTCTGTAAAAGGGTGTGAATAATCTTTTTTAAGGGCTTCTTCTTCTTTTCCAATAATTCTAATAAGCATAACAGAACTTTCCGCCCTTGTTGGTTTTCTTTGTAAGTCGAAACTTCCGTTTGAGCCCTTAAGTAATCCAGCAGTGCTAAGTGCATGAGTGTACTTAGTATTATTTAAGTAATCATCATCATTACCCTCTGCAAACCCAAGGGATGAAGTAGATAATGTTATAGCTAATAGTGTCCCTAAAACTAGTTTTTTGTTAAACATATTTTCCCCCTATAAAAAATGAATGTTATGAGTATTATATCATATACAGAAAAATCTGGACAAAGAAAATTGTCCAGATTAATTGCTTTTAATATGAAGATATCATAATCCTATCTTCTTCAAAGTTTAGTTCTATAGTGATAATAGTATTGTCAGCTACTTTACGTGCTTTATGTTTTATTGACTTACTACTATTTATTTCAAAATTTTCATTTCCTTCTAAAAGTTTATACTTTTCTACAGTTTCTACACCATTTTTTACTGATACAAATGATATATCACCCTTATAGTAATCTTTTAAATCCCAATACCAATTATCCCCTTGATTTGAATGCTGCACAGGGTTAGTGAATATAGAAGAAGTTACTTTGGTTGTGTAGTAGTAAGGTACACGGTAGAAAATCATATTATTGTTTGGATTGATCTTATCTTTGATTTCAAGGCCCCATGGGTAGGAATCTATAAGCATGTCATTAGAAAATGCATAATGTACAATATGATTTGCTTTATCTACGATTCTACCTGTTTTATAATACGTTTCATTGAAATCTATCATATTCATTTTAAGATTACTATCACGAGTAAAGAATTGCAGGATATGATTAGAAGTTACCACCAATTTGATGTTTTCTAATCCTGAATTATAAACGCCGGAATGTAGATCGTAAAATTCAAGTTTATTAGCTTGTGTAGTAGGCTCTTTGATAGTTTTCGAAATTCCTAAAAGACTTAATTGATATTCCCACATACTATCTAAAGTAGCGTTCGCTATATTGTTATCCCCTATTGCATGAACAATTGACCCATTAGCATTATATATTTTAGGTGGTGTGATACTGTTATGTTCATATCCTGAGTATTTATTAACAATATAATTATTTGGGTCTATTTGCGCATAGAAATTCGGATCATAATTTTCTTGTGGATAGAAGACCAGATTGTTAGAACTGAAAACCATTCTAACACCATAATTATTAACTACTTCTTCTACAGCTTTTATTAAATCGTCAGAGTTGTAGCTTTTATCACTGACATCTATAAGAGCTGATTCAGTTTTTTTAATTGATCCGTCTTTTCTAAAGTATATTTCTCTACGGATTTTAAATAATTTGCCTTCAAAAGACTTTATTTCTTTTTTGTACTTAAGTCCTGTACTTTCTAAAAATTTGTCAAACTTGAATTTGCTAGAAAAACCATAGGTATTCTTACTGTGGTAAGTAAAATAGTGATCAGTTCCAATAAAATCACTGCTTGGTCTGTATCCGTCTCCGAAGTATGAAGTATATTCTATTGCTTTATCAATTGAAGTTTTATTCAAATACTTATATTTGTCAGCATTTTTAATTAAAAACTCACAAAATTCTGGATGAGTATCTTTAATAGTTTTAATATCAACATAATACTTGTCTGCAATTACGTTTCCTAAAGATAGTTTATAAGCATTGTAACCCTTGTCCTTGGAAAATCTTTCATATTCTAAGAATGAGTCTTTTTGAAAATCTCTATAAGGTGATATTTTTGTATTTAAACTATTAAGAACACCCTTTTCCTCAAATACCTTTTTAAAAACACTTTTGTTAGCGTCTGTTATATAAAATAGAACACCATTGTTAGAAAAGTTTTTCTTGTAAGAATCAAATTCATCCTTAGTAAAAACCTTTACAATCTCGTCTTGCCTTTCATAAAAAACATATGCGCTATTAAAACCAATTTCTAGTATATCAAGTACTTTGTAATCTGATTTCATCATAGCAGCTGTATTAGTTTCGTCATAATAAGATGTATCAATAATAGTGTAGCGTGTTATTGTTTCGCCGATATCGATGGTACTTCTAGGAATATCTCCACCAATCTTCCAGCTTTTAAGAGCTAATGAGTGAAAATCCTCAAGGCTCATATCATAGTGATAATACTTTTGTGTGTTTTCAACAGCTCCTACTTTTTCTTGACCATATGTAAGGCCTGTAAATAGTGTTATGATTACTAAAATCAAACACATTGTGCAAGATACTTTGATGCTTTTCATTAACTTTCCCCCTATAGTATGTTAATTGTGTTAATAAAAAAATTATAGCAAATTGCTTTTGATATTACAATATATCTAAAATCAAACCCAAGTACATCCCATATGTACTTGGGTTCAAAATATCAATGCTAATCAATATGGTGACTTAAGCTCTACAGAATCAAACATATCATATAAGTTATCATCTACTTGATCTGGATAAGCTTTAATGCTTATGATGTAAACTGTATTTCCTTCACTGATATAAAGCTTGTTAACAAATTTGTCACCGTCTTTACCAGCTAGATAAAAAGCATCATCACTATATTTCACACGATTATCATGTCTTGTCAAACCATTAACTGGTAGTTTGTATGCGTTTTTCATTGTTTTAAAGAATTTCTTAGCATTTGCACTATGGACAACATATATATATGTTTGGGTTCCGTTATAATCGATTCTTGATGCTGTGTACTTAGTATCATTTCCAAATGAAGACATGATATAATTCTCATTACCTTTTATCTGGGAAACTTTAGCCGATTTTGGTATGATATAAGAAAGTTTTTCAAAGTATGTTCGCTCTGAATTATTGGCCTTGTGAGCCTTTATCTCTTCTTCCGTAACATACCCAGCTTCTTGGGCCCACTTCTGATTGATTTTGTCAATCATAGGTGTACCGTCAATGTGTTTGTTCATTATAGTCCCGTATATAACTTGCCTTATCTCAGACCTAGTAAGAATTTTGTTTCCTGATTTACTAGCTAATGCAATTCCTACAGCTTCAGCATCTGGTCTAGGGTTGTTTTTATTATATTCCTGATAGCCCATTAAATTAAGCATATATCCATATAACATGTTTTCATTAACTGCTTTACCTAATCCGAAAATGTCATTTTTTTCAGAAGCCACTAAAGCAGTACTAGCAGCGAAAGAAATCTCTGAGTACATGAAGTGATCTTTTGGAACATCTTTGAAAGGACATTCAAAGGTAAATGCTTTAGCTTTGTCTTCTAGCCCCTTCATTCTTATTACCATTGTGAGGAGTTCTTCATGACTAATAGAATCCTTAGGAATTATTTTCTTTTCCACGCTAGAGGATATATTATCACTTAAACTTTCAATTGGGTTGATAATAGTCTTTCCAGCTTCGTTTAGGGTCCATAGTGCCTTTCCCCTAACTGTGACTATAAACAGGTTCATATCATTGATAAAGGACTCATTTAGATACATTTCCTTTATATTGCCCTCTTCATTAAAAAACTCTGACCTATTAAGTACTTTTTCCATGTTGTGAGTACTTAAAAACTGATTATACAGGGCGTTGTAGATTTTCTCTTTTTCAGGAATGTAAATATGATGCATTGAAGCAATATAATCTCTGCCAGGATGATAACCAAATAATGATACAGGATCATCACAAATAAGAAGATTTTTTATATAATTATCATAGGCATTGTTTTTAATATTTAATAGTTGTTTTTCGCTTATAGGAGACTTGGAAACTTGGTATTTTGCTACTTTTCTTACTGACTCATCTTTGGAAAAAACACCAAAGTAGTCATTTGATAATCCTGGAGCTTCAAAAGTAACTACCGATATATCATACTTATTCATATCAATAAAGTGCATTCCAACGAGGTTTGCCAAATATCCCCCTAAGGAATGGCCGGTAAAATACACCTTGCCTCTTTTGTCTGTGATTTCTAGTGATTCTAATACATCTTTAACAAATTTTTCAGCTAGGTAGTATTGGGTGTAGCTTTCTATTCCCACTGCAAGACCAATGTCTGTCTTAAGATCTTCTTTCTCGGTAAAATCACTACCCCTAAATGAGAATACTACAGACCTTTTTAGGGGATCATATATTGCATAGGCTCCAAAACCATTGCCCCAATTATCTGAAAGGAGTATCTGATAGTGGGAAATTTTTTTGAATCTTCCCTCAAGCATACTTTTGTACAAAATACTACTAAGTTCAGGTTTGCTTTTAACAAGTTCATCTATCGTTAAAGCATTATTATCTGGATAGTATGTAAGCTTAGATAGAAATCCTAACATCTTGTCAGATATCTTTATGTGAGGACTTTGATTGCTCAATTTATCATTTTCAAATGGTATACTTGATGTTTCACCAATATCAGTAATTACGTAAGTTAGGTACTTTCTTTCATCAATTTGATATTTTGAAGACAACATAGTATTAATCTTAGTCCAGTTTATGCCGTCATTTGATCCATAAAAATCTAGGCCTTCATTTTCATTTACTGAATTGTTTGTTACTATAGTAAAGCCATTACATAGAAGAGGATTTTCAAGATTTATTTCAATACTGTCACCCTTAAAGCTGCTTTCCTTCTGGAGAGCTGTTTTAAAATCCCCATCAAAAACGTACTTGGCATCACCGACGTAGTTTCCACTGCTAAGAATTTTTATATTATCAATCTCAGATTCATAGGCTCCAATTACTCTATTATCCCAATTTAGATAAGGAATAATTTGACCGATTAATTCAAACTCAATTTCACATATGGTAGCCATTTCTCTTGAGTCAGATTGTTTAATATTTCTCCATGAGTAATATTTATAGGATACATTTTCAATATTATTTTTAACCGGTGTTACCCTAAATGGTTTGGATTTGTACTTAGGAGTAGTAATATTATCCTTAGTATAAAACTCAAAAGTTAAATCACCTTCATTGACATAATTACTTGTTGCAGCCCAGTAAAAATCATTAGAAAACCAAAAGGAAAAGTTATCTTGAAGATTCATAATTACTGGTGTTTTATTAGTAGAAGTTCTTACAAATACATTATGGATATCTCTTTCCATATTCCTAATTTCAATTCTTGACCCTACAGGAACTTGACCATTTTCAGGGATATTCATTCTATAATAGTTGTCTGCTCCAAAATCTTTATCCAAGCTTATTTTAGTTTTGACTTTTTCACCACCGTGATAAATCTTTCCATCAAATCTATAATCCCTTGCTATGTAAACTCCCCTGTATTTTATATCTGCTCTATAATAGTTGCTACTAGTCATTTCTTTAGGCTTGAGATTGAAAGTTCCTGTACCATCTTCTCCTGTGAAAGCAGAATGGATTATTTTGTTCAAATCCTTGCTGTCTATAATCTCAATCTGTATATTAGGAATAAGAACGTCATTTGAATCGTATGCTCGAATCTCAACATATTTACTATCAGCAAATGTAGATGAGCAAATGACAAAAAGTAAAAGAATAACACTAAATAAAATTTTCCGCATAAAAACCCTCCTGAAATAATTTTCTGAATCTTTACAATATTGTATAAAAATATTTAGGATTAATCTACTTATGGAAAAATAATTTACTTTTTCTTATCCAAAGGTTCTTTAAATAATCAAAAAAACCTGTTGAAGAAAAACTCCAACAGGTTAAGATATGATTTAGTTTTAATATGAAGATACAGTAATTCTATCTTCTTCAAATGTCAGTTCTATAGTGACAATACTATTATCATCAAGTTTTCTAGCTTTGTGGAAAACAATGTTGTCATCAACTGTAAAGTTATTATTTCCTTCAAGTAGCTTATACTTTACTACTGAATCAATACCATTTATCTTAGTGGTTAGGCTAATATCACCCTTATAGTAGTCCTTTATATTCCAATAGGATTCATTTTCTATTTCAGTATTTTTAATTAGATTGTTAAAAGGATTGAAGTTGTAAACTACTGAAAACGGAAGTTTGTAATAAGTTCTATACTTAACATCATCATTAGGATTCACTAGTAAAAAACCCCATGGGTGAGATTCAATCATCATTCCGCCAAAATATGTGTAAGTACTTTTATGGCTTGATATATCTCTATTTGTAGCAAGTAATAATGATGATCTCATTAAGCTATAGTCAGTAATCTTTATTTTAGTAAAATGTGCAAAACTATCTGAGCTGCCATTTATCCATAGGTAGTTCTTATCAGATATATATCTACCTACAGTCAAGTCACTAAAAGCCACTTTAGAAGTTGTAGCAGGACTTAACAACTTTCTTTTGTAGATACCTAAATAGCTAAGTTCCTCATCGTTAAACTTATCAAGAATCAGTTTTATATTTCTCTCTACCCTTTCTGGATACTTGTTAACATCCTGAGAGAAAAATACAGAATCTCCTACTCTGACAAGTCCAGTTACATTATAATATTCCTCTTCATCAAAGTACATATTAGTAGGTAAGGCAGTTATTGCTTCTTCGGCAGACTTTCTTTTAGCTTTTAACTGAATAGGTCTTAGATAAGTGAACTGATAGCCACTTTCTCCACCTATGATTACTCTAAATCCAGTATTGTCAATAACACTAGTAAATGCATTGATTAAATTTCTATTTGTAGGTGCTGTATACTCTTTTAGTATAGTACTTTCTGAAGTTGCTTTTCCCTCACCATCAATACGGAAAGACTTGGATACTCTAAATACACGGTCATCAAAAGTATAGTAATTAGAATCACTGCTTATATTATTATCCTTAAGATACTTATTATATTCTTCTCTATTTTTGAAAGTAATGTCTTCACTGCTTACAAACTGTAGAATACCAAAATCAGCAATACTTATCATGTAATCAGCACCATAATAATCACTGAACTTCTCGATTTTTTCTATATAAGAGTATTCCTTGTCATAGTCATCTTTATTATTTTTTATAAATTTGCAAAATTCAGGATGATCTTTTTGAATATTTCTTAAGTCAGAAGCATATTTATCCTTAAGGACATTTCCAATAGATAAACCGTAGCAGTCAACATACATATCCATGTCGGGATTAAAGAAAGGTCTTATCTGATCTTTCATAAGTATATTTCTTGACAATAATACTGTAGATGAAACTTCTTTTCCTACACCGCTGGCAACACCATACGAATCTATTAGTTCTTGTCCAGCAAAGTCTAAACTAGAAGTATGCTTTATTCTTCCACCTACTTCATTTAAATGGTCATCAAGTGAGTTGTATTCATCATGTGAGTATGTTTTGACTATTTTATCCCTTCTATCAGCAAGAACATATACCGTACTTATTCCAGGGAATTCAACTATATCCCTTATCTTGTACTTAGTTTCTATAAGTACATAAGGCGTATTAGGATCAAATCCAGATGTATTATAAATAAGATTTCTAGTAACTGTCTTATTTTTATCTAGGAAGTTATATGTTGTATTGTATGGGCCATTTCCCATATCAATTGCTACTGGCATTGAATGATACTGGTCCAGTGTGAGATCATATTGGTAGTACTTATCTGTCTCTTCTTGTCCATATGTAAGACCTGCAAATAGTGTCATTATTATGATAAGTAAAGACACTGTGTAACGACTTCTGATGTGTTTCATTAAATATCCCCCAATAAATATTAATTAATTTTGTTACATATGAAAATTATAGCAAAATACAACTACTCCCTCAACAAAAAATCCTTAAGGAAAAGTTTACCTTAAGGATTTTGTAGACTATATATATTCTTAGTCATCCCTGTAAATAGAGAGAAGCATAAGCTGATAGTCAGTCATATTGTAAAGAATGGAATTTGAATTAATTATTTCAGTATTATATTGCTTTGGACCATAATTACTTATAGCTACCATATGAATGCCTTCTTTATCTATAACAGCTCTTACACCAGTATTGTAAGTTGCCTCTTCAACACTTGATATTAAAGTACTGGTATTTTCACGTTCTTTAGTCACATCCAATAGGCTTATGAATTCGCTTTTAATTGATCCATGATTATCTAAGGTAAGTATTTTATGAATTCTATATATTCTATTTGTAGAATATACAATTGGTCCTTCTATTTGCTTCAAATCAAGGAATTTGCTAAAGTCTGTGATCTTTGCAAACTTATAAGTGTCTTTGCTTACATATTCTAATTGCTTACTATTTTTTAAAAAGTTGCTGTATGCTTTGAATTTGGAACCGTAATAATTAGATTTCCACTGGTCAGGGATTGATATTTCTTCCGCTATATTACCGGAGGGACGGGTATTCAAAGAAATAAGTTCACAAAATTCAGGGTGATTTTCCCTTAGTGTACTAAGTTCAACTAGATATTTGCCAGCAATTACATTTCCAATGGGAGTATAGTAGCCATTATAGGATAAGATACTACTTCTTCCGTTTGAGTTATATGAAGTGATTTTGAATTTTTCCATATCACCTTCGAATAAACGTATACTACTTGTGGATTCACTATTTAGACTCCCCTTTACTCCTAAGGTTCTAAAAGTATTATCAAATACACTATATCCACCGTTTAAATAACTGATATATATGTTGTTTTTATTAAACTCATTATAGAATTTATCAAATTCATTTTTAGAAAATACTTTAATAATCTTATCTTTTTTTTCAGCAAGTACATATAAGTTCTTTGATGTTAATTCAACAATATCAATAACTTTATACCTTGACTCAATCTCTACAGCAGGATAATCTTCATCAAAGAATCTAGTATCAAGAATATTTCTAAAATACAGTACCTGTCCAGTATCAATTAGACTAGCAGGTATGTTAGGGTCACTAGCTCCGATAGAAATAGGAAGTGAATGAAATTCATTTAGACTTATGGTCTTCTGATAGTAGTTTTTTTGGTTTTCATTAGCATATGTAAAAGCAGTGAATAGTAATAATAGTGTGATAAGAATAGTGGCATTTATTTTTTTAAAGTTCACGTCATTCCTCCTTTTCACGAGAATTATATCAAAAGTCTAAAAACTAATCTATGGTAAATAAGTTCCATTGTTTGAAAAGAACTATTTGTAGTTTTATTTACATTAGAGATACTCAGAATATTAGCTTTTAATCAGCCTGAAGTTGGTTGGTGAATCGCACTATAGTTATATAGTGCTAGGGGAATCAGCTTTTCAAAAAAAGCTTAGGGGAAAAGGAAAAACTTAAGACACTTCAAAGTCCTTAGATTCTCCTTTTCCCCTAGTTTTTATTAATAAAAACGGTTCACCTAGCAATAACTAGTTACTTGCGATTCCCCTTTTCAGCTAAAAATCGATACGACTATTAGATAATCAGACAATCTATCTACCTAACCAAATTATTAAAACAAACTCTTTATAATCCTACAAATCCTATCAAGATCCTCATCAGTATTTTTCGTATCTGACGGAAGACACACACCATACTCAAATAGGTCTTCACTTACTCCAGTACCTACATAGTCATACTCTTCAAAGAATGGTTGTAGATGCATTGGTTTCCATACTGGTCTTGATTCGATGTTTTCTTTTTCTAGAGCTTCCATGATTTGAAGAGGAGTTACTTTTCCCCTAGTAGTCATTACTGTTAGCCAGTAGTTTGGATCATTCCATTCGTTGTCTGGCATGAAGTCAATACCTTCCAGTGATCCAAGCTCTCTTTTATAGTACTCATAGATATACTTCTTCTTAGCTACCCTATCATCAAGAACTTTAAGTTGTCCCCTTCCGATACCTGCAACTATGTTACTCATTCTATAGTTGAAACCAAGTTCTGAATGTTGGTAATGTCTAGCTTGATCCCTAGACTGTGTAGACCAGAAACGAACTTTTTTGATTTTCTCTTCATCATCAGATACAAGCATACCACCACCTGAAGTTGTGATAATCTTGTTTCCGTTAAAGCTAAATACACCAAACTTACCAAAAGTTCCAGTGTGCTGTTTCTTATAGTATGCACCAAGTGACTCAGCAGCATCTTCAATTACAGGGACACCATGTCTATTACAAATCTCCATGATTTTATCCATATCAGCACAAATACCGTATAGATGGACAACAATCACAGCCTTTACATTAGGATGTTTTTCAAAGGCCTTCTCTAAACACTCAGGGTCCATATTCCAGGTAGTATAGTCACTGTCAATAAAAACAGGCTTTGCCTTTTGATAGATAATTGGATTTGCTGTAGCTGAGAAAGTTAGAGTAGGACAAAATACAATGTCATCTTCCCCAACCTCTAAGGCCTTAAGAGCTAAATGAATAGCAGCCGTACCAGCAGAAAGAGCAGCACCGTATCCGCTACCAACCTTTTCAGCCAGTTCTGTTTCAAAATTATTAACATTGGCACCAAGAGGAGCAATCCAGTTAGTGTCAAAGGCTTCTTGTATGTACTTCATTTCATATCCTTCTTCACTCATATGTGGAGAGGACAAAAAGATTTTTTCTTTCATTGTTATACCTCCGATTGTTAGAAAATTTGTTTCAGTTATTATTATAGCACTTTTTTTAGTTGTTTGGTGTGACTAGTGCTTGTTTTTTAGGAAAACATAGCGACTAGTGTTTAGCTGTTCTAATCGACTAGTAAAGCTAACAAAGATAAAGTGAAATGTCTTAGTTCACTTTATCTTTGTGGTTTTGCGAAACAAAAAGCATCCTTTTGTTGTAAGTCTGACCATGGATATTTTACTTAGGTAAAATTTTAATTGCAATTAATCCATACTAACAATTCTATTTTTCATTTCATCTACTTTTGATTGGAGCTTCTTTATGATAGTATCTATATCTTCAAAGTCTTCAGCTGTGGATGATTTCTCTAATTCGTTCAACTTATATTTCAGTTCAGATATTTCTTTTTCATATGAGGACTGATCTCTGTTGAACTTGTTATTGTATAGCTCCTGCAATTTTCGTTGAATAATAGGCTCTCCAATATTATCTATTATGAACTCTATCTCCTCTTTACGGCCCTCTTCATTTTCAATCTCTATGGCTGATTTCTCTAATAGATCTTTAGTGACTGCTTTGATTTTTTGCTTTGCGAATTCGCCGATTGTGTCAGTCATGAAGAAGGAGTCTTTTAGTAGTGTGTGGATGTTTGCACCGAAAGTCTTTCTTGATATATTTGATTTTGTTTTACTCAATGTAATAATATTATCAGATGGTATACTCGAAATAATGAAAGGTGTATTTGTTGTAATAACTAATTGAAATTTTTCAGTCATGTTAGGATATGTAGATTTTATAGATTCAAGAAATTTTATAAAATCTGAGATAAATCTCCTTTCCCAGTTAGGATGAAAAGAAGCACAAGGTTCATCAAGTAATATAACAATTTTATTATTTTGATTTATCTCTAAGATAGTTTTTAATGTTTTGTAGATTCTTGCATATAATATTAAAATATTCTCTTGCCCAGAGCTAAACTCATTATGGTTATCATTTTTATTTAACCATTCAAATGAAATACGTTCTTGAATAAAATCAGTTTTATAAAGTGCTAGTAATCGTTGGAAATACGATATGTTAGACCTATCGATAGAAAATTTATAACGTGATATTTCATCGCAATCAATCAATTCAATCATACTTAAATAATATAAAAAATTGACTAACTCATCTCCATTATCAAATGGACAATACTGACTCAAGAGTTGATCAGATAAAGATTTTAAATCTTGCTTATCAGTAATGTCTATAGTATTGATATTACTAATTGTTGATGTAAATTCTGAAAGATACCTTATTGCAAATTCATTATTTTTATCATCCATCGAATTTTTAACAGTATATAATCCTATTGTGTAGATGAACTGTATTATCAATAATTTCGAAAAATTATTTTCTTCTCTGGTAGCAAAAATATGACTATTAAAAATACTATCTATTTCATTAGTTTTCAATTTATGTTTAATGACTAAATCAGAACGAAGGTTAGAATATTTTGGTCTGATTGTAATATTAATTCTATCAGGTATTATGAAATCAATTGTATTTATATTAGCAAGATTAGACATCATTAATTCGTGAATACACAGAATATCATGATGTCTAATCTTTGTGTATGTAGGCCGATTAGAATAGTCTGAGTTAAAATGATCATCTCTAAATAGAAAATTAGTTGATAAATCATGTGTATTATATCCTATTGTGTCCCATATTTTTGAATAGTAAGATGTGAAATAGTGTGAAAATTTAACATATTCAAAAGAACGAAATACATCCTTTTGGGTTTTGTCAACATTGCAAATATTATAGTTACTCTGAGATTGTATTATTTTGAGTTTTGATAATATTGAATCAGTTCCAATGATTTGTAAAGTGTTAGTATCATCTAAAAGGATGAAAAAATATTCTTTTTCATCAAGTTTATTTCCATTGCTATATTTGATGAGAGAATCAATAAATGAAGTTTTTCCAGTACCATTTTCTCCAACTAATGCTATTATTGATGATACACTATCGCCATAAAAATTGTGTGGGAAATCTGAATTTTTAATTTCCAACTCTATTGAATCTATTTTGCTTTTTTTATCTCGAATGATAGTTTTAATAATATTGTAGTAACATGATAAATTAATTCCTTTTTCTTCTATTGCATCACTACAGTTTTTTGACCAAAAGTAAATATACTCCATTATTACACCTCCTTATTTTAATCCTAACTCCTCACAAATATCCTTAGTTAACTTAGCTAGAGGCCTTTTTCCTAAATCCTCTTCACAAATATAATTTCCTACAACCATTCTGACGACTTCTTCCCTATTTTCATATAGTTCAGAGAAGTTATTATATATTTCATCTATTCTGCTTTCATTGTATACAATGGCTTTTTTTATAAGTTCGCGGACATAATCTTTGTGGAAATTATAGAGATTCTCGATATGAAATATATTAGCTGAGTTTTCTACTTTGTAATTTTCGCCATGTTTGTTATTGCATTCAAGTGAGATTTTGAAATTGTCAGAATTTCCATAGAGGTATTTAATATCATATTTCTCTTCACCGCTAAGTAATTTATTGTTTTCTACAGAAGTAGTGTCACAATCTGTGTAGAACTCTGTTTTGAATTTTGTATTTTCACCAAACTCTTCCGTATATGGATATAAACACTTCACGAGAAATGTGTCTATAGAACCTTTAAAGCTTGAGTTGCAGGTATGGCATGTAGGTACAAAATTGTATAAGCATATAGATAGAAATGGATATATTGATTTTGGGTAGTAGTGATCAACATCAGCTCTACATTTACCAGGTTTAGATTCGTACGTATGAATATAATTTCTATTGCATATTGGACAAGTAGATAAACTGATAGCTGTAACAAAATCGTATGCACACCATCTTCTGTTTAGTTTTTCACCATTTTTGTTGAATGATATTGTTTTTTCTTTTAAAAAATCATTATATACAAAGATTTTATTTAGCTCCGAGGTAAGTTTGTTGAACTTATTTTCTGATAATAAATCTTCTTTGAAAGTTACAAAACTTGCTTCGGAAAAACCGCTTATACGATTTCCTTTCTTTATTGCCGATACATTATTAATTACTTCATCTAGGTTAAATATGTATAAATTCAAAATATCATAGTTTGATTCTAGGAAATATTTTAACTGGCATTTTAGGTTTTCAGTTCCTTGTTTATCGTATGGTTGAAGTAATCTCATTTGAGTTCTTATTCTTGATAAATAAGTCTTAACACTTGACTTTATTTTACTTTGGAATATACAAGGATACTCAATTAGAATGTTTTCAATAAATTCGTTAAGGTGTAATATGTTTTCACTAAATAATGTCGAATTACCAACAACCAGAAGTTTTATATTATTATTATCTAATATATGAGTTATTAGTTTGCCTAAGGAACTATTATCTTTTTCATATTTTTCTCGAATTTTGATGGCATCTTTAATATAATTTTGTTCAAACCATTCCCAGTGAATACTTTGCAACTCTGAAAAAGTATTCTCATCGATATTAATCTTAATCATTATTTTCACCAGCCTTTGCTTGTAATTCTAATATTTTTCTATCAAGTATTTTCATAACACTATTAATAGAACTTGAATCAACCATTTTCTCAAGAGTTTTCTTTTCCTCAAGTAACTTATAGTACTCTTTTTTATAGTATTGATTACTTTGAGTAAAAACTTTTTCATACATATTCTCAAGCTTTTTCTTAATGATGGGTTCTCCAATTATACTTATTATGTATTCAATTTCTTTACGCTTTTCACTTATAGATGTAATTGGGATATGTTTCTTTTCAAAATCATTTTCAGATATATTATCTTGTAGATAAGTTTCATAGTCAGTCAGAAATTTAATACAGTTAGTAATACGTGAGTATGCAAATTTTCCTATTGTGCTGTCCAGAAAGAATGAGTCTTTATAGAGGTTATGTATATTTGAGCCGAATGATGATTCGATTTCTCCATCGTTATATATACATTGCTCATAATCGTTAACGATATTTCCTGAATTAATTAATTTTATAACATTATCCTTTGGTATATCAGACAATACTATTGGAGAATGGGTAGTTATAATTATGTGAGTTTTAGCATCATACTCATTAATAAACTCAACTAAGTTAAATATTATATCTTTTTGCCATTGAGGATGAATATAGGAATCTATTTCGTCAATAAAAATTAGTTTTAGTGAATCTGATTTGTTTGATTGGATAGCAATATTAATTTTAGAGAAAAGAGCTAAAAGTGAAAATTCCCCAGTACTATATGGTTCGCTATACTTTATTTCAAAAAAAATTCTAGTGTGTATATTAGACTCAAGTATATTAGTGAATGACTCATTTATTTTTATGAAGGTACTAATATCATATTCTTGTTTTACAGAAAAAGTTGTTAATGCGTCTTTCCCAGATGATACAATATTTTTATTTGTGAGTATATTCAAAAGCTCGAAAATACTATATAGTTCTGTAACAATAGTCTGAACATATACTTTTAGTGTTTCTTTATCCATTATTTTCATTTGAAATGTGTCTATTGATCTATCTGAGTCATTATTATCTTTACAAAAATGTGTTATGATATGTGTCAAATTGTTTATAGTATTGCGAATTAATATATCATCGTTAGACCAATTTTTTATTGACTCAAGTAGTACATCAATTTCATAGTTGAAATCTGAATCTTTTATTAGTTCGTTTATTTCAATAAATGATAGTGATATTACTTCAATTAGGAAAAGCAATTTGATATATTCTATTGTGTGCTTTTTTTCCCTTATATTGTTTAATATACTACTCGAATTAATAACTTGAACTAATTTTCTTCTATTTTTGCTATTGGTATGTTTCTCTATATAGTGATTTGCTTCTAATGATAAGTCGTTTTTAATTATTATACTATATTCGTTTGGTAGTCTAAAATGTGAAAACTCTAGTTTGTATAACCTAAGGAATCTACATACATTAATTGATCTTATGTCATCAATTAATGTATTATTATAGTTATCGAATTTATAAGGGCTACTAAACAATCTGCTTTCTTCATTGATTTCTCTTTCAGGTGTTAACAAGTTTTCACAATTGACATATCCGAAAGTGTTATCATATGCGTTAGAAATTATCCATTTGTCTGATACTGATGAAGATGTGTCAAAAATAACTGTTTCGAAATCAACTATTTTTCCATTGTAATTCAGTTTTATTCGATTATCATCGTTTAAGTATGGCACTTCTACAATGAAATTACTATTATCATCAATATACAATAATAACCCTTCAATATATTTATTATTCATACTATGTAAAGCTCTTAGTAGACTTGTTTTTCCAGTACCATTAGCACCAACTATACAAGATAACTGTTGTAAAGAACTACTCTCTTCTCTAGATTGAAATATATTATATGAATTTTGCTTTGAACTTACATTAATTGTTATAGTACGACTTCCTTCTATATCATTTTCGGTAGTTTTTATTTCATAGTTTTTATTAAAAATAAAATCTGGGTCATGAATTTTGTACTTCGTAGAATTGGAAAAATCTCTGCTATAAAAATATATTAATTCCATTAGTAGTCCTCCTTATGTAATTCTATATACAATCATACCATAAATAACAATTTCTCTCAGGAAGATGCGTAAGATTTTCCTTTTAAGTTAATTAAATAAACATATTGGTATAATAAAAACAATCTTGTAATCAATTGATTATTCAAGGATTCATGATCTATTCTTTCTTTGTTAAAACAATTTTAGGCAATTACAAAGTGATTATTAGGCGCGAATAGTAATTATAGCATTAGGCTATATTAGGCCATGTGTAGGCCTTGTCTACACTAAAAAAGAAGCCCCACAAAGACTCCTTCTTAATAGTATTACTTAATGATTAAATTAGATCCGTCATCAACTGACTGTTCAACAATCTTTCCTTTTAGTAGAGTTATTGAAGACGAATTATTAGCTTTTATCTTTATTTCTTCTTCTACACCAATTGTTATGTTTGCTGAGTTTGCAAGTGTTGCTTTAGCGTTTTTTATTGTTAAGTTAGTTAGGTCTATTGATGCGCTGTTTGTTGCTTTTGCGTCTACATTATCAAAGCTTCCTGATAGTTTAATTTTCCCTGAGTTTACTGCTTCCATCTCTATGCTTTTGCCTGACAGATTTCCATTTAGATATGCTGAGTTTACTACTTTGATTTTATTCTCTTCATTCATTTCAAAGGGTGTATCTATCCTTATGGTTGCTGAATTTACAATATTAATGTCTTTTACATCCATACATGTGATTTCTATAAAAACTTCTTCATTGTTTAATTGCATGTTAGGTTTGAATCCTGCTATGAAAGTTTCTTCATCAACTCTTATATCAAGTATATCAAAGACATCTTGGCTAGTAGTTACTTTTACACTGTATGTATCACTTTTGCTTATCTTTACCTTGATACTATTAGAAACGTCAAAACTTTTGAAATCATGTAAGTCATATGATTTTGTAATAATGTCATCACTTTCTACAGGGCTGTCTGTAGAGCTCGAGACAGAATTTTCCTTTGCATTTACTTCCACAGTATTTTTACCTGAACATCCTAGAAAAATAGATGAAACAAGAAGCACTACTAATAATAACTTAATAACCTTCATTTTTTATCCTCCAAACAATTATGATTACATATTTTATCACGAAGTTTTTACTTATAATGAAATTTTACCTTTGTAAAATACCCATGCTCTAGAAGTTGGAAAACTTCGCTGGGCTCATATCAAAAGATATGGCTGGGCTTGAATCAAGAATTAGATTCAGCTAGGCTATCAGCATTATCAGTGCTGATGCTAACCTCAAAGCTTTTGCTTTGCTCCTAAGATGAAGAGGTTCCCTCCTTCAGCTTAGCCTTCCTACGTCTCTCCATTGTTATTGCAGTAGATCCTAGTATAAGTGCAGTTCCAACTATATGGAATATTGTTAAGGGTTCCCCAAGTAATAAGGCACTGTAGAATACTGCTGATATTGGGTCGAAGTAGCTTAGTATTACTACTTTTTGTACTGGCAACTTATGTAGGTTTGTAAAGTATAAGAGATACGGTATTGTTGTATGTATTACTCCTATCCCAATTGCAAAGTATAGTGACCTCATGTTTGGAAAGTGTATTGTATTTTTGTAGAAAACTATTGGTGTCATTATTATCAATGAACTTAGTATCTGTATAAGTGTGATATCAAGTCCTGATGCGTATTTGACTTTTTTATTCAGTATAACAATAACTGCGTATTGCACAGCTGACATTAGGCCGTATAAGACTCCTAATAGCTGATTGTTTGCAGTGGCAGGATCTCCTGAATTTTGAAATACTACTATTGCCAGTCCGACTGTAGCCATTCCTATTGAAATTACCTTTTTGAAGGTTATCTTGTCCTTTAGAAATACTGATGCCGCTATTGTGATAAATACCGGTGACATGTAATTGCAAAGTGTGGCTATTGTTATGGTTGTGTATTTGTATGCCTTGAAGAGGAATAACCAGTTTAAACTAAGGGCAATTCCTGCAAATACCAAAAGTACAATTTCATTCTTTGGAATTCTCTTCTTTTCTTTAACAAAAATCAAACGATAAACAAATAGAATTGCCCCCGCAATCACAGCACGTATAAACACAATCTCTGTAGCGGGTAAATCAACAAATCTAACGAACAAACCAACACTACCCCATATGAGCATTGATATAAAAATTAACATTGCTGGTCCCATTTATAATCCCCTCTTTTCTTCCAAGGATATTATACTACAAATATATGGAAACTTCATGGGAAGTTTTAATATTTTAGTTTAGCGCTTAACTTTGTTAAGCAGCTTAGCACTTTGTAGCCCAGCTGATTTTATTGCATAAATCAAGCCCAGCCCTTGCGTAGCAAGCAGAGCAATGTTATTTTGCATACGCAAAATTATTTAAAATATTTTACGATTGTAAAATTTCTTTGCTCAAAAGTTTGAAAAACTTCGCTGGGCTCATATTATGCAATATATATGGCTGGGCTATGAAATGCTGGGCTGTCATCTTTGATGATGCTAACCTATCAGCATTAATGCTGATGCCTAATAGTGCTTCGCACTACGCTTAACCATCGGAAATCCAATTACATCCTTAATATGGTCTGATCCTGTTACAAACATGATTAGTCTGTCTATTCCGATTCCTAGGCCTCCTGTTGGTGGCATTCCGATGTCTATTGCTTTCGTGAAGATTTCGTCCATTGGGGATGCTGTTTCTAGTCCACCTCTTAGCTCTTCTGATTGTTTGTGTAGTAGTTCTCTTTGTCTTACTGGGTCATTTAATTCACTGTATGCGTTTCCTAGTTCGATTCCTACTACGAATGGTTCAAATCTTTCTATTAGTTCTTCGTTGTCTCTATGTTTTTTACATAGTGGCGATGTTTCGTATGGGTAGTCTATGATAAATGTTGGTTCTACTATTTTTTCTTCACAGAATGTTTCAAATAATTCGTAGATCATTTGTCCTTTTGACATGTCTGAACAGTCTGTATCAGTGTTTGTCTTAATATAGTTTCTTAAAGCATCTTGGTCATTGATGTCTATATTACATACTTCTGAAACCATATCTAGCATTTTTACTCTTTTCCAAGGTGCTTTGAAATCTACTTCTATTCCGTTTATAGTAGCTTTTGTTGTTCCTCTTACAGTCATGAATACTTCTTCGTAAAGATGCTCCATTAGATCCATCATATCCCTATAGTCAGCATAAGATTCATAACATTCAAATAGGGTAAACTCTGGATAGTGTGTCTTATCAATTCCTTCATTTCTAAAGGCTCTAGAAAAAGTATATACCTTGTCAATACCTCCTACTATATATCTTTTTAGATATAGTTCAGGGGATACATTCATGTATGCTTCTGAACTAAGGGCGTTTACCTTAGTAATAAAGGGTGCTGCTTCTCCTCCACCGTAAGACATATCAAGTATCGGAGTGTCCATTTCTAGATATCCTCTTTTAGCCATAAATGACCTAATGGACGCGATTGCTTTTGCTCTATCGACTAAAGTGTCCCTTACATCTGGGTTCATAATCATATCAAGGGAACGATATCTAATTCTAGCTTCTGGATCTGTTAAACCTTTGAATTTGTCTGGTAATGGTCTTACGGACTTGGTAAGGATAGATAGTTCATTTACCCTAATAGTAAGTTCTTCAGTTTTAGTTAAAAAAGCTTCACCGCTGACACCTATAATATCTCCTACTTCTATTAATTTAATTAAATCTGCATCAAGGTTTTCGTTTTTGCTATTGATGTACAACTGTACTTTACCTGATGGATCTTCAATATTAAGAAAAGTACTTTTACCCATTCCCCTAAGAAGCATAATCCTACCAGCAAGCTTATAAGTTCCCCCTACTACAACATCCGATATCATATTTTCTCTTTCATACTTCTGTGGATAAGGATTGTATCCAAGCTCTCTAAGTCTTTCAACCTTACCAATTCTGTTTTCAATGTGCTCGTTGAAATCATCAAATAATTTGTTCATGTAAATTTCCTCCTATTTATTTTACAACTTTCTGTTTTAAGAAGTCGATTTGTACTTGTTGGATTTGGGTGATACATTAGAATTTAGTCGGGGCCTAATATTGCCTAAAGCTATTGCAATCGCGCCTAATCCTTGCGTAGCAATTAGCCTAAGGTTGTATTTAAATTCTTTAACTTTTCAAATTGAAAAGTTAGAGAAAACAATATTAGGCCAGCTGCAAAGCAGTGAATAGGCGCGATCAAAGTAGCTTTAGGCAACCTTAGGCCAACCAAAATTGCTACTTTATTCCCGGTATAATAAAAAAACTCCCATCCTCAAGACTAATGCCTTGAGGACGAGAGTTATACTTCGCGTTACCACCTCAATTTATTCATACATCACTGCATGAACCTTTTCAAGTACTATCATACTCTATCTCTATAACGGGAGAAACCCGGTGCATGATCAAGATCAATCCCATACACAGCTCCAAGACTTTTTTCTCCATACCATTAAACTCCGCCTTCTCACCACCAGACGTTCTCTGTAAAGCAATAAGTATGAATACTCTTCTTTTCTTAGCTTTTGACTTTAGATAGTATATCCCTTGGGGAGGGATATGTCAAGGGGTATATTTTATTGGCCTAGCACTTAACTTTGTTAAGCAGTCTAGCATTTTATAGCCCAGCTGATTTTATTGTATAAATCAAGCCCAGCGCTTGTTTAGCAAGCAGAGCAATGACATTTTGCCAACGCAAAATTATTTATAATATTATACGATTGTAAAATTACCATGCTCTGAAGTTGTAGCAACTTCGCTGGGCTTGAGTTACAAAGTAAATTCAGCTGGGCTATAAATCAGGGATTTATGCTAGGCTACTGAACTAGTTCAGTGCTGAGCGGTGATAAACTAAGTTGATTAATAATCAACCTAGTTTATCACCTAGTGCTACTTCTTTACTTGGAGTAACCAAAACTACTCCACCCTCTGAATACGTTCCAAGTACTAGTACTTCTGACTTGAAGCCTGCTATTCTCATCGGTGGGAAGTTTACTACTCCCATTACTTGTTTTCCTATTAGTTCTTCTACTGTGTATTGTTCAGTGATTTGGGCGCTTGATTGTTTTTGGCCTATTTCTTCACCGAAGTCAACTAATAGTTTATAGGCTGGTTTTCTTGCTTCTTTAAAAACTTCAGCTTTTAGAATTTTTCCTACCCTTATATCTAGTTTTGCAAAATCGTCGAATGTTGCCATGTGGTTTCCTCCATTTCTCTTATGTTATAGCTCGTGCTTTATTTGTCTAGGACACTTCGTGCATCTAGGTACTGCGCATTCTGCTTGAGTCTAGGTGAGATACATATTGTGTATCTAATCTAGGTAGAGTTGACTCAACTCCATCCAATGACATTTTTCCCTTTGGTAACAAATCTTTTATTTCAATGTTGTTTTACCTTAGTAAAACTATCCTTGGATTTATTGCATAGTAATATACCTAGATGGATGGCTAATATATGCCATCTCCCTAGATTCAGTCGAAGGCTGTACTTAGATGTGACCTTCGGGAGTCCCTAGACTAAGTCTATCACTCTTATCAGGCACCCCATTAATAAGTAAACCAATAAACAATATGATAATCCCAATTACAGATATCAAGGTTACACTTTCCCTAAAAGCAAATATCCCAAGAAGTGATGCTGTTAGGGGCTCTGCCAGGGTTAGTGTTACTGATTCTGAGGATGATACGTGTTTTATTCCCAATGCAAATAGAGAATAAGCTAATGTTACTGTTATTAAGCATAAATGAAGTATTACAAGAATCCCTCTCCCTGTGAATATAGGACTAATATTTTGTCCATACATTGTTGGTATGAGTAGTATTCCACCTATGGTGAAGATAAGTCCGTTTATTATTATTCTTCTACCATCTTTATAAAGACCTTTTGTAGAATGGACAAATACTGCATATGATAGTCCCGCTGCCATTGAGGATACTACACCGATTATGTTTACATCGAAGGATGACTTCCCTATAAAAAGTATGATGCATCCTGATAGTGAAACTATGTTTGCTACTATCCATTTCTTACTTGGTCTATGACCAAGGACTATATCGATTAGCCCTGAAAAAATCGGTGAAGATCCTATGCCTATAAGAGTTCCAAAGGCTATACCGGTCATTTTAATCCCTGTAAAAAAGAAGGGTTGGTAAGCAGCCATGGATATGATGGCTATAGTAAGGAGTCTTCTATTGAAATACATTTTCTTTAAATTTTTAAACTCACCATTTGTGAAAGATAGCAGTATTAATGCTAGTCCACCAAGTAATATTCTTAAGGTTCCAATTGTTTGTGATGAAAGTCCACTGGGAGCAAGTTGCTGAGTAGAACCAGTAGTTCCCCAAAGAATTGCTCCTAGGAGGATTAGTAGTTTGTATTTAGTGTTTGTTTTAGACATGTAAGCTCCTTTAAGTTTTTTTGTGATTTTTGGTATGCCTAAGGTTGCCTAATACTACTTCGATCGTGCCCAAGTCTTGCTTTGCAATTAGCCTAAGGTTGTGTTTAAATTCTTTAACTTTTCATTTTGAAAAGTAATAGCAAAACAACATTAGGTCAGCTGATAATCAGCGATTAGGCGCGATCAAAGTAGCTTTAGGCTATTTTAGGCCAAACAAAAAATCTCCACACAAATTATAATATCAAGCAGATGGCAAAGGTCGAAAGTCCTTCCTATCAGACTATCAGACAACCTGACTATCAGACTATGATGGCTAATAAGTCCTACCACCTACGAAACAATTATAACTCACATGGAGATTAAATTCTTATCTTATATTCACTTGTTTTTATCCTATATTCACTTTAACTTTCTGTAGCTAGCAGGTGTTATGCCGTATTTTTTGTTAAAGAGTCTAGTTAGGGATGACTGATTTTCATAACCTACTAGGTTAGAAATATCTAAGATACTCATATCCGTTTCCCTAAGATATTCTGATGCCTTTTTTATTCTAAGCTCTCTTATATACTCATTTGGAGTGACTCCTGTTTTTTGCTGGAACCACTTTATAAAGTATGACTGATTAAAGTTTTCTATTTTAGCTAGATCTTTAATGAGTAGTTTTTTGCCCAAATTGTTATGAATGTACTCAATAGACTTAGAAGTAGACTCAAGTTTTAGGAGTTCATATATATAATTTGTAAGATGCATAAGGCTACTATCAGTACCGTTTTTTTGTTCTTCTAATAAAAGATATCTAATAGCATTCCATTTATGATCCATTAGTTGATATGACTGCATATCTTCCCCTGATACTGTAGCAAATTTGCCAGCAGTTTTAGGTATATCAAGTACTAAGAAATTGTTTTTAGATTTTGAGTAGTATTCATGATTGCATTTGGTTGGTAGAAAAAACAAATGATTTTCATCTAGAGTTAGCTCATGTTTTGAAGTTTTAAGTACCATATCCCCTTCAAGTGGAAGGATTAGCTGAGAATAGTGATGACTGTGTATTTCAGCTTGTTTAGAATATGATCTATTCTCACATATTATTGTGTTCATTTGTAATTCTCCTTTCTTAGTCTTTTTATTGATAATAGCAGATTATTTATCTTTGTTCAACATTTCAAATCTTTCTTTAAGTTCATCTAGATTTTTAAATCCGCCACGTTTAATATCTTTCTCAAGTTTTCTTCTCTTGAATGATATGAATAGTTGATCTAAGTCGTAGCCTTCTGGATATAGTACTTCTCTTCTTTTATCAAGTGTAAGACGATTGTCTCTAAAGTCTTTATACTCATCATTAATGAATACGACAACTCTATTTTCTTCTGTAATATGATCAAAAACAACACCGTACTTTTTAGTTTCATTAATCAGTACCCTATCACCTTTATTATATATTGTCTTATTTTCATCTACAGCTTTTTTACTTTCTATTATTTCTTGCACTCTACTTTTTTTCTTTGAGAAGCTACTAATTTTTCTTGGAGATACAATCTCATGGGTACTATTTATTTCATTAACCCTATTAAGAATTTTATCAGGAAGCCCCAACTCTTTTGATATCCAAAGTGCATTACTTTCACCAGCTACACCGATTAATAATTTGTATAATGGCTTCAGTGTTTTTCTGTCAAAGTCCATTGAAGCGTTTATAAATCCTGGGTGAATATCACTGTACTCTTTGATTTTACTGTAGTGGGTACTTACTAGAGTGATTGCACCCCTATTATATATTTCCTCAAGTATTCCAATACCAAGTGCTGAACCATCCCTTGGATCTGTACCTGTACCAATTTCATCAATTAGTACGAGTGTTCTTCTAGATGATCTAGTAACAATATTTACTAAGGACTTCATGTGACCTGAGAATGTAGATAGGGATTGTTCAAGATTTTGTGAATCACCTATATCTACAAGTATTTTGTTAAATATTGAAATACTAGATCCAGGTGCTACAGGTGGAAGTATACCGCACTGTACCATTACGACCATAAGTCCAGCTGTTTTAAGTGTAACAGTTTTACCACCTGTATTAGGACCTGTTATAACCATTGTTCTATACTCGTGCCCAATACTTATATCAAGTGGTACTACATCTTTACCAAGAAGGGGATGCCTTGCTTTTAATAGATGTATAGTTTCATCATCTTTGATTTCAATCTCATTACCAGCTATTGCTACAGAGTATTTTGCTTTAGAGAAAATAAAATCGTAGTTTGCAACTATTCTTACTGCACCTTTAATACTGTCCATATGCTCTAGTACTAGTCCTGAAAGAGTCCTAAGAATTTGGTAGCACTCTTCTTCTTCTTGAGATTTGTACATCATTATTTCAACAGTAAGATCCTTGATACTGTCTATTTCTATATAAACAGTTGAACCCTTAGATGATGAATCAATAACAGTACCAGCAACAAATTTTCTAGCTGATGCTTTTATTGGTATAACATATCTACCATCCCTTTGACTAAAGAAATTTTCCTGAATATATTTTGTATTTTTATCGTTAGTAAGGAATTTATTTAGTTTATCTATTCTTTTACCCTCTAGGGTATTAATCTTCTTCCTGATTTTTTCTAATGTACTACTAGCTCTAGAGCTTACAATACTACCTTCAATACAGTATTCGATTTCTTTTTCTACTGATTGAAAACTTTCAAGACCTAGTGAGTAAGAATATAAAAGTGGTGCAATAAACTCATACTTTGATATAGATTTCTTTACGTTTCTAATACATCTAAGGAAATCAGCAACCTTAAGTAGTTCCTCAGGATGAAGGAACATGCCTTTTTCTATTTTACTAGTGTACATAGATATGTCACTTATACCACCTAGACTGATACCAGTACCTTCCCTAATGATATTAACAGCTTCTTTAGTTTCCTCGTACTTGTTTAGTACAGTGTTAGGATTTGTATTTGGCATCATACTATCTATAAGTTCCTTACCAAGATTACTTGAACTATGTTTTTTAATGTCTTCTTTAATTTTATTAAATTCTAAAATTTTTAATGCTTTTTCCATGATTATTTCAACCTCCATTTTGTCATAAAGTCAATGACTATGGACATACAATTACACAATGGGTTCAAAATATTATATTAAAAAAGCCGCGATTTCAAAAAATCACGGCTAAAATTCCAAATGAAATAGTAGGTTCAAAATAAACCTATACTATCAAAAAATAAATAAAGGAATTCTATTCAAAGTGAAAGATTGTAAGTCAATAGTCATTAACAAAGTTTTAGGGTACACAAAAATAGGCCACACCTATCTGTACAGCTAAAACAAGTTATTAAATTACTATAAATTACAAACCTCTACACTCATAAAAATCCTCCAAGGGTACTTGTGTTATTAATATTTTGTTCAAGTTAATGGTAACATGGGAGTTAATTAGTGTCAAGTCATTTAACTTTATCTCTAAGCTTAATCCTAAGCCTAATATTGCCTAAAGCTATTGCAATCGCGCCTAATCATTGCGTAACAATTAGCCTAAGGTTGTATTTAAGTGCGATTACTTTTCATTTTGAAAAGTAACAACAAAAACAATATTAGGCTAGCTGTAAGCAGTGATTAGGCGCGGTCAAAGTAGCTTTAGGCTATATTAGGCACTAAAGTATATCAACATAAATGTTGATGCTTAGCATAAAAAATATTAGTATTTTTTATACTCCCCACTTTCCCTTTTCCCTTCAGCTCTTTTACTAATAGAAGTACCTTCTATAACATTTTCAAAGCCGTGCTTTCTGATTATTCCCTTGATTAAATCTATATGTGGACATCTATCATAGTGGTGATTATCTGTTGTCATACATGAAGCCAGATAGATTGTAACATCTTCTTTATTGATATCTGGATCTTTGCGAAGTCTCTTTCCTACATGCTCTAGTTTAGCAGCAACTGATTTACCACAACATCCTCCACAAGTAAATGACATGTATCTAGTGTTTTTACTTTCATCTGTAAACATACCCTCACCATTGTAAAATGCATCATTACAAAGATATCCACTACATCTATTGTGAGCGATATCGCATTGAATTACTAAAGATATTTTATTCATATGTATTCCCCCTTTATTGAATACTACATTAAAACATTGACCTTTTCAAGGTAAATGTTTAATGTGCTTAGCACTTAACTTTGTTAAGTAGTCCAGCATTTCATAGCCCAGCTGATTTTATTTCATAAATCAAGCCCAGCAGTTGCTTGGCAACTAGAGCAAGGATATTTTGCAATCGCAAAATTAGTTTTAATATTTTACGTTGGTAAAATTACCTTGCTCTAGAAGTTGAAACAACTTCGCTGGACTCATATTTTGAAATATATATGGCTGGGCTGTCATCTACGATGATGCTGGGCTATCAACATAAATGTTGATGCTTGGCTAAAAGAATTATTTATTAATTCTTTTAGCACCCTTGTGTATAAATCTCTTAACACCATCTTCTGAGATAGTACCATTATCGATTAATTCTTGAATCTTTGCTTGTCTTTCTTCCTTGTCTAAACCTTTTAGTTCTTCTAAGATTGGTTTAATTTCAGCCATTTTGTCGTAGTTTTCTATCATTTTTTCTGCTCTATCCGCTTCAATTTTACCTTCTTCAACTAGTTTGTTTACTTCTTCTGTGAAAGCGTCTTTGTCTAGATCTTTTAGTCTATCTCTTACTTCTTGTCTAGCTTGACGGTTTTCGTGTCTTTCTAAGATTTCTTCTTTTTTCTCGCTATCTATCTTACCTTCTTCAA
>JAOARG010000005.1 GCA_025210655.1 Bacillota bacterium
GACTCAGCACGGTCTATAGGTTGCCAAGTAAAGTTAACCATTGTGCTCTCTAAAATAGAATTATTAGCCGGAGCCAAAACACTTACTGTTTCGTTAGAAATATCTTCAACTTCTATAAGCTCTTCACAACTACAAAAGATGGTTAGTAGAATTATAAAATATAACCTGTTCATTGTCAATCATTTTATAAAAAATGCATTATCTAAAGTTATGATTTATTTCTCCTAGATAACTAAGGTTTTACCTTAGATAAACTAAGTAAAAATCATAGTTTTTAGTTAGATATGAAGTCTAGTTAACTCAGCGAAAGTATAGTAATACAAATAGAAAGTGATATTTTACTAAATGTGAGTGGTTTCTTAATACTAAGTTCCTTAATTTAGAGTTATAATTATTAAAGTAACCTTTTTCGTTGACACTATTTAATCTCCCCTATAAAGATTGAATAGCATATTATAGATTAACCATCTAAAGTTTTAACATGATAAATGTCAATAATGTTCTTATTGTAGAACATGAAGGATTACTTGTGGGTGTTTTAAAAGACGCATTTGCAAGGCTAAATACTAAAAGAAACCATTTTAAATTAAATATTGTTAAGAATTGTAACGATGCAAACAGTGTTATAGACTCTCTTAAGACTATAGATTTAGCTCTGATAAATGTTAATATTCCGCCAAGTGAAAATGATAATCCCATCTTTATAGAAGATGTAGGTGTTAAGCTACGCTTTACCTTTCCTAAAGTTAAGATAATATTGTTCTCTTCTTATAAAAACAATATTTATATAAATTCATTGCTTAAAATCTTGAATCCAGATTGTCTTTTGGTTAAAAGTGATATTAATTTTAATGAACTTTTAAATGCTATAGAGACTGTAACAACGGAAGCTCCTTATTATAGTAAAACAGTAATACGTTATATGAGGCAACGAATTGTTAGTAAGATAATTATAGACCAAACCGATAAAGCTATATTATACTATTTATCTAAAGGTATAAAAATAAAAGACCTCCCAAGATTTATTAATCTTTCTAAAAGTGCTATAGAATTACGTAAACGTAAATTAAAAGACGTTTTTGAAGTAGAGGATCAAGGTGATTATCACCTTTTGCAACAAGCTTCAGAACAAGGGTTTATATGATTATGTAAATTTTATTTGGTTTCCCCAAAAGTAAATTTTTATAATTGACGAAAGCAATATTATACATTTACTGTAACAAATAGTTTTTCTGTTTAGCCGTTTTAAATGTGTTCTCAAGTTAAGGTTTAAACGCTCAATTCTATTAGTTTGGTACCGAGAAACTATATGGATGTTTTTAGAAATTAATGTTTTGTAAGGAGCCCAACCATCTGTACAAATGAGTTTAGGGTTTAATAATAAAAGTTTAGTTATAACTTTAGATAGATTTTTGCTTGTTCTATTGCCTATTGTAAAATCTATAACTGTTTTAGTTTTTCGATTTATCGAATAAGCAATATAACACAATTACTATTTACCTTAGCACTAAGCTCATCCATTTCGTAACTTTGATAGTACTCTATAATAGAAGGTTTTTTAACCTTACGAGCCAGTAATAAAATTCTTTGTCTTATTGTATTTCTAGAGATTTGTAGTATCCTTGAAATATCTGTAATACCGCAACTATTTATGAGTAGAAGATAGATATTTTTATTAGTTGAAGCTAAATAAGCATTGTAAGTGTATTTTTCTTGGCAACTATATTTACAGATTTTACAATAATAACTTTGTTTACCGTTAGATTGAAAACCATTTTTAATGCAACTTGTCTTGCACTTAGTGCAATTCATTTATAAAGATTACTGAATTAAAGACGCTAATTTAGTTGTTTGTTTTAAGTATTTGTAAAGCATTTTCCTTAGAAAAACTAAGTAAAAATATTACCCACTATTTTGAGCAAGCAGGTTTAAGAGTAGGTTATTCTCAGAGACTTTAAGAGCTTAAAAGTAAAAAGAGTATACCGAAGTACACTCTTTTAAAATATAAAATTTATTTTATTTCGCTAATAATTATGTGTTTGTGAAATGATGTTTCGCCATCCATTAATTTGAGCGACTACTAAAAATATTACCCACTAATTTGAGCGATTACCCTAGAGATATTTCCTTTAATTCGCCAAGATTTATACTTTCATAGTACTTCACTCTTTTTCTTGATATGTCTATCTCTTTCAAGAAGATTAGTTTTTTCAAACTACTAATAAAATTCATATTAAGAGTCTCTAAATCTACCTTGCATAAAACAAAACCTGTCTTACAGAGTTTGCTAACAAATAAAGGCACAAGCATATGATTCTCATAAAATATAGGTGGACCACCAAAAAAATATCTTTTGGATAGGTTTTTATCATTAACTGATAAATTGCCAATTTCTGGGCTGCCTTGAGAAATCTCTCTCAGATTATAATATTTAATAGAATAATCTCTATGCTTCCTTTCGATAAAAAAATCTGTTGGTGTTTCAGTTATCATTTAGTTTGTTATTTTTGTAGCTTGATTAATTACCCTATTTGAGTTCAACATAAATTGTAAAGAGCCTCCAGGATAATTTAGACCTTGTGGACCTATTATACCAAATCTAATAGAAGTACCTTTAGGAATTAGACCTGTCGTATACTGTGTTAACGGATTCCACTCTGGTTTTATAGCAACAAATGTTCTATTTATAAACTTATTGCTTCCTAAACGCAGTCCCCAATAATCAGGTCTACTTAGATTCATATTACCGAATCTTTGAACAGGTATATTCCAAGGTGTCCTTACTGTAAAGCTCCCAAAAAGAAAACCCTCTGGCGTTGTTACAGATGAACCCAAAAATCTAAGCGCAGGTAAAAACAATCCAATAGTTGACATATTATCTTGAACAATATGTCCACTTGCCATATAGTTTTTCCTCTTTAGCCTAGCTTTGTTTCCTATTTCTGCTATTGCTAATAGTGTCTCATATATCCCATTAACAGAGTTTCTCGAAACCACGAATTCAGCGTACTTACTATAATCACCTGTTGCTAATGAGTTATATAGACTACCTCCTAAATAAGTATATAACTCATCCGCTATCGGCGATAATATATTTGCATATTCACTACTTGAATACCAACCCGCTTCAGAACCATTTACTCCACCTGCGTGATAGTACTCTTTTTCTGTTTTGTGTGGTGCCATACCAGCTCTAGGAATAGCTACCATCTTTGGTCTAACTTGGCCTTCCTTACAATCTTCACATCCACTATAACCACCATATATTGACTGAAGGTCTCTAAACATATTTTGTGCATCAGCTCCTGTGTATTTAGTACCGCTAGAAGTCTTAATAACATCTGCACCGCTTGGGTCAGCCCAAAATACAGGGTTATTATCATAACCATTATATGTAGATTGAGAGTGATGAGTTATAGGGTCAATCGAAGTCCATCTCGCAATAGCAGGGTTGTACTGACGTAAATCCATTTCATAGAGATTTAGCCCCAGAGATTCCTCGTATTCAGTTCCATTGTATTTAAACTTGCTCGCTACACTATTCGCATTAGCCGACACGATATCATTGTAACCTTTATGTTTTAAGCCAAAAGGATAGTAGTTATTTTCTTTAATGACTTCAAGAGTTCCATTATTGTCTGCGTAGGTCAGTTTAATGTTTCCTAAATGGTCTTTATATTGGTATACATACTGCCATTGACCGTTTGCAGGTTCAACATAGCCTTCAGGTTGTGAGAACATTTGCAATCCATGATCTAGTTCATTACCTATCCAAAACTGACCATTATGAGTGTAATTACTAGTTTTTTTATAGATATAATTACCTGCATACTCGGTAATAGTATTGCTATTAGCATTAATACCATTATTCTCTGACATATCCACAACAGTCTTCTTTAATTTGACACCTGTAGCATCATAGACATATCGTATCTTATCATTACTCAAAGGGTTCCCTGTGTTAAAGGTTACCGTAGTAGGTAAGTTAAGATGATTGTAATCTATAGCAATAATACCTTTGTTTAAGTCTTTAATCATGTTGCCATTAATATCGTAAAGATAATCATTTTCATCACTCTCATCTATAATATTTCCATCTTTAAACCCATCATTTGTAGCAGTATCAGTGACATCTAGCAGTCTGTTACTTAAAGACTCATATTCATAATTAAGATCATCAATAACATCTATGGTCGTATTACTGTCTTTTAATCCAAAACGTCTTAAACTCAAGATGTTCCCGTTTTTGTCATAAATAACACCAGGAGTACCATTTTCACCTACAAGGCTATAGTTTTCCTCTATGCTTGTATCAATTAAATTGTAATTACCATGATAGTTAGCAGTTTCTATACGGTTAAGGGCATCATAGGTATAATGATAGCCACGCTCATTATTGTCATTGGCTGTTGTCCAAAAAGTTTCTGATATATTACCGTTGTATAACGCTGTACCTTGTGGCGTAGGGTTGTTATAATTAATCTTAAAACCAAACAGGTCATTGTTATTGGTATTACCCTCATTAATACTTTTTAACCAACCTCTAATGTTGTAATCATAATCTACAGTCTGTAAGCCTAAACCTGTTGAAGAGCCACCAACATCCTTACTTTCCAGTTGTCCTAGTTCATCATAATGGTTGCTAACGATGCGTTCTTGTTGTCCATTATTGTTTAGTTCTTGTGTCAGGGTTAATAGTCGACCAGCATGATCATAGACAAAGTTATCTTCTATAACAATAGGGCTATTACTGTCCTTAATATGGGTGCTTTCAGTTTGCAATACCTTGCCTACAAAATCATAATCAGTTTTTACAACATTTGTAGAGTTAAGGTATTCGTTTTTACTGGCAACATAGATAGGCATTCCTTTGTCATCATAGTAGCTCACCGAAGTGATCCAATCTGCTTGCCCTGAGTTTGTAGAAGCCAAAGGATCTAATACACGCACTTTGGATACGGTAGTCAAGCTTTTGGTATTCATAGCAATGGTAGCATCATATACGATATCACCTTCTTGCTTTAAGAGCGCTTCACTGAGTCCTAAATTACTATAATCATCGTAATAGTTTATGGTATACAATATCATGTTGTTATTAGGTAAGCTTTGTTTGGTATAGTTTATAGACATGCCATCTATAGTGCTATTAGTTCCCCTTACCTCATGGTGAACAGTCTGTGCATTAAGATCTTCCTGTAATTCTAATCTGCCAGAGTTATGAGCGCTATTATTAGGGGTGTAACTATACTGACCTGTATAAACGACACGACCAAAAGTATCATACTTGGTAAAGAGCCAGTTATGATTTAGCCGCATCTTGGCATCTTGAGTTAGTACAGGCCTGTCGAGCTTATCATAGACAATATGTTCCCAACCCTTACCTGGGATTTTCTTTTCTATCAATCGATTTCTATCATCGTAGTGGTAGATATAACAAAGCCCTTCAACAGCACCTGTACTAATAATTGGCTCATCATCTTCTGGTGAGTTAGGTAATAATACAGCATTAAAAGACTGCCCAGTGCCAGACCCTGTGATTACGATACTGTTATCTTTAAGTTCAAAATCATAACTATAATTGTTAGTAATCAATCTGCCTAAATAGCGATCATCAAAGCGTCTCTTAGTATCTAAATTTGCAATCACACCTTGTTTTAGGTTTAAAGGACTAGTACTACTAATATTAAAACTCATCACTATATTGTCATTGTCATCTATGGTAATGTTTAATCCGCCTTGTCCGCCATAGTTATTATTCAAATACACGTTCAACGGATCTTGACCTGTTGCCTTAGCATAAGCCCATATTTCATTTTCATAACCAGTAGCCCATTTCTTATCTACATTGGCTAGGCTTGACCATAAAATGTCTTGGTCATAAGTAAGTTTAGTTGCACTATTAAAAACTTGGTTGATGCCGTTTAACTTTCCTTCACCATCAATATGTATGGCATTACTCTTTATATAAAATATATAATTATAACCTTCACCTGTAATGCGCCCTAATTCGGTATCTTTATGTTCACCATAATTTTTGAGGGAAACCAGTTTCCCTTTTTTTAATTCTAAGGCTGTGGTGGCAGAAAAATTAATACTTAACAGCACTTGTTCACTATCCTCCAAGGTACTTACCGTAAAGCCACCTTGTCCACCAAAGGCGTTTTCTATATCGGCATTTAGTATTGCAGTGTTTTCATAATCGCTAAGTTTTTTGTTGTATTCTTCAGCAAATTCAGAATCGACCTTCACCATATCTACCCAAGGATAATTCCTAAGAGAGGCTATACGACCAGTCGTATCTTGAGTTAGGATTTGATAGGATGCCTCTGGAGGTAATACATAGGTAAGATTACCAAAGTCATCATATACATAATAAGTATCGTGAGGTTCATTAGCATTAAAAGTACGCTTTAAAATGACCTGTCCTTGCTTGTTTTTAAATTCTTCGGTGGTATGGTCTTTACCTGAGGTCCAGTTTTCGTCCTTGGTAATGGTCTTGTAGAGCTCGTTAGAGGCATAATGTCCTATAAAGACTAATTCCGTTTGCTCGGTATCGTCATTTGGGTGTACGACATCGAATAAAATGACATTGTCATAATTGTTATTATTATTGTTAAATGGATCTAGTTGATTTAAACTATTGGTTTGATAATCGAACTTAATTGTGTGTCCATTATCCACTGCCCAATCAAAGCCTGGAGCGGCTTGTTCCATAACCCTACCCAATGGTGAGGCTTCCAGTATTTTTTTTGAAAATGGGTTTGGATTAGATTGAGCAATATCATTTGCGTAGTTTGTTATGAAGTAGCTTTCAAGATCATTTTGAGATATCGAAGATTCGATATAAGAACCATTAGATTGTAAAGCAGAAGGGTATGGTAAAAAGTCTTTTTCCATTCTACCAAGAGCATCATATTCTATATGGGTCACAACATCTTTTTTATTTGGACTAATACCTATTCCTATAGTCTGGGATTCTCTTCCTAGTCCATCATAATAAATAATAGATTGCATTACTCCCTGTTTCAGGGTAAATTCATTGGTAGTTATGTTATAAGCCGAATTTAAACTTCCTCTAATCGACCTTGTTGCTTCCAATACATAAACATAGTTTTCATCTAGACTTGGAATTGCTGTATTTGGGATATTATCATTAGGATCACTAGGGGTTAAGTCAATTGATAAGCTAAACTGTAAGTAACTAATTGGATCAGTGTCTGTAGAGTTTATAACTATCCAATTGTTTATGATTTCAAGCTCATAACTTGTAGTGGCGCCACCATTTTCGTTGGTTATATATCCTAAATTTGAATCTGGTAGTGTATATGGTGTATTGATCAATACAATTTGTCCTGTTTTTAAATTTGAGGCGCCATTATTAACACCTATAAACCCGTTAACGCTTAACACATTGTAATTTACATTTATATGAATACTTCCACCACCAGTAACACCTGTTGGTAAAAAAAGTTGAGAATTAATGGTTTCTTGATATGGATCATAACTCTCTTGTGCAGAAATAGAGAACAAACAAAAGAGAGCGACGTATATAAATATATTAAATTTTTTCATGAGGTTCTGATTAATCGTTAGCGTAATTGTAATAGAACTGCTTAAGTGTATTACCGTCTTTGTCTTCTATTCTTATCAAACGTTCATTAGAATCATAAAAATAGTATTCAGTAATGCCCTTTGGGTTAGTCATAGTTCTTAAAAGCCAACTCGTTGGGTAGTAGGTGTATGATGTAACCATGTGGTTACTGTAATAATTCCTTACAAGCCTTTGCTTGGAAAGTATTTGGTTATGAGTTAGTCCTGTATAATTAATCTCATAAGCTCTATTATCTAAATACGTTGTGTTGGTAATCTCTTCACCTTCTATCCTAAACATAGAGTAAGGTAATGTTGTAAAAGAACCGTTTAATAAGTGTCTGTAATATTTTAACTGAGTATAATTACCCCCTATAGTGTGAAATTTTTCAATAGCCTTATTATCCCAGTAATAAGCGTCTATAACCTTTTGCCCTTCTAAATCATCATTAGCTTTGCCAGTCAATAATTGCTTTGGCAAAATAGAATTGTTATCTCCAAAATAGTCATATTCAACCCGCTGCCTTGACAATAAATCTCCATTTTTTGATACTTCTGTCTCTAATATACCTATATAATCTTGGTTAGTGAGATCCGTATAGATTGTTGACGGATCTTCAAATGTATAAGTATAGTCTTTTTGGTAATATTCCTCATCAGAGCTGCCTAATAAAGAATAGGTCTGTGTTTTTTGGGATTCAAGATATTGACTTCCATTGGTAAGAGTTGTACTTGGATAGTAGTTATAACTGTATTCTACTTCATTAACCATCTCTTCACCATTTTCGTAGGTTATGTTTTCTTGTCTTACTAAATTGTTGTCAAAGTAATATCTTTTATAAGCGCTTCCCTTTATGAATCCAACACCTATGGTGTTACAATTACGTACAGAAATATTAACGCCTCTTACAAATAATGAGTTGTTAAAATTATAGTTTCTACTGGTTTTTCTTTTTAGGTTGTTATTACTATCTCTTAAATCAACTCCCTTTAGTTTTCCCCTGAGCATACTTTTATCATTGTAGACAGCATAAGGTGTTAAGTCTGGATTTAAAGAGTATGCATTATATTCGTCTCTATAAGTAGTATTCTCATTAGAAGTATACTTATAAATCTTATACCCATTATTGGGGAGAATCTCAATTACTTCTGAATAGCCTATATGAGTGCCTGACGCGTTTGATAATGGTATTGAAGGTATAGTGCTGAATAAATTCTCATCCAATATGTATGAATTATTTTGATTTCCAATAAAAGAGAAGTTTGTCCAGTAATATTTAGGTTTTCTCTCTAGAATACCGCTACTAATAGTTGATTCTTGATTTATATCATAATTTTTAACGTATTTATATTCTTTGATTATTTCATCGCCCTTACCATCGTTATTGCGAATTCTTTTGATTCTTATACCTCCTGTGTAGGTGTTCGAAGAATTTACAAGCGAAGACTTGTCGTCCGAGACATAAACTGAATAATTGTTTGACTCCCATTCGAAGGTAGTCCATCCTTTGGTTGGGTAGGTCATCTTTGTTAATGATCCTTTTTTGGCATGAATGGGACTTACATTTCTTGCATTATAATATGCGTTAAAATTATTTGATCCCCACGCATTTCCAGATGGATAGAAATTGTAATTTCCTCTAAAGTAGCCCCAATGATCTATGGCTTTTGATAAATAATGCGGTAATTGTTCCAAATCGTTATATTCAAAACTGTAGTTTTGCTCGTCAATGCTTAACCCCATAAGAAACAGTCGGTTATTATTCGTATCTCCCATTACATCATTATAAGTAAAATCAGTGTTCTTGTTTAATCCTGAAATTGAGGTTAATTTGGGCCATCTTAATTTCGACAAAGCATCATTCATGTTTATATATGGTAATAGATAATAATAATATAATGGATTTGAGTTAACATCAGTTCCATATAGGAAATATTCCAGATAGTTCCTGAGATCAATATCATTGGCATAGTTATCACCATATGATTCTGTTCGATTAAAATCAATGTTCCCTCTAATAGTCTCTATTTTTTTGAGGTAAACGGGAGAGATCAAATCCCCACCATAAATACCGCTATTTTGATTAATACCAAATTGAGAAATATTATTTGCACAAGTACTTACATTGAATCCTGAAGAATTATCTGAAGTATCCCATCCCTCAGACCTTTCGTACACATAAAATTGTGCCACATAATCTCCCCTGTCATAGTCGAATGAATAAATAAGATTATCGAAACGGTCGTAAACCTGAGTTAAATACCATGAATTGGCATGCCATTGTCGAAAAGTTTGCCCCATAAAGGCTACTGAATACTCAATGCTATCGTCCGTGTTCCCAAAGACGAATTTATTTGCATTATCATCAACGACGGTAATTTTATAAATTGATTTGTGAGCAGGGTATTGTGCTGCAGTATGTGTTACTTGATTATTAAAGGGTACTGTATTCTCATCGAACGGATACCGATTTTCTGTTGGGTCTATGACAATTTTAAGGTTTGAGCTACTCGAAACCTTCCATTCACCATCAACTCCCATAAAGAATTTCCCCGTATGCCCCATGAAATTGAACGTGAAGACATCCGGTTCAGTATCTAAATTACCGGAAACAGTTTGCAATTCATGGAAAAAACCCTCTGTGTTCCAGTTAGGATTATTCAATACAGACCTAGCCAACGGACTCATATAACTAGCAAAAGAACCAGCTGAAGTAGAATACCACCCCTCATCTACACTTTTTCCTTTGGGAGTCCTTGTTATGACTCCTCCTGATTGCAATGACCAGTTTTGTCCCACCCATCCAGGAACATTATTGACCCTTACGCCAGACCCATCGTAGCTCATTGAAATATTCAACGGTATCCCAAAGTCATTTAAGGAATAGAGCGGTATAGAAATATCAGGCGTACCTGTGTAATAACTTACAGGAATATCTCCATACTTACCTAATGACACTGCATTAGGTGATTGAATATTTGTGGGTTGGGGTAGGTCTTGTGCTATAATAGGTGCGGTGAGGGTAATTGTGATGATGCTTAGAATCTTTAATGCAATTTGTTTCATGAGTTTATTTGAATTAATGATGATTTTTGTATCGTAGTTGACTATGTTGTTTTATAAAATTACACCACTTAATCAAGATAAGACTGTGCTTTTTACTTAGGATTTCTAAGGAAAAACCTTAACAGTTTAAAGCTTATCTTGTATAAATTGGCTATCAATATTTTTTAATTAATACATCATAAGAGTTTGAATTAACGTTGCTAAATGAATAAAAAAATTAATACGCTAATTGTCGAGGATGAACCGCTAATGATTGGGCCTATGAAAGCGGCTTTAAATCAATTATGTGAATTAAATGGTTTGATAGATTTTAGCATACAAACAAGTTTAGATTGCGATGCTGCTGCTAGAGAAATAGATCGTTCTGTAAAATCACAACCATTAGATTTGGTTTTATTAGACATTAATTTAAAACCATCATTGGGTGGTAAATATCTTTCTGGCGAAGATATAGGCTTGGATATTAGAAGATTTTTTCCTAAAGCCAAAATTATTGTTCTTACATCTCATAATAACAATTATCGTCTTAATAATATTTTAAAGTCATTAAATCCAGAAGGTTTTTTAATTAAAAGCGATGTTGATTTTGTTAAACTTATAGAAGCATTAAAAAGTGTTATGGAGGATGTGCCATATTATAGTAAAGCTATTTTAAAATTAATGCGTCTCCATATGATCAATGATTTTACATTAGACAAGATTGATCGTCAGTTGCTGTATCAACTTTCTAAAGGAGCTAAAATGAAGTACTTATCTGATATTATTCCATTATCTAGGAGTGCTATTGAGCTTAGAAAGCGTAATCTAAAAGAAATTTTTGGTGTGGAAGAGGGGGATGATAGAAATCTACTTAAAAGAGCAGAGGCGTGTGGATTTATATAAAAATAGTGCTATGAAAATTATCAAATTAAATAGAAAAACTAAGGCTTTTAGTTTGCAAGAGGTCTTGATTGTACTCTTAATAATAGGTGTGTTTATGCTTATAGCTTTACCAAATCTTATGCCATTGGTTGTTAAGGCAAAAAGCATTGAGGCGCAAATGCAATTAAAATATATTTATAATAATGAGACTTCTTATAGGTACTTATACTCAAAATACACTACAGATTTATATGAGTTGGATTTTGAAGCTCCAAAAACAGTTAAAGAAAATGGAACAAGTAATTATACTTATGAAATCTTAAGTGCTACTAATACCACATTTATAGCTAGAGCAACTGCTATTACTGATTTTGATGGTGACGGTGTTTTTAATGTTTGGGAGATTAATGAAAATGGTTCTCCAAAACAAATCATAAAAGATTAATGCTGATATTAAAAATCATATTAATTGTGAGCCTAAGCTTGATTTTATATCAAGATATTAAAGAGCGTCAAGTATTTTGGTTTCTATTTCCATTGTTTGCAATTAGTGGTGCTATTCTATTTTATAAAAGTACCTTGCCTGAGCTATTTTATCTTTCAGTTGGTATGAATTTAATATTCATATCCATACTACTATTAGTAGTGTGCCTTTATGCAAAAATAAAGCTCAGTTCTAATTTTAATGAGGTTTTTGGATTAGGTGATATACTTCTATTTATAGGATTAGTATTTTCATTTTCAACAATTTCTTTTTTAATCATTTTTGTGTTTTCACTTTTATTTGCATTAGCCACTCACCTTATTGCTAAGCATTATTCTAAGTTTCACACAGTTCCTTTAGCTGGTTACATGAGTCTGTTTTTTGGAATAACGTATTTGTCCCATTGGACAGGATTCACTTCTTCTTTATATGTATTTTGATTTATGATAAAAGAAGATTATAAAATACCAGTGCATTTATCGCAGCTCATAAGCAGTGAGCAAGCTTACCAATATGGTATTATTCCTGTTGAAGAGAATGAATATGGTTTTACATTTAGATCTAACAATATTTCAAACTCTCTTAAACAGGAATTGGAAATTGTTCTTGGAAAATCTATAACATTAGTAGCAGAATCCGAGGAGAATATTAAACAATTTTTAGCTTCAAACTTTAGAAGGAGAGAACAGGTTAATTCAGAAGCATTTCAATATTCTTCTGATTTTTTAGAAAAACTCTTGGCCACAGCTAAGCATATTGGTAGTAGCGATATTCATTTTGAAATATATGAAGAAAAATGTCGTGTTCGGCTGCGTTTAGATGGTAAGCTTAAAGAATACTTTATCATTGAAAAAGATCAGTATCCAATTATTGTAAATAAACTCAAAATCAAAGCTGGACTTGATATTTCTGAAAAACGATTACCACAAGATGGTCGTATATCTATAAAAACTGAGTTAGAAGAGTTTGATATTAGAGTATCATCATTACCAACACTTCATGGTGAAAAAATAGTACTTAGAATTCTAAGTAAAGATGCGGATCATATTGAGTTAAATGAATTAGGATTTACAGTAAAGGAACTCAAATCTTATTTAGAGACTATAAAAAAACCTAATGGTATTGTTCTTATATCTGGACCAACAGGTTCTGGAAAAACGACAACACTTTATGCAACATTGAAGCTTTTAAATGATGATAAGACCAATATCTTAACCATTGAAGATCCTATTGAATATACCTTAGAAGGTATTAATCAGGTGCAACTAAAAGAAAATATTGGTTTAGATTTTTCTAGTACGTTGAGAACTTTTTTAAGACAAGATCCAGACATTATCATGGTTGGTGAAATTAGAGATGCTAAAACGGCTAATATGGCAATAAGAGCAGCTTTAACAGGACATTTAGTATTATCTACTATTCACACTAATTCTGCTTGGGCAACCATTTCTCGTTTGATAGATATGGGTATTCCTGCATTTTTAATTGCGAGTACTTTAAACGTAAGTATAGCACAGCGTTTGGTAAGACAGCTTTGTTCTAATTGTAAAACTGAAAGACCTGCAGAGATATCAGATTTTCCAGAACAATTTACAATTCCGAAAGAGCTTGCAACGCTTTATGAAGCTGTTGGTTGTGATGCTTGCTATTTTACTGGATATCAAGGTAGAAAGGCTGTCTATGAAATTATATCTATAAAAAAAGCTTTGGTTGAACATATAAAGAACAATCATCTAGAAATAGATAATTATTTAAAGGAGAATGAAATTATAACGCTTAAAGCAAATGCCATTCAACTCTTGCGAGATGGTGTTACTTCAATTGAAGAGGTGTATCCATTATTAATTGAATAAAAAATAAGAATGAAATTATTTATAAAAATAGTATTGGTGTTTTTTGCTGTTAGTTTTGGTTATTCCCAAAACAACCAAAGGCTTCAACGTATTGATGAACAATTACAACTTTTATCAGCCGAGAACGTTGGTTTGGCCGAAAAACTAGATGCTGATATCTCTTTGAATGATGTAACACTTCCCAATTTTTTGTTGGCCGTATCTAATGTGCATAAAGTAAATATTAATGTATCACCTGACCTTAATACTATTAACATCAAAAATAATTTTTCTAATGTTACGGTCTCGGATATGTTAATTTTTTTGTGTAAAGAGTATAAACTCACTATTGAATTCACAAAAAATATCTTATCAATAAAACCATTTATTGAAAAAATTGTAGAAGAAGTTTACCCTTTCAAAATTGATTACAATCCTGAAGATGAGACTGTAGCTGTTGACCTTAATAGCAATGTGCTTTATGAGGTTTTTAAAGAAATTATGGACAAAAGTGCCAAAAATTTACTTTATGCACCTGGCATGGAAAATATAGATTTAACAGCTTATATTAAACCAACAGATTTTGATACAGCTATGGATAAGTTGGCACTGACCAATAATCTAATACTTACAAAAACCAGAGACAATTTCTATGTATTTGATAAAGCTTTAATCAATAACCCAAATGATAAAAGTAATAGGCTTAGTAATAAAATAAGTCCTAATTTAAACTTTAAAGTTGTTGATACAACACTTCAATTATTAGAGTTAGAGTTAAAAAGTGTACCAATAGTTAATATAATTGAAACTATAGGAGAGGCATTAGATATTAATATGTTTATGGCATCACCTTTAACAGAAGCAGGAAATGCAACTTTGAATGCAAAATCTATTAGCTTTGATGATTTGCTTGTAAAGCTTTTTGAACCACAAATTAATATCTCGTCTACAGCTGCAACTATAAATGCAAAACAAGGTAGAAATAATGAGCATTTATTATCTAAAGACAAATTTACATTCAAAAAGGAAAATGGTATTTATTTTTTTGGCACAGAAAAACAACTGAGTGTTAGAAAAGTTGAAATTATTAAGTTGAAGCATCGTTCTGTAAATATGATGTCTGATCCACAATTAAGGGAAACAGGCAATGGTATAAGAGGTAATTATCAGCTTGCTGAGCAAGGTTTTAGAAACCAACTAAATGTTAGTTTTAATAATGATAATCTAAATACAAATGCGAGACCGCAAAACAGAAATTACACAACTAACTCTAAAGGTCCTATATCTAATAACTCTAGCAATATTTTAGACTTGATACCAGAAGAAGTAAAAGAAGGTTTAGAATGTAATATTGATGTAGAGTTGAATAGTATTTATGTGACTGGAGCAGGAGCTAAGATTGAATATTTTAAAGAATTTATTAGTAGTATTGATAAAGCTATTCCAGTAATTCTTATTGAGGTAATGATTGTTGAAGCTCAGGTGTCTAGCACATTAGAAGCTGGAGTAAGTTGGGGTATTGGTAATGTACCTACAACAACTCAAGGTTCTGTTTTTCCAACAACTGATCTTAATGTTGGTGCTGAAACGATTAATAAAATTATTAGCGGATTTAGCAGTACCTCAGTATTTAATTTTGGAAGAGTTGTTCCTAATTTCTTTGCTACTATTAAAGCTATGGAAACTAACGGTGATCTAAAAATCAAATCAACACCTAAACTCGCTACTTTAAATGGACATCGTGCATCGTTTTCAAATGGACAAACATCTTATTATGCTATTGTGCAACGTAACATAATTGGTACAGATAATCCGCAAACCTCAGAAATAAGAAACTATTTCCCAATTGATGCAAAACTTGGTTTGGATATCAAACCATACGTTACAGGTGATAAGCAAGTACTTTTAGACATAAATGTTATTCAATCTAGTTTTGGTCAGCGTATTGCAGACGATGCTCCGCCAGACATAAGCTCACGTAATTTTTCTTCAGTAGTTAGGATGAAAGATCAGGATATTGCTGTTCTTGGTGGTTTAGAAGAAAACTATTCTAATAATTCAGGTTCTGGAGTACCTTTTTTAGCGAGAATTCCTTTAATAAAATGGTTGTTCAGTAAGCGTATTAGAGAAGGTAGAAAATCTAAGCTTACAGTATTTATAAAGCCTACAGTTGTTTATTAGATGAGAGATAAACTCATTACATATTTGCGGTATGGGAATCGTTTCTGTGGTATAGAACAAACACAGCAAAATGGAGAAGATGTTTTCTTTGGTTTAGTTTTAAAAAAGAAAAGAAA